>NZ_JBWKOF010000009.1:0-272272 GCF_059415945.1 Pseudomonas sp. GW821-FHT09H03 | reverse complement strand
ATTGTTTACCAAGGAGTTTTCCGTTTCGACTGCGCCGGAAGTGGGGCGAATTATAGGCTTCCAGAATCTGCCGTCAACCACTAATTACGCTTTTTTGGCAGAAGTGCCCTTTTTGCTCATCAGGCGTGGAATTCGCTTGGTCACAGGCGGTATTCGCAATGCGATCAGCAACGCACCTATAACTGCATAAATCGCCCACTCCTTCAGATCAGCCCGCACAATCCAGAGCATATGCAGCAACCCCAGGCCCAGAACCACATAAACCAGGCGATGCAGCTTCTTCCAGCGAGACCCCAAACGGCGCTGACTGTATCGATTGGACGTCACCGCCAACGCCAACAAACAGAGAAACCCCAGAACTCCGACAATAATGTAAGGGCGCTTGCGCAATTCGACACCCAACTGCGACCAGTCAAAACCGAGGATAAACGCCATATAGGCGCTCAAGTGCATGACCACATAGGCAAAACACCATAACCCCAGCTGCCGGCGGACAGAGATCCACCCTGCCCAACCCGTGAGTTTCTGCAGTGGCGTCATGCTCAATGTAATGAGAAGAAGGACAAGCGTCCCCAACCCCAACCGGTCAACCAATACCTTGCCCGGATCAGGCCCAAGCACATCGTCCCAAGCCTGATACAACCAAAGCAACGGCCAGACCAGTGCAGCAACGAATACCCCCATACGCCAAAGCGGATATCGCATCAGTAGTTCTTCCGCAGATCGAGCCCTGTATATAGAGAGGCGACTTCCTCGGCATAGCCATTGAACATCTGCGTGTCTCGCACATTTGGCTTGAACAGCCCACTGGGCAGACGTCGCTCACGGGCCTGGGTCCAGCGCGGATGGTCAACCGCAGGGTTCACATTCGCATAAAAACCGTATTCATCCGCGGCGATACTTTGCCAGGTGGTTTTCGGCTGTTCGCTGACCAGGCTGATTCGCACAATGGACTTGATACTCTTGAAGCCGTACTTCCATGGCACCACCAAACGCAGCGGCGCGCCGTTCTGATTAGGCAACTCCCGCCCGTACATCCCCACCGCCAGAATCGCCAGCGGATTCATCGCCTCATCCAGGCGCAGCCCTTCTACGTAAGGCCAGTCGATCAGGGCAAACCCGGACCGCTGCCCCGGCATGCTCTTGGGGTCCTGCAGGGTTTCGAAACGAATGAACCGGGCTTTTGAGGTTGGTTCGACTTCCTTGAGCAACGCCGAGATGGGGAAACCTATCCATGGAATAACCATCGACCAGGCCTCCACGCAGCGCAGACGATAAATCCGCTCCTCCAACTGATAGGGTTTCATGAAGTCTTCAAGTGCATAGCGCCCAGGCTTGCCAACCTCCCCATCCACTACCACTGTCCATGGCTGCGTCTTCAGCGCTCCGGCGTTCGCCGCCGGGTCACCTTTGTCGGCGCCGAACTCATAAAAGTTGTTGTAGTGGGTAGCATCTTTGAATGGCGTGATCGCCTCGTCCTTGACGTTGACCGCCCCCCACCTGGTTGCTGGAAGTTTTTCGGTGAACCAGGAAGGCGCGTTACCAGGTTCGACGTCTGCATAACGGACTGCTTCATCTGCACCGGCCCAGCGCGGCAAACCGCTTGCTGCCAGACCGGCAACGGCTGCACCTAATAGATGGCGACGAGAAAGATAGAAGGATTCAGGCGTGACGTCCGACTCATGGCAGTCGGACGCTTTGGGGACTTTGATCAGCATGGCTACTCCGCAGTTTTGGAGAACAGATGCACCAATAGACTGCGGAGTATGAGGGAAATTACAGGTTTTTGTGCCGGCGCAGACGTAACAGGTATTGAACCGGGCCTGAGGCAGCGTAGGCGAGAAACACCAGCAACAGGATGCGTGGCGGATCGCTGAACACCACCGCGAATACCAGCACCACGGCAAGTATGGCCACGAACGGCACGCGACCTTTCAGATCCAGCTCCTTGAAGCTGTTGTACTTGATGTTGCTGACCATCAGCATGCCGGCCGCAGCTACCATCAGCGCCACGAGGAAGGACATTTTAGAGCCCTGGATGCCGTAATCACTGAACGCCCAGACAATGCCCGCCACCACACCGGCAGCTGCCGGGCTGGCAAGGCCGATGAAGTAGCGCTTGTCCGCGGTACCGACCTGAGTGTTGAAACGCGCCAGACGCAATGCCGCGCCAGCCACATAAATGAAGGCGACCATCCAGCCGACCTTGCCCATGTCGCCCAGGGCCCAACCGAACGCCAGCAATGCCGGCGCCACACCAAAGGCAACCATGTCCGACAGCGAGTCGTACTCGGCACCGAAGGCACTCTGGGTATTGGTCATGCGTGCAACGCGACCATCGAGGCCGTCGAGCACCATTGCCACGAAAATAGCGATGGCGGCGAATGCAAAATACTTGCTCGCATTGACCGAGTCACCGGCGCTCAGGGCTGCCTGTGCACTCATCGAGTTGATGATGGAGTAAAACCCTGCGAACAGGTTCGCAGTGGTGAACAGATTCGGCAGAAGATAGATACCACGATGCCGGACTTTACGACCTTCAGCGTCGTGCCCTTCCTCGATATGCTCATCGACGGGCAGGAGGCTTTCGGCGTCAGAAGCCTGGTTTGGCTCTTCGGGACGTTCGCTCATGGACATTACCTTGCAACGGGGTGGAAAGTTTGGACTGGTGTCTGGGGACGACGGTTCGACCGCAAACGATGCAGCTTTATACCAGAAGCGCCCCGCAAACGAAAAAACGCGGCCTTAGCCGCGTTCTTCGTACAAGGGCGTGACTTAGTTTTTGGCTTTGTCGACGATCTTGTTGGCACCGATCCACGGCATCATGGAGCGCAGTTGCTCGCCGATGACTTCGATACCGTGAGCGGCGTTGTTACGACGCTTGGCGGTCATCGAAGGATAGCCGGTGGCGCCTTCGCTGATGAACATCTTGGCGTACTCGCCGTCCTGAATACGTTTCAGGGCGTTGCGCATGGCCTGACGGGATTCGGCGTTGATCACTTCCGGGCCGGTCACGTACTCGCCGTATTCGGCGTTGTTGGAGATCGAGTAGTTCATGTTGGCGATACCGCCTTCGTACATGAGGTCAACGATCAACTTCAGTTCGTGCAGGCATTCGAAGTAGGCCATTTCTGGCGCGTAGCCAGCTTCAACCAGGGTTTCGAAACCGGCTTTGACCAGTTCAACGGTACCGCCGCACAGAACGGCTTGCTCGCCGAACAGGTCGGTTTCGGTCTCGTCCTTGAAGGTGGTTTCGATGATACCGGTACGACCACCGCCAACGCCGGCGGCGTAGGACAGTGCAACGTTTTTGGCGTTGCCCGAGGCGTCCTGGTAGATAGCGATCAGGTCAGGGATACCGCCGCCCTTCACGAATTCGGAACGTACGGTGTGGCCTGGAGCTTTCGGCGCGATCATGATCACGTCGAGGTCAGCGCGCGGCACAACCTGGTTGTAGTGAATCGCGAAACCGTGGGAGAAGGCCAGGGTAGCGCCCTTCTTGATGTTTGGCTCGATTTCGTTCTTGTACAGGGAAGACTGGAACTCGTCCGGGGTCAGAATCATGACCAGGTCGGCAGCCGCTACAGCGGAAGCAACGTCAGTCACTTTCAGGCCATGGGCTTCAGCCTTGGCAACGGTGGCCGAGCCTTTACGCAGGCCAACAGTCACGTCAACGCCGGAGTCTTTCAGGTTGCACGCTTGAGCGTGACCTTGGGAACCGTAGCCGATGATGGCAACTTTCTTGCCCTGGATGATCGACAGGTCGCAGTCTTTATCGTAGAAAACTTTCATGAATTTCCCCTATATCAGGCCGTTCAGGCCATTCGCTAATTTGGTTTAGATGCTGAGTACTTTGTCGCCGCGAGCAATCCCGGTCACGCCACTACGGACGGTTTCCAGTATCGAGGCAGTGCCGATGGACTGAAGGAAGCTGTCGAGCTTGTCGCTGGTACCGGTCAGTTGAACGGTATACACGCTGGCGCTGACATCGACGATCTGTCCACGATAAATATCGGTGGTGCGCTTGATCTCGGCGCGCTGGGCGCCGGTGGCCTTGACCTTGACCAGCATCAGCTCGCGCTCGATGTGAGCACTCTCCGACAGGTCGACCAGTTTTACCACTTCGATCAGTTTGTTCAGGTTCTTGGTGATCTGCTCGATCACTTCATCGTGGCCGACAGTGGTCAGCGTCAGACGCGACAGGGTCGGGTCTTCGGTAGGGGCCACGGTCAGGCTTTCGATGTTGTAGTTGCGCTGCGAGAACAGACCAACCACACGGGACAGAGCACCGGGTTCGTTTTCCAGAAGCAAGGAAATAATGTGCCGCATGATTAGGTACGCTCCGTCTTGCTCAGCCACATATCGCGCATGGAGCCGTCTTTGATCTGCATCGGATAGACGTGCTCGCTGGTGTCGACCGAAATATCGATCACGACCAGGCGATCCTTCATGGCGAACGCCTCTTCCATCTTCGACTTCAAGTCCTTGGACTCGGTGATGCGTACGCCGACGTGGCCGTAGGCCTCTGCCAGCTTGACGAAGTCAGGCAACGATTCCATGTAGGAATGCGAGTGACGGCTGCCGTAGCTCATATCCTGCCACTGGCGAACCATACCCAGCACACCGTTGTTGAGGATGACGATTTTTACCGGCAAACCGTATTGCAGACAGGTCGACAGCTCCTGGATGTTCATCTGGATGCTGCCTTCGCCCGTAACACAGGCGACGTCGGCCTCCGGAAAGCTCAACGCAATACCCATGGCCGCCGGCAAACCGAAGCCCATGGTGCCCAGCCCCCCGGAGTTGATCCAGCGGTTCGGTTTGTTGAAACGGTAGTACTGCGCCGCGAACATCTGGTGCTGGCCCACATCGGAAGTTACAAAGGCGTCGCCCTTGGTCACTTCGCACAGGGTTTCGATGACCGTTTGTGGCTTGATCTTGCTGCCGTCGCCCTTGTCATAAGGGAACAGGCCACGATCACCGCGCCACTCGTCGACCTGCTTCCACCAGCTGGCAACGGACTCCTTGTTCGGGGTCTCGCCGATTTCCTTGAGGATCGCGACCATCTCGGTCAGGACGCTCTCAACCGGACCAACGATAGGCACATCGGCCTTGATGGTCTTGGAGATCGAAGCCGGGTCGATGTCGATGTGGATGATCTTGGCGTTCGGACAGAACTTGGCCGGACCGTTGATCACGCGATCGTCAAAGCGCGCGCCGACTGCAAGGATCACATCGGCATGGTGCATCGCCAGGTTGGCGGTGTAGCTGCCGTGCATGCCGAGCATGCCGATGAACTGACGGTCGGTGCCAGGGTAGGCACCCAGCCCCATCAGGGTATTGGTCACTGGCAGGTTAAGCATTTTCGCCAGTTCGGTCAGTGGTGCGGAACCACCGCCGAGGATCACGCCGCCGCCCGCGTACAACACAGGACGCTTGGCCGCCAGGAGCATTTCTGCCGCCTTGCGGATCTGGCCGGAGTGACCGCGTACAGCCGGGCTGTAGGAGCGCAGCTTGGCTTTTTTCGGGAAGATGTATTCGAACTTCTCGGCCGGGTTGGTCATGTCTTTCGGGATATCGACAACGACTGGGCCCGGACGACCGGATTGCGCCAGGTAGAAAGCCTTCTTCATGACTTCAGGGATTTCCGACGCGTGCTTGATCATGAAGCTGTGCTTCACGATCGGCCGGGAAATACCGATCATGTCGGTTTCCTGGAATGCATCTGTGCCGACCATGGTGCTTGGCACCTGACCGGAGATGACCACCATTGGAATCGAGTCCATATAGGCAGTGGCGATACCGGTAATGGCGTTTGTGGCGCCTGGACCGGATGTCACCAATACCACGCCGGCTTTACCGGTGGCACGGGCATAGCCGTCAGCCATATGGGTAGCCGCTTGCTCGTGACGAACCAGGATGTGGGTCACTTCCGGTTCTTTGAACAGGGCATCGTAAACATGAAGAAGAGCACCACCCGGGTACCCGTAGATATATTTGACGCCTTCGTCGCGCAAAAAGCGGACGAGCATCTCACCGCCAGATAAAAGCTCCACGTTGCTCACCTCTAAAACGCCAGAATACCGCCCACGAAAAATGGAACGGGTCTTAATAGGTTTACTTCCCAGCAGAGCATGAGCGACGGTGGTCGCCGACTACGTCAGCACTGACTGAGCAAGTATTGGGATCGTCCCAAGTGTTGCGGGCCTTTCCCACCCAGCGCGAGGTAACGCGTTGCGGGTGTAACAGGTCGGCGCGGGTGTGCGCCTCATGATCTGCCGAGTGGGCCTGCTTCTGGCAGTCCCTCTACAGCGGACTTTGGATTCTTCTGTTTCGTCCCCTGCAAGTCAAGTCGTCTATGTGCTTTATTCTGCTAAACATATGAGAACGCAAGAAAAAACCCGTAAAGCCCAGCGGTCTTAGCTTCAATTGCGCAAGTTTTGGCAGAAAATTGGCACGCGAACGCACTTCTGCATCACAGACTTGGCGGTCGCTACCTGACCGCCAGCCCACAACCCTAGGGACTATCTGACTTTTACGGTTTCAGCGGGCGGCGCTGATCAATTGATCGAACTCTTTGAGCAACACCTGAAGTTGGCGATCCCTGCCCTGCACATTGCGCGAAGCAAAGACCATTTCCGCCATTTCCTGAATGCCCGAAGCGTTGGGCAGCGGCAAGTCCTGTTCGAGGATCGCCTTCATGCGCGGCAGGAAGATCCATTGCAGCCACTGCTCGAACTCCAGGGTGTCGACCGAGAACGGCTCGACACTCGATAGCGCTTGGGCCGATGGAGGGACTTCATCCCACCAGCCTTGCACCCGCAGTTCACGCTCGATCAACAGCAGTTGGTCGGCTATCCGGGGAAAGCGCGCATCCATCACAGTGAAACCTTGGCTTTCTGCCGAGCCTGTGCAGCGCCCGCAGAGTCACCCTGTTTTTCCCGTGCCTGGGCGATCAGATCCCACAGGCTGGCCTGGAGTGCCGGCCGACCGTTGGCCAGGGTCAGGCCGCGCTGGGCAAACTGCTCTGCCTGCGCCGCATCGCCCTGGGCCATCCGCACCTGCGCAAGCTTGTACAGAACCTGTGGCTCGCGAGGTGCAACACGCTGGGCGCGCTCGAGGCTGGAGGAGGCACCGTTGAGGTCACCGCTGGCCTGTTGCTGCTGCGCCGTGGTCAACAGCGCCAACACCGGGCCATCCAGTTGCTCGTCCGCAGACAGGCCGCCGGAACTGGCCGACGGAATCCCGCTTGGCGTCGACGGCATGCTGTAACTGCCCTGGTTGATCGGTGCCGACTGCCCCGAAGTCGTATCAATCGGCCCTGGCGTGATCGGGCCGGAACTGACCGGCCCCGGGGTAATCGGGGTCGTGCTGATCGGGGTCGAGGTCATGGCGCCCGCCCCCGGAACCATTACGACGACTCCGCTATCACCCTGCGGAATTTCTTGAACCTGAGCTTGCGCAGGCCGCTTGACCGTCGTTTGCCGGAAGCCGCCGTTCGCCGAAATCCGCTCGCTGTTGGAAACGGCAGTGCCGGCGTCCACAACCGGAATCGAGCCACGTTGTACGGTGGAGCAACCGCTGAGCAAAGCTACGGCGACAACCGCTGGAATCAACCACTTGTTCACTTGAAACCCTCTTTGCTTAATTCATCCAGCCTTTGACCCAATCCATCACCGATTCGCCCGATGCCGGGCCTTCGCCAGCGCAAGCGGCACCGGGAGGCGGTTCGCTGCCGCGAATATACGGCATCTGCACAGCACCTGGGCAGCCGGCGTCAGAACCCTGCCCGGTACGCGAATCGACCCAAGCCTGGACGATGTTATCCGGTTGCGGCATGTCCAGCGGCAGCGGATCGGCCTTGCGCATGAAACTGGCCCAGACCTGCAACGCACCGGTCGCACCGGTGAATGGCGTCTTGCCGTTGTCATCACGACCCAGCCAGACCACCGCCAGCAAATCCTGGCTGAAGCCCGCAAACCAGCTGTCCCGCGAATCATTACTGGTGCCGGTCTTGCCCGCCAGGGTCAAGGTTTTCGGTAACACGTTGTAAACCGAGCTGCCGGTACCCTCACGCATGACACGCTGCATGGCGCTCTGGATCAGGTAGATGGACGCTGGATCAAAACGCTGCTGAATCTGGAACGGATAACGCTTGAGCGGCTCGCCTTCTGCCGTCAGTACGCTGCGAATCCCGCGCATCGGTGTGTTGAAGCCACCGTTGGCAAGCGTCTGGTACATGGTCGCGACTTCGATCGGGGTCATGCCACCGGCGCCGAGCAACATCGACGGGAATGCCGGGAACTCACGGCTCACACCCAGACGCGCCAGGGTCTTGAGAACATTCGGAACGCCCACCGCCAGACCCAGACGCGCGGTCGACAGATTGTAGGAATGCGCCAGCCCTTGATAAAGGAAGACTGTGCCGTGAGAGCGGCGATCGTAGTTCTGCGGTTTCCAGACCTGACCGTCCGCCCCTTTGACCGAGAAGGATTCGTCCGACAACCAACTGGTCAAGGTGTACTGGCTGGGCTTCTCGAGTGCGGTCAGGTATACCGCCGGCTTGATCAGCGAGCCGATGGGGCGTACCGCGTCCAGCGCGCGGTTGAACCCGGCAAAGCTGGCCTGACGACTGCCGATCATGGCCTGAACTTCACCGGTTTCCGGATTGGTCACGACCATCGCCGCTTCGACGTCTTCAGAGCCCTTGCGCCCCGCCAGGCGTTTAAAGGTGTCGTTGACCGAAGCTTCGGCCTTCATCTGCAGGATCGGGTCGAAGCTGGTGAAGATGCGCAGGCCTTCTTCGGTCAAGTCTTCGTCGCGATAGTCTTCGCGCAGCTGACGCTTGACCAGATCGAGGAAGCCCGGGAATGAGCTGTCGGCAAGACTGCCGCGCTTGGTCACGCCCAGCGGCATCTTCTTCGCCGCCTCGACTTGCTCAGCCGTAGCCACGCCCTGCTCCTGCAACACATCGAGCACCAGGTTGCGCCGCTCGAGGGCACGCTCCGGATAGCGCCGCGGGTTATAGGAAGATGGCCCCTTGACCATCCCCACCAGCAGAGCCACTTGATGCAGCTTGAGTTCAGCCAACGGCTGACTGAAGAAGAACTGGCTGGCCAGGCCGAAACCGTGCACCGCACGCTGACCGTCCTGACCGACGAACACTTCATTGAGGTACGCCTCAAGGATTTCGCGTTTGTCGTAATGCAACTCAAGCAGCAGCGCCATCATGGCTTCGGTGAGCTTTCGGCTCAGGCTGCGCTCATTGGTCAGGTAGAAGTTTTTCACCAGCTGCTGAGTCAGGGTACTGCCGCCCTGGCGCATACGGCCCGACGAGCCATTGACCCAGATCGCCCGGGCAATCGACTTCGGCGAAACACCAAAATGATGATAGAAATCCCGATCCTCGACAGCCACCAGGGTTTCGAGCAAATACGGTGGCACCTGATCGATCTTGATCAGAATCCGGTCTTCGAGGTTTTTCGGATACAGACCGCCGATCAGCAGCGGCTCCAGGCGCACAACCGACAGTTTCGAGCCGCTGGTCGCCGACAGTTCGGCGACGTAGTCACCGGAGAACCGCACCCGCACCGGCTGCGCCTGCTCCATGCCTTCATAGAACTGGAAGCCGCGGGTATTAAGGTCGACGGTATTGCCATTGACTGCAGCGGCGCCCGGGCCGTTGGCCACACTTTCACGGCGATAGCCCAAGGCATCCAGCTCGGTCAGGAAATCGTCCTTGCTCAGTTTCTGCCCGACGAACAGTTCCAGCGGGCGCGCATACACCTTGGCCGGAATGGTCCAGCGCTTGCCGGAGAACTTCTCCTGGACGATCGCGTCGAGGTACACGGCGAATCCGGCCAGCACGACAAGGCCGACCAGACTGAGTTTAATGGCCCAGCCTAACCAGGGGCTCAGGCCTCTGGAGGGTGGTTTTTTGGGGGTGCGGGGAGTTCGAGTACGAGTCATGGCGGCGGATTATACGCACTTTATGGCTAGTCAACAGGAGCGCTCCGAGGTTTGCGTCGAGCGGACTTGCGGCCATAATGGCGACCTCGAATTTCCCAGACTCTGAAGGATCGCCCGTGAGCCAGTCCCTGATCGCTGCCCTGCAAAACCCTGCCCTCTACCCGCACCCTGTAGATGGGTTCCAGGTCATCGAGACCCATATTTCCTGGGTCCTGCTCACCGGCCCTTTTGCCTATAAAGTGAAGAAGCCGGTCAACTTCGGCTTCCTCGACTTCACCAGCCTCCAGGCTCGGGAAAAATTCTGCGGTGAAGAGCTGCGCCTGAACCAGCGCCTGACCGACGATTTGTATCTGGAAGTTATGCCGGTCACCGGCAGTGCCGAAGCGCCGCAACTGGGCGGTGACGGCCCGGTTATCGAATATGTGCTGAAAATGCGCCAGTTCCCGCAGACCGGATTGCTCAGCACCCTGCAAGCCAATGGCGAATTGACCCCTGCGCACATCGACGAGATGGCCGAGCAGATCGCCCGCTTCCACCTCAGCGCCCCGAAAGTTCCGGCCGAGCACGAGGCCGGCACCCCGGACAGCGTGATGGCACCGGTGCGCCAGAACTTCGAACAGATTCGCCCGTTCCTCAGTGACAAGGCCGATTTGCTGCAACTCGATGCCCTGCAGGCCTGGGCCGAGAGCAGCTTCGAACGCCTCAAGCCACTGTTCGCCCAGCGTAAGGCCGATGGTTTCATCCGCGAGTGCCACGGCGACATCCACCTCGGCAACGCGACCGTGATCGACGGCAAGGTTGTGATCTTCGACTGCATCGAATTCAACGAACCGTTCCGCTTTACCGACGTCTATGCCGACACCGGCTTCCTGGCAATGGACCTGGAAGACCGCGGCCTGAAATGCCTGGCACGGCGCTTCATCAGCCAGTACCTGGAGCTGACCGGCGACTACCAGGGCCTCGAACTGCTGAATTTCTACAAGGCTTACCGCGCGCTGGTCCGCGCCAAGGTCGCGCTGTTCAGCATGCCGGCGGACGCCACCGCCGTGCAGCGCGCAACCACCCTGCGTCAGTACCGCAACTACGCCAACCTGGCGGAAAGCTACAGCACCATACCTTCGCGCTTCATGGCCATTACCCACGGTGTTTCCGCCGTCGGCAAAAGCCACGTGGCCATGCGCCTGGTGGAAGCCTTGGGCGCCATTCGCCTGCGCTCCGATGTCGAGCGTAAACGCATGTTTGGCGAACAAACCGTAGCCAACGATCTGCAGGCCGGCATCTATAGTGCCGACGCCAGTGTCGCCACCTATACCCGCCTGCATGAAATTGCCGATGTCATTCTGCGGGCAGGTTTCCCGGTGGTGATCGACGCTACCTACCTCAAGCAGGATCAACGCGTGCTCGCGGCAAAAGTTGCCGAAGCCACAGGCGCGCCGTTCCTGATCCTCGACTGCAACGCACCGCAGGCAGTCATCGAAAGCTGGCTGGCCTTGCGCCAGTCCGATAAAAAAGACCCTTCGGATGCCACCCTGGCGGTTATCGCTGCCCAACAAGCCAGCCGCGAAGCACTGACGCCAGCAGAAATCCTCTGCAGCAAACGCGTTCAGACCAATGAAAGCGGGACTCTGGATACCGTTGTCGCGCAAATCCGTCAACGCCTTCCAGGCTTGTAAAACTATTTCGGTCGTGAAGCCCTCGCTGGCTTCACGGCCGCCAAATAGTGGCACTATACTGGCGTCATAAAACCATCAGGTGATGCGACATGAGCCAGCCCAAACTTCTCGACACCCCGCTTTATGCGCTGCTGCACAAAGACGACATCAGCGGCTTCAATAGCGAGCGCCCGCTCAATGAGTCTATCGATATGGTGGGAGGGGACTTCCGTGGGCTGGATCTGCGGGAATTGAATGCCGATGGCGTAGACTTTTCGGACGCCTACTTCCGCTCTGCCGACTTGCGTGGCATCGACTTTCGCAAAGCCAGACTGGAAGGTGCCAGCCTGGCCCATGCGCAAATTTCCGGAACCTACTTTCCGCCGGAACTGAGTGCCGACGAGATCCTGATGTCGATGAATTTCGGCACACGACTGCGTTACCGCACACGCTGAAACAGTCCGCAAACTGGACAGTCCGGCGCCTTTTCTGCGCGCCGGACCATGAGTTTTCTTCTCTCACGAACGCCGTTTCCAGGCGCTGGTTCCGGCCACGTTCGCGCCTCATCGAGCTCTCTCCAAAATTCCCTCCTTAGAAGCGTTTGCGTCGAAAACGACCAAACGATAACGCTTTTCCTACTGATGGCTACACTCCTCAATACTGCCCTCGCGCACTATTCGGCCATCGCAAGGAGGCTCGATGAATGATGAACTGCAACACCTGAAGAATCTTGGCAAGACGTCGGCGCAATGGCTGCATGCCGTGGGCATTCATAGCGCCTCGGACTTGCGTCGCCTGGGAGCGGTGGACGCTTACCGGGCCGTGCGCACGCGCGGTTTTCGCGCGTCAAAGGTGTTGCTGTATGCAATTGAAGGCGCCCTCATGGACGTACACTGGAACGATATTCCTGCCGAACGCAAGGAAGCCCTGAACAAGCAGCTCGAGGCCATTTCGTCACGCCACAAGAATTGAGCCAACTCCAAGGCAATGATTACGACATTCGAGGCGTCGAAAACGACCAAATGAAAGAAACAGAAAAACAGCGGTTGACATGGTAATGAGAATCGATATGATTATCACAACTGGTCGCGAGACTGGTCGATTTTCTGAATTGCCCTTGGTTCGGACTCTCAGATTATCTCCTCATCAGGCTAATCACGGTTATTTGACCCGGCTCTTGCCGGGTCTTTTTTTGCCTGTGGAAAATGTGGGATTGCCCCAGGATAAAGGCCATTTGATAATCTCAGGTTTTCCACCGCCACTACCGGACAGGCTGGCGGGACAGAGGATAGACATGAAGTTGCTTTGTGCAGGTGCCGAGCTGGCTGACGACAGCAGTCGCGGTTTCGAAGTCGAAGGACAGAAACTGTTTGCAGTGCGCCGGGAAGGACAGGTTTATGTCTACGTCAACCGCTGCCCCCACCGTGGCGTTGCGCTGGAATGGCATCCGGACCGGTTTCTCGACGACAGCCAGAGCCTGATCCAGTGCGCCACCCATGGCGCCCTGTTCCTGATCGAGGACGGCGAATGTATCGCCGGCCCATGTGCCGGGCAATCTCTGGCCAGCATCCCCTGCCGCGAAGACGAACAGGGGATCTGGGTCAGCCTCTAGCCACCCAGCAACACGTCAAGACGCCGTTCTACCACCATTTCTTCGTGGCTCAAGCGCACACCGTAAGCCAACACTTCGACTCCGCAAGCCACTGCCTCGCGCAACGCCTGCGCGTAGGCCGCATCGATTTCTTGCGCAGGGCGCACGGCATCGACTCCGGTCAGGCATACACAATACAGCTGAACTGCACGAATACCGTCTCGGGCCAGGTGTGCCAACTCGCGCAGATGCTTGGCCCCGCGCTGAGTCACCGCATCAGGAAAGGCCGCCACCGTCGTGCCATCAAAACCCAGGGTGACGCTTTTGACTTCGACATAGGCCGGGCCACCAGGATAGTCGAGTCGAAAATCGATGCGGCTGCTTTCCTGACCGTATGCCACTTCACGCTTGAGCCCGGTAAAACCATTGAGTTCGGTGATGACACCGGCCCGCAGAGCTTCTTCGATCAAGCCGTTGGCGCGCGTGGTGTTCACACAAAACAGCCGCCCTTGAGGGGTTTCACCGATCTCCCAAGTGCCCGGCAACTTGCGTTTAGGATCGTTGGAGCGACTGAACCAGACCTGACCGCCCTCGACCTGGCAATTGAGCATCGAGCCGGTGTTTGGACAGTGAATGGTCAGCAACTCGCCGCTAACAGTCTCGATATCGGCGAGAAAACGCTTGTAACGACGAATTAGTCGGCCTTCTTCGAGTGCAGGATGAAAACGCATCAGCCTTGCCAGCTCCGCAAACCGCGAGCGATGCGCTCCACCGCTTCCTGCAAACGCTCAAGGTTCTGCGTGTAGGCGAATCGCACATGATGGCCGGCCTGATAGCGGCCGAAATCCAGCCCCGGGGTGAACGCCACGTGCTCTGTTTCGAGGAAATGTTTGCAGAACGCGAAGGCATCACCGCCGAACTGGCTGATATCAGCGTACAAGTAGAACGCCCCTTCAGGCTCGACGGCAATGCGAAAACCCAATTCACGCAAGGCTGGCAGCAGGAAATCCCGACGCCTTCCGAACTCGGCGCGACGCTCTTCGAGAATGCTGATGGTCCCGGGCTCGAAACAGGCCAGGGCCGCGTACTGGGCCATGCTTGGCGCACTGATATACAGATTCTGCGCTAGCTTCTCCAGCTCACCGACGGCAGCATCGGGTGCAACCAGCCAGCCGAGACGCCAACCCGTCATGCCGAAATATTTCGAAAAACTATTAAGCACGAAAGCGCTGTCATCGACTTCCAGCACGCTGGCTGCATCGGTGCCGTAAGTCAGGCCGTGATAAATCTCATCCACCACAAGATGGCCGTGTCGCTGCTTGATTGCAGTAGACAGCCCCGCCAACTCGTCGCGGGTCAGGATGGTGCCGGTCGGGTTGGCAGGCGACGCCACCAATGCACCGACGCTGTCGTGATCCCAATGCCGCTCGACCAGGCCAGGGGTCAGTTGGTAGCGCACCTCCGGGCCCACTGGAACAAGCTGCGCGGCGCCTTCCACCAGGCGCAGGAAGTGCCGGTTACAAGGGTAACCCGGATCCGCCAGCAGCCAGTGCTTGCCCGGATCCACCAGCAAGGCGCTGGCCAACAGGAGGGCGCCTGATCCGCCAGGCGTGATCAGGATGCGTCGTGGATCGATATTCAACCCGTAGCGCTGCTGATAGAAACCGGAAATGGCCTCTCGCAGCTCGGGAATGCCGCGGGCTGCGGTGTAACGAGTTTTCCCCGCCGTCAAAGCCGCCTGCCCCGCCTGAATGATCGGCTCGGCAGTGGTGAAATCCGGCTCGCCGATTTCCAGGTGGATCACATCGTGGCCGGCCGCCTGCAATTCGTTGGCCCGCGCCAGCAGCGCCATGACGTGGAAAGGTTCGATTGCGCGACTGCGGGCACTGTAGGACTGAGCCATTGGCCTTCCTTCAACGGGAAAAAGAACGATTCTACCCAAGCACAGGAACGAGCGAGAACTTAAAGCGGTCAGAGCCCTTATAACCGCGGGCGCAAACGACTCTGACGGGCGCCCCAGGTTTGACTAAAATCAATTATTGAGCAGGGCTCCAGAGCCACCAGACAACGCTTTGTCATCATTTGCAAGCACCTTGGGCCACGCGCTTGACATCAGGGAGTGGCGCGGTCCGATTTGATCTGGTAAGTTCGCCCGCTTGCAGCCGCAGGGCCGGCAGGTGTCGGTAGAGCAGTCCTGCGCAGATGGATTACAAGAGTAGAGGCGGTCCATTTCATGCCCACCCAAGCAAAGCAGCAGCATCAGCCGACAATCAGCGGCTTCGAACCCTACAAAGAAGTAGCGGGCGAGGAATACATGGGCAAGCCCATGCGCGCGCACTTCACCAAGGTCCTGAACAAGTGGAAGCAGGACTTGATGCAGGAAGTCGACCGTACCGTTGACCACATGAAGGACGAAGCGGCCAACTTCCCGGATCCGGCAGACCGTGCCAGCCAGGAAGAAGAGTTCGCCCTCGAACTGAGAGCCCGCGATCGTGAGCGCAAGTTGATCAAGAAGATCGACAAAACGCTGCAACTGATCGAAGACGAAGAGTATGGCTGGTGCGAATCCTGCGGCGTCGAGATCGGCGTCAAGCGTCTGGAAGCCCGCCCTACCGCCGACATGTGCGTCGACTGCAAGACCCTTGCGGAAATCAAGGAAAAACAAGTCGGCAAGTAATAGCGGCTTGAACCAGGAACGGAGCGTTTTGACGCTCCGTTTTTGTTTCTGACATTTGCTTCGGCAAGAAACCTGTGGGAGCGGGCTTGCTCGCGAATGAGGAGTATCAGTCGACATACATGTTGCTGACACACCCTCTTCGCGAGCAGCCCGCTCCACAGGTGGTTCGTGCCACCCCATACAAGTAACATCGCCCTCATGACTGCCATCGCCTCTCCCTACATCGGGCGTTTCGCCCCCACGCCCAGTGGCCATCTGCATTTCGGCTCGCTGGTCGCAGCGCTCGCCTCGTACCTGGATGCGCGCGCAGTGGGTGGCCGCTGGCTGATGCGCATGGAGGACCTCGATCCACCCCGTGAAGAGCCTGGTGCCCAGGCTGCGATCCTCAAGGCGCTGGAAAGCTATGGGTTCGAATGGGATGGCGAGCTGGTTCGGCAAAGCGAGCGTCATGATGCCTACGCCGAAGTCCTCAATCGCCTGTTCAACCATGGCCTGGCCTACGCCTGCACCTGTTCGCGCAAACAACTGGAGCCGTATCACGGCATCTACCCGGGACTGTGCCGCAATGCCGGTCACGGTCCCGACGATGCGGCTATTCGCGTACGGGTACCCGAACTCGAATATCACTTCATCGATCGGGTACAAGGCGAATACCGCCAGCATTTGGGTCGGGAAGTCGGCGATTTCGTGATTCGTCGGCGCGACGGGCTATATGCCTATCAATTGGCAGTGGTACTGGACGATGCCTGGCAAGGCATCACCGACATCGTACGGGGTGCCGACTTACTGGATTCCACACCCCGTCAGCTTTATCTCCAGGAGTTGCTCGGCCTGCCGCCGCCGCGCTATCTGCATATCCCGCTGATTACCCAGCCGGACGGCAACAAACTCGGAAAATCCTACCGTTCTCCACCGCTAAACGAAGATCAGGCAACACCTTTGTTGCTGCGAGCGCTACGCGCACTGGGGCAACATCCGGGAACCGAACTGGCTTACGCCACGCCACGGGAAGTGCTGAGTTGGGGGATTGCCCACTGGGATGCGCTGCTGATCCCGCGCACACTGAGCCTGCCGGAGGCACAGCTGCTGTGATCACACTTGCAGTCGTGCGCCCATCCGTTACCATCGCCGCTCGTTTTCGGGCACGCGCATAAAAAAGAGAGGCCGGGATGTACATCTATCGCTTGGTCCTGCTTTTGGTAGTGGGGATCTACCTGTTTTCCCCAGCCATCATGGATTGGTGGATCGACGCCACAGGCGCCTGGTATCGCCCCTATCTGCTCTGGCTGATTCTGATCGTCGTGACCTTCATCCTGCAGAGCCAAAAAGATGCCGATGAGCTTTAGCCTGACCCAGATGATCCTGATCAGCGCCGCGTACCTGGCGGTACTGTTCGGCGTGGCCTGGATCAGCGAACGGGGCATGATCCCCCGGGCGATCATTCGCCACCCGCTGACCTACACCCTGTCACTCGGGGTCTACGCCAGCGCATGGGCGTTTTACGGCACGGTCGGATTGGCCTATCAGTACGGCTACGGCTTTCTATCCAGCTATCTGGGCGTCTCCGGAGCCTTTCTGCTGGCGCCGGTGCTGCTCTATCCGATCCTGAAGATCACCCGCACTTATCAGTTGTCGTCCCTGGCGGATCTGTTTGCCTTCCGCTTCCGCAGCACCTGGGCCGGTGCCCTGACCACGATTTTCATGCTGGTCGGCGTGTTGCCACTGCTGGCCTTGCAGATCCAGGCGGTCGCCGACTCCATCGGCATCCTGACCCGCGAGCCGGTGCAGCATCGCGTGGCCCTGAGTTTCTGCGCACTGATCACACTGTTCACGATTTTCTTCGGTTCCCGACACATCGCCACCCGCGAAAAGCATGAAGGCCTGGTGTTCGCGATTGCCTTCGAATCGGTGATCAAGCTAATTGCCCTGGGCGGCGTCGGCCTGTATGCCTTGTACGGGGTATTCGACGGCCCGCAACAGCTTGAACTGTGGCTGCTGCAGAACCAGACCGCCCTCGCCGCCCTGCATACCCCCTTGCAGGAAGGCCCATGGCGCACGCTGCTGCTGGTGTTCTTCGCCTCGGCGATCGTGATGCCGCACATGTATCACATGACCTTTACCGAAAACCTCAACCCGCGCTCGCTGGTCAGCGCGAGCTGGGGCTTGCCGCTGTTTCTGTTGCTGATGAGCCTGGCCGTGCCGCTGATTCTCTGGGCCGGACTGAAACTCGGAGCAACGACCAATCCCGAATATTTCACCTTGGGCATTGGCATTGCCGCCAACAGCAAGGCCTTGACGCTGCTGGCCTACATTGGTGGGCTGTCCGCCGCCAGCGGCCTGATCATCGTCACCACCCTGGCCCTGTCCGGCATGGCTCTCAACCACCTGGTGCTGCCGCTGTATCAACCACCGGCCGAAGGCAACATCTACCGCTGGCTGAAGTGGACTCGCCGAGCGCTGATTGTCGCAATCATCATGGCCGGCTATGGCTTCTATCTGCTGCTGGGCGCCGAGCAGGATCTGGCCAACCTCGGCATCGTTGCCTTCGTCGCCACACTGCAGTTCCTGCCGGGCGTGCTCTCGGTACTGTACTGGCCGACTGCCAACCGTCGCGGCTTCATCGCCGGGTTGCTGGCGGGGATCCTGGTGTGGATCGTGACCATGCTGCTGCCGCTGGTCGGCAACCTTCAGGGTTTCTATATTCCGCTGCTGAACATGATCTACGTCCTGGACGACACCAGTTGGCACATGGCAGCCATCGCATCGCTGGCTGCCAACGTACTGATGTTCACCCTGATCTCGCTCTTCACCAACGCCAGCACTGAAGAGGCCAGCGCCGCCGAAGCCTGTGCCGTGGACAACGTGCGCCGCCCGCAACGCCGCGAACTGCACGCCGCCTCTCCCCAGGAATTCGCCACGCAACTGGCAAAACCATTGGGCGCCAAAGCGGCGCAGAAGGAAGTCGAACAGGCCCTGCGCGACCTCTACCTGCCCTTCGACGAGCGCCGCCCGTATGCCTTGCGCCGCCTGCGTGACCGCATCGAAGCCAACCTCTCCGGCCTGATGGGGCCGAGCGTGGCCCAGGACATGGTCGAGACCTTCTTGCCGTACAAGGCCGGCGGTGAAAACTATGTCACCGAAGACATCCACTTTATTGAAAGTCGCCTTGAGGACTATCACTCTCGCCTGACCGGCCTGGCCGCTGAACTCGACGCCTTGCGTCGCTATCACCGTCAAACGCTGCAGGAGTTGCCAATGGGCGTTTGCTCGTTGGCCAAGGACCAGGAAATCCTCATGTGGAACAAGGCCATGGAGGAACTCACCGGGATTGCCGCACAGCGTGTGGTCGGCTCGCGCCTGAGCACCATTGCCGATCCGTGGAAAGAACTGCTGCAAGGCTTTATCAACCTGCCGGACGAGCACTTGCACAAACAGCACCTGGCCCTCGATGGCCAGACCCGCTGGCTCAACCTGCACAAAGCGGCGATCGATGAACCCCTGGCTCCGGGCAACAGTGGCCTGGTGCTGCTGGTGGAAGACCTCACCGAAACCCAGATGCTCGAAGACAAGCTGGTGCACTCCGAGCGCCTGGCCAGCATCGGCCGACTGGCGGCGGGTGTAGCCCATGAAATCGGCAACCCGATCACCGGTATCGCCTGCCTGGCGCAGAACCTGCGCGAAGAGCGCGAGGAAGACGGCGAGTTGAAGGAAATCAGCGGCCAGATCCTCGAGCAGACCAAACGCGTGTCGCGCATCGTCCAGTCGCTGATGAGCTTTGCCCATGCCGGCAGCCATCAGCACAGTGACGAGCCCGTCTGTCTGGCGGAAGTGGCCCAGGACGCCATTGGCCTGCTGGCCCTGAACCGACGCAATTTCGAAGTGCAGTTCTACAACCTGTGCGACCCCGACCACTGGGTTGAAGGCGACCCGCAGCGGTTGGCCCAGGTGTTGATCAACCTGCTCTCGAACGCTCGCGACGCCTCGCCTCCGGGCAGCGCGGTGCGCGTCAAGAGCGAAGCCGGCGAACACACGGTCGATCTGATCGTGGAGGACGAAGGCAGCGGTATTCCGTCGAGCATCATGGATAGATTGTTCGAACCTTTCTTCACCACCAAGGACCCTGGCGAAGGCACCGGTCTGGGCCTTGCACTGGTCTATTCCATCGTTGAAGAGCATTATGGACAAATCACCATCGACAGCCCGGCTGATGCACAGAGCCAACGCGGCACCCGTATCCGGGTGACATTGCCGCGTCATGTCGAAGCGACGTCCGCTGTGAACTGAGACCGTCGAGAGAATCGAATCAATGCCGCACATTTTGATCGTCGAAGACGAAACCATTATCCGCTCCGCCTTGCGCCGCCTGCTGGAACGCAACCAGTACCAGGTCAGCGAAGCCGGTTCCGTGCAGGAAGCACAAGAACGCTTCACCATTCCCTCATTCGATCTGATCGTCAGCGACCTGCGCCTGCCCGGCGCCCCTGGCACCGAACTGATCAAACTCGCTCAGGGCACGCCGGTGCTGATCATGACCAGCTACGCCAGCCTGCGCTCGGCGGTAGACTCGATGAAGATGGGCGCGGTGGACTACATCGCCAAACCCTTCGACCACGACGAAATGCTCCAGGCCGCCGCGCGAATCCTGCGCGACCGGCAATCGGTGCAAGCCGGTGGCGAGCCGGCAACCGGCAAGGCCGCCAATGGCGCGGCGAAATCGGCTACCGACAACAGCAACGGTGAAATCGGCATTATCGGTTCCTGCCCACCGATGCAGGACCTGTACAGCAAGATCCGCAAAGTCGCGCCGACCGATTCCAATGTGCTGATCCAGGGCGAATCCGGCACCGGTAAAGAGCTGGTGGCGCGCGCCCTGCACAACCTGTCCAAACGCGCCAAGGCACCGATGATTTCGGTGAACTGCGCCGCCATTCCTGAAAGCCTGATCGAGTCCGAACTGTTCGGCCATGAAAAAGGCGCATTCACCGGCGCCAGCGCCGGACGCGCCGGCCTGGTCGAAGCGGCGGACGGCGGCACCTTGTTCCTCGACGAAATCGGCGAACTGCCCCTGGAAGCCCAGGCTCGCCTGCTGCGCGTATTGCAGGAAGGCGAAATTCGTCGGGTAGGCTCGGTGCAGTCGCAGAAAGTCGATGTGCGCCTGATCGCCGCGACTCACCGCGATCTCAAGAGCCTGGCGAAAATCGGTCAGTTCCGCGAAGACCTTTATTACCGTCTTCACGTCATTGCGTTGAAGTTGCCCGCGCTGCGCGAACGGGGTGCTGACGTCAATGAAATCGCCAACGCCTTCCTCGCGCGGCAAAGCGCACGGATCAACCGCACCGATCTGAAGTTCGCGGCGGATGCGGAACAAGCCATTCGCCACTACTCATGGCCGGGTAACGTTCGAGAACTGGAAAACGCCGTCGAGCGCGCCGTCATCCTGTGTGAGAGCCCGGAGATTTCCGCCGAGCTGCTGGGCATCGACATCGAGCTTGCAGATCTGGAAGACGACGAATTCATCGGTCTGCCGCCGCAGCAGGGGAACGGCAATACCGGCAACACCAACCACGAGCCGACCGAAGACCTGTCCCTGGAAGACTATTTCCAGCATTTCGTTCTCGAACATCAGGACCACATGACCGAGACCGAGCTGGCTCGCAAGCTCGGGGTCAGTCGCAAATGCCTGTGGGAACGCCGCCAGCGCCTTGGCATACCACGACGCAAGACCGGGGTTACCAGCGAGAGCTGAACCGTAGCTGTCTCATGTGCGGGTAACACATGAATTTGTGAAAAAACTGTTACCTGAGGTTTTCCACGTAACAGAAGCCGGGGCTTACGGTAACGAAGCCCCGGCTTTTTTTCGCCTGCAAGAACCTTCCCAAGCGGCCTAAACCCTTGTTTTACTGGGCCTTGCAAAAGTTGGCACGCACCCTGCTATATGTTTGGTACAAGAACAATAACAAGCAATGCACAAGACAATAAAAATAAGACGAATCGACTCACGCACAATAAAAACAAGACGGCGAGAGGCGCAGCTAACTGATTCTTTTGGAGAGGCGTTGTATTTGGGGCTAGCCCCACGACCAGGCCGAGAACAACAAAAAACTGTCATTAGACAGAGCCTGTACTGGTTGGATCGCAAGATCACTGCAACTCAGCGACCAAAGCAATCCGTTTGCTCTTGACTCCCGATTGGGAGGGTCATGAAGGAAGCTTCATGACGTGGGCACTCAACAAAAACAAGAAGCCCGAAACCAAAAATAAAAATAGAGCATGCAACTACTTCTTGGGGAGCTTCGGCTCCCCTTGTAGTTTCTGCGATTTGGCGGCTCGAATGACAAACCCTGTACCTGCAGGAACGAGCATGCTCGCGAAAAACCTACTGACGCCGTTGGCCACCTGACACCCCGCGTTATCGTTGACCACCCTCGCGAGCGTGCTCGCTCCTACAAGGTCAATTTGCGTCGTCCTACACCATCCCCCGACTAAATGCTAGAATCCCCGCCCATCATGCGGTCATTCTTCTGTTATGGCCGAATATTCCTTCAAACAGTGCATCCCATGCTGAAGAAGCTGTTCCAGTCATTCCGTTCCCCCAAGCGTCCTGTGCAACACATTCGCAGCACGCCTGAAGTGCTCAACAGCGGTCAACACTCGCTGCAAAAGGGCCAATTCAGCCGTTACGCGGTGAATATCGTTGAACGCCTGCAGGGCGCCGGTTATCAGGCTTACCTGGTTGGCGGCTGCGTGCGCGACATGCTGCTGGGTATTACACCGAAAGATTTCGACGTCGCCACCAGTGCTACCCCCGAGCAGGTACGGGCCGAATTCCGCAACGCGCGGATCATCGGTCGCCGCTTCAAGCTGGTGCACATCCACTTTGGCCGCGAAATCATCGAAGTCGCGACTTTCCGCGCCAATCACCCGCAAAATGAAGACGATGAAGACAGCAACCAGTCTTCGCGCAACGAAAGCGGGCGCATCTTGCGCGATAACGTCTATGGCACCCTGGAAGAAGACGCGCAACGTCGCGACTTCACCATCAACGCCTTGTATTACGATCCGGTCAGCGAGCGCATCCTCGATTACGCCAACGGCGTACACGACATCCGCAATCACCTGATCCGTTTGATCGGCGATCCGAAGCAGCGTTACCAGGAAGACCCGGTGCGGATGCTGCGAGCCGTGCGCTTCGCCGCCAAGCTCAATTTCGGCATCGAAAAACACAGCGCCCTGCCGATCCGCGATCTGGCACCGACCCTGCGTGACATTCCGTCAGCCCGTCTTTTCGAAGAAGTGCTCAAGCTGTTCCTGTCCGGCCATGCCGCTGACACCTTTGAGATGCTGGTCGACCTGCAATTGTTCGATCCACTGTTCCCGGCCAGCGCCGAAGCACTGGAATACAACCCGACCTACACCCACACGCTGATCAGCGAAGCCTTGAGCAACACAGACCTGCGCATCAAGCAGAACAAACCGGTAACCCCGGCGTTCCTGTTCGCAGCGCTGCTCTGGCCCGCCCTGCCGGCACGCGTTCTGCGTTTGCAGGAACGTGGCATGCCGCCGATTCCAGCGATGCAGGAAGCAGCCCACGAACTGATCGCCGAGCAGTGCCAGCGCATTGCGATTCCCAAGCGTTTCACCATGCCCATTCGCGAGATTTGGGACATGCAGGAACGCCTGCCGCGACGCAGTGGCAAGCGCGCCGACCTGCTGCTGGACAACCCGCGCTTCCGCGCCGGCTACGACTTCCTGCTGCTGCGCGAAAGCGCGGGCGAGCAGACCGACGGCCTGGGCGAGTGGTGGACGGACTATCAGGACGCCAACGAAAGCGAACGTCGCGACATGATCCGCGACCTCAGCGGCAAGGATGACGGCACCGGCGCCCCGCGCAAACGTCGTCGCAGCAGCGGCTCCAAGCGCAAGCGCGCCGCCGGTGCTTCGAGTGCCACGGGCGAATAACCCATGGAACGCATATACATCGGCATGGGCAGCAATCTGGCTGAGCCTGCCGAACAGTTACGCAGCGCCATCGAGGCGCTGACGCAACTACCGCAATCGAAGCTGGCCGGGGTTTCCGCTTTTTATCAAAGTGACTCGCTGCTTCCCGGCCAACCGCGTTACACCAACGCGGTGGCCGCCCTGGACAGCACACTCGTTCCTCTGGCGTTGCTGGATGCCTTGCAGGCCATCGAGAACGGCCAGGGCCGCGAGCGGCTGGAGCGCTGGGGGCCACGCACCCTGGACCTCGATATTTTGCTGTTCGGTGACCGGGTGATCGACGAACCGCGCCTCAAGGTTCCGCACTATCACATGCAGGAACGAGCATTCGTGCTTTATCCACTGGCCGAACTGGCGCCTGCGGATCTGCGCCTGGCTGATGGCCGCTGCCTGCGTGAACTGCTCGCTGCGTGCCCGTTCGTCGGCCTGGAACGCTTGCCCCAAGCCTGACCCAATCCCTGCTGGAACAAATCCCTGTGGTAAGGGGCTTTTGTGGCGAGGGGACTTGCCCCCGCTGGGTCGCGCAGCGGCCCCAAAAAAATGGGCCTGCTGAGCAGTCCAACGGGGGCAAGCCCCCTCGCCACAAAAGTCACCTGACCACAAAAGCCCCCACCAAGCTCACCCCCACATTGCCATTGCTGCACGATCGTGCTGAATCGCATCAGTCCCCGCGGTAACACCGCACCCGTAACAACGCGGTAACACACGCAATTGACTTCCCACGTTCTCCTCACGACTATAGGCGTCCCGCTGCCGCCTACATGGCGTTTAAGGGCGCAATCCAGGTCTTAAAAGCACGAAACAAAACGTGCGCCTGTATTACACGAAGAATCACGCGCGTTACTCGCAGTAGTTTTCACAGCGCCTGAATGAGGAACTTTTTCATGCCAGCCATCACCCTGACCACCCTGCAAGGTCTGAAGCAAAAAGGTGAAAAAATCACCATGCTGACCTGCTATGACGCAACCTTCGCCCATGCCTGCAACCAGGCTGGCGTCGAAGTGCTGCTGGTGGGCGACTCCCTCGGCATGGTATTGCAGGGCCACGACAGCACCCTGCCCGTCACCACCGCGGACATGGCTTACCACGTGGCCGCCGTCAAGCGCGGTAACAGCGATGCGTTGATCCTCGCCGACCTGCCGTTCATGGCCTATGCGACCACTGAACAAGCCATGAACAACAGCGCGCTGTTGATGCAGGCCGGGGCGCACATGGTCAAGGTAGAAGGTGCATTGTGGCTGGCCGACTCGATCCGCCTGCTGGCCGAGCGCGGTATCCCGGTGTGTGCGCACATGGGCCTGACGCCGCAATCGGTCAACATTCTCGGCGGCTACAAGGTTCAGGGTCGCAATGAGAACCAGGCGCGGCAAATGCGTGCCGATGCCATTTCCCTGGAGCAGGCGGGTGCGGCGATGCTGCTGCTCGAATGCGTGCCGAGCGAGTTGGCCGAAGAGATCACCCAGGCGGTAAACATCCCGGTGATCGGTATCGGCGCTGGCCACCGCACCGACGGCCAGGTTTTGGTCCTGCACGACATGCTGGGCCTGTCCATTACTGGTCGGGTGCCAAAATTCGTGAAGAACTTCATGACCGGCCAAACCAGCATTGATGCGGCCTTGCGTGCCTACGTCACCGAAGTCAAAGCGGCGACCTTCCCTGGAATCGAACACGGATTCTCTGCATGAACACCGTAAAAACCGTACGCGAATTGCGGGCCGCAGTGGCCCGCGCCCGCAGTGAAGGCAAGCGCATCGCGTTGGTGCCGACCATGGGCAACCTGCACAGCGGCCATGTGGCGCTGGTCACCAAAGCCTCGCAACGGGCGGACTTCGTTGTGGCGAGCATTTTCGTCAACCCGCTGCAGTTCGGCGCGGGTGAAGACCTCGACAAATACCCGCGCACCCTCGCCGCCGACCAGGAAAAACTGCTCCAGGCCGGCTGCCATCTGTTGTTCGCCCCGAGCGTTGAAGAAGTCTATCCCGAAGGCATGACCGGCCAGACCCGCGTCAGTGTCCCGCAACTTTCCGAAGGCCTGTGCGGTGCAAGCCGTCCGGGGCACTTCGAAGGCGTGGCAACGGTGGTCAGCAAGCTATTCAACATGGTTCAACCAGACCTGGCGATTTTCGGCGAGAAGGACTTCCAGCAACTGGCGGTGATCCGTGCGCTGGTGCAGGACCTGAACATGCCGGTGCAGATCATCGGCGAGCCGACTGTGCGTGCCGCCGATGGCCTGGCACTTTCGTCACGCAACGGCTTCCTCAATGAAGAACAGCGAGCCGTGGCGCCAATCGTTTATCGCACACTGAGCAACATCAGCGATGCGATCAAGCAAGGCGAGCGCGACTATCCGGCCCTGATCGATGCGCAAGTCAAACAGCTCGAAGCGGCTGGGTTGCGCCCGGACTACCTGGAAATTCGCCACGCACTGACCCTGCGCCCGGCGGTTGCACAAGATCGCGACCTGGTAATTCTGGTCGCGGCGTTCCTGGGCACGACACGGTTGATCGACAACCTGCATCTGAACCTGGATATGCCAGCCTGAATATCGCCCCCCCTCTGTGGGAGCGAACTTCTGTGGTGAAGGGGTTTCTTTGCTGAAGGGGCTTTTTGTGGCGAGGGGGCTTGCCCCGCTGGGTCGCGCAGCGGCCCCAAAAAACAAGGGGCTGCTGCGCAGCCCAGCGGGGGCAAGCCCCCTCGCCACAAAAGCCCACTCACCACAAAAGCGCCCCTTCAACACACAGTCTCCCACAGCGGTTTTGTGTGTTTGCCGATTTCGTATTGCCGATTTCAAACCCTTCGGGCACATTGCCCACCGTTCGATTCTGACCTGGGGAAAAACACTCATGCACGCCATCATGCTCAAAGCCAAGCTGCATCGCGCCGAAGTCACCCACGCTGTGCTCGACTACGAAGGTTCCTGCGCCATCGACGGCGAATGGCTGGACCTGTCCGGTATCCGCGAGTACGAACAGATCCAGATTTACAACGTCGACAACGGCGAGCGCTTCACCACCTACGCCATTCGTGGCGAAGAAGGTTCGCGCATGATCTCGGTCAACGGCGCCGCAGCACACAAGGCAAAGGTCGGTGACCGCGTGATCATCTGCGCCTACGCCCATTACAGCGAAGCCGAACTGCTCAACTTCAAGCCACGCATGCTGTATATGGCACCGGGCAATGAGCTGAGCCATACCAGCAACGCCATCCCGGTCCAGGTCGCCTGATCTGACTGAAGTCCGGTCATTGCTCCGTTTGTCGGACGATTTGCAGCCCGATGTTAAAAAAGTGCTGGAAACAGGTCAGACAAAGTCAAGACAGATCACTGCGCTGGGTTTACTGTATTCGCCCTGCGCCATGAAACCCTGTCGGCGCAGTTGCCCGGACGCCTATACGCAGCGCTCCGGGATCTTCAGTGTTCAAAAGGCCGTTCAAGTAAAAAGGAAAAACGCAGCGATGGCGTACTACCGCACTCCTCACGACGTGACCGCTCTGCCCGCCTGGCAAGCGTTGAATGATCACCGCCAAGCCATGCAGGATTTCAGCATGCGTGAGGCCTTCAACGCCGACCCGCAGCGCTTTACGCAATTCTCCCTCAGCAGCTGCGGCCTGTTTCTCGACTACTCGAAAAACCTGATCAATGCCCAGACCCGCGACCTGCTGGTGGGGCTGGCCAACGAAGTCGACCTCAAGGGCGCGATCAAGTCGCTGTTCGACGGCGAAATCGTCAACTCCTCCGAAGGCCGCCCGGCCCTGCACACCGCCTTGCGCCGCCCGGTCGGCGACAAGCTGTCGGTCAATGGCGTCAACGTGATGCCGGAAGTGCACAAGGTGCTCAACCAGATCACTGACCTCGTCGGCCGTATCCACGACGGCCTGTGGCGTGGTTACACCGAGAAGCCGATCACTGACGTTGTGAACATCGGCATCGGCGGCTCCTTCCTCGGCCCCGAGCTGGTCTCCGAAGCACTGCTGTCCTACGCCCAGAAAGGCGTACGTTGCCATTACCTGGCGAACATCGACGGCAGTGAGTTCCACGAACTGACCATGAAGCTGCGCGCCGAGACCACGCTGTTCATCGTCTCGTCGAAATCCTTCAACACCCTCGAAACCCTGAAAAACGCCCAGGCCGCCCGTGCCTGGTACCTGGCTCAGGGCGGTTCGGAAGCCGAGCTGTATCGCCACTTCATCGCCGTATCGAGCAACAACGCGGCGGCGGTGGCCTTTGGTATCCGCGAAGAAAACATCTTCCCGATGTGGGACTGGGTCGGCGGCCGTTATTCGCTGTGGTCGGCCATCGGTTTGCCCATCGCCCTGGCGATCGGCATGTCGAACTTCAAGGAACTGCTGTCCGGCGCCTACACCATGGACCAGCATTTCCTGAGCGCACCCTTCGAGCAGAACATGCCGGTGCTGCTGGCCCTGCTCGGCGTGTGGTACGGCAATTTCTGGGGCGCGCAGAGCCACGCGATCCTGCCGTACGACCACTACCTGCGCAACATCACCAAGCACTTGCAACAGCTGGACATGGAATCCAACGGCAAGAGCGTGCGCCAGGACGGCACGCCAGTGTCCACCGACACCGGGCCGGTGATCTGGGGTGGCGTAGGCTGCAACGGTCAGCATGCGTATCACCAGTTGCTGCACCAGGGTACCCAACTGATCCCGGCCGACTTCATCGTGCCGATCGTCAGCTTCAACCCGGTGTCCGATCACCATCAGTGGCTGTACGCCAACTGCCTGTCGCAAAGCCAGGCGCTGATGCTCGGCAAGACCCTTGCCGAGGCCGAGGCCGAACTGCGCGATAAAGGCATGAGTGAAGAGGACGTGCAGAAACTCGCCGCGCACAAGGTGATCCCGGGCAACCGTCCGAGCAACACCCTGGTGGTCGAGCGCATCAGCCCGCGCCGCCTTGGCGCACTGGTGGCGATGTACGAACACAAAGTCTTCGTGCAAAGCGTGATCTGGGGCATCAACGCCTTCGATCAGTGGGGCGTGGAGCTGGGCAAGGAACTGGGCAAAGGCGTCTACAACCGCCTGGTCGGCAGCGAAGAAACCCCCGCTGACGATGCCTCGACCCAAGGGTTGATCAACTACTTCCGTGGTCGTCATCGCGGGTGATCTGACGGGGCAGCAATGCCCCATTCCCTGTAGGAGCCGGCTTGCTGGCGAAAAACCCGAGGGCGCCGCGGGCATTCAGGACGCCCGCGTCATCGTTAGCGTCCATCGCGAGCATGCTCGCTCCTACAGTTCGGCGCGCTCCCCTGTAGGAGCGAGCACGCTGGCGAAAAACCCGAGGGCGCCGCGGGCATTCAGGAGGCCCGCGTCATCGTTAACGTCCCTCGCGAGCATGCTCGCTCCTACAGTTCGGCGTGCTCCCCTGTAGGAGCGAGCACGCTCGCGAAAAGCCGGAGAGCGCCATGGGCATTCAGGAGACCCGTGTCATCGTTAGCGTCCATCGCCAGCAAGCCGGCTCCTACGAGGGTCGCGTAGCTCCCCTCTTGAACCCATTGGTCACTCGGCGCATCTTTATCCTTGTCGCAAAACAAGAATAAGGAACCGTCATGTTCGATATCAGCACGTTCCCCAAAGCCGATGCCGTCCGCCGGGCTGCACAATTGAGTCAAGACGACTATCAGCGTCTGTACCGCCAATCCATCGAACACCCCAGCACCTTCTGGGCCGAACAGGCCACACGCTTTCTCGACTGGAGCGCGCCCTGGGACACCGTCCAGCGTTACAACCTGAAGACCGGTGAGGCCAGTTGGTTTGCCGGTGCAAAATTGAATGTCAGCTACAACTGCATCGACCGGCACCTGGAGAAACGCGCAGATCAGGTCGCCATCATCTGGGAAGGCGACAACCCTGCCGACTCGACATCGATCACCTACAAGCAATTGCATGAAAACGTCTGCCGCCTGGCCAACGTGCTGAAAAGCCGTGGCGTGAAAAAAGGCGACCGCGTGTGTATCTACATGCCGATGATTCCCGAGGCTGCCTACGCCATGCTTGCCTGTACCCGCATCGGCGCAGTGCACTCGGTGGTGTTCGGCGGTTTCTCTCCGGACTCGTTGCGCGACCGTATTCTCGATGCCGACTGCCGCACCGTGATCACCGCAGACGAAGGCGTGCGTGGCGGCAGGCCCGTGCCACTCAAGCAAAACGTCGACAAGGCGCTGCAAAGCTGCCCGGACGTTAGCACCGTGCTGATGATCGAGCGCAGTAATGTACAAGTGAACTGGGTCGAAGGACGGGACCTCAAGTACCAGCAGGCCCTGCGCGACGTCAGCGCCGATTGCCCGCCCGAGCCAATGGATGCCGAAGACCCGCTGTTCATCCTCTACACCTCTGGCAGCACCGGCAAACCCAAAGGCGTACTGCACACCACTGGCGGCTACCTGCTGCAAGCGGCGATGACCTTCAAGTACGTGCTCGATTACCGCGAGGGCGAAGTCTTCTGGTGCACCGCCGACGTCGGTTGGGTCACTGGCCACAGCTACATCGTCTACGGTCCGCTGGCCAACGGCGCTACCACACTGATCTTCGAGGGCGTACCGAGCTACCCGACAACCTCACGCTTCTGGCAGGTGATCGACAAACACAAGGTGAACATTTTCTACACCGCCCCCACAGCCCTGCGCTCGTTGATGCGCGAAGGGCCCGCGGCATTGAAGGGAACCTCCCGCGCCAGCGTCAGGCTACTCGGTACGGTCGGCGAGCCGATCAATCCGGAAGCCTGGCAATGGTATTTCCATGAGGTCGGCGAAGAGCGCTGCCCAATCGTCGATACCTGGTGGCAGACCGAAACCGGCGGCATCATGCTCAGCCCGCTGGTGAGCGCCCGATACATCAAGCCCGGCAGCGCCACAAAGCCGATGTTCGGTGTACAACCGGTACTGCTTGACGAGCACGGCAAGGAAATCAAAGGCCCCGGCAGCGGCGTACTCGCCATTAAATCCAGTTGGCCGGCGCAGATCCGCAGCGTCTACCGCGACCCACAGCGCATGGTCGACACCTATTTCAAGCCGTATCCCGGTTACTACTTCACCGGCGATGGCGCGCGGCGCGATGAAGATGGTGACTACTGGATCACCGGGCGCATTGACGATGTGATCAACGTCTCAGGCCACCGTATCGGCACCGCCGAAGTGGAAAGCGCCCTGGTGCTGCACGACAGCATCGCCGAGGCCGCTGCAGTCGGTTACCCACACGACATCAAGGGCCAGGGCATCTATGTCTTCGTCACCCCCATGAACGGCGTCGAAGCCAACGATGAACTGAAGAAAGAATTGCTGGCCCTGGTCAGCAAGGAAATCGGCAGTTTCGCCAAACCGGACTTGATCCAGTGGGCACCGGCCTTGCCGAAAACCCGCTCAGGCAAGATCATGCGGCGTATCCTGCGCAAGATCGCCTGCAACGAACTGGACAGCCTGGGCGATACCTCGACCCTGGCCGATCCGAGCGTGGTGCAGGGTCTGATCGACAAACGCCTGAACCAATAACCTGCTGGCCATTGCAGGAGCGAGCCGGCTCGCTCCTGCAGAGAACTACAGAGTCGCCATGGAATTCATTCGCACCCGTATCGAAACCCAGATCATGAGCCTCACCGGATTGTCCCTGGGCAAGCTCGACCTGGAAAACCCCAAGGGCGATCCCGGCCTGTTCGGGCCCGACTCGGTGAGCTGGCAGGTTCACGGCGACTTCAGCAGCATGCTGATCGGCGGTATCAGCGCCTTGATGCTGCAGGCCCTGCACCCGCTGGCCCTGGCCGGTGTGTGGGACCACTCCAATTTTCGCGAAGACATGCTCGGCCGGTTGCGCCGCACCGGGCAGTTCATCTCCGGCACCACCTTTGGCTCAAGTCAGGACGCCGATTGGCTGATCGAAAAAGTGCGCACCATCCACCTGCAAGTGACCGGCACTGCGCCCGACGGCCGCGCCTACGCCGCCAGCGACCCCGAGTTGCTGACCTGGGTGCATGTGGCCGAGGTCAGCAACTTCCTTGCCGCGCATCTACGCTACCGAAATCCGCACTTGTCCCCCGCCGATCAGGATCGCTATTACGCAGAAATCGCACTGGTCGCCGAACGCCTGGGTGCCTGCAATGTGCCCCGCTCCCGGAAGGAAGTTTGCGCTTATCTGGAGCGCATGCGCCCGCAGTTGCTGTGCGACGAACGCAGCCGCGAAGTGTTGCGTTTGTTGTTGAACGCCCCCTCCCCCAGTCGTCTGGCCAGGCCATTCGGCGGGTTGATGATGCAAGCCGGGATCGACCTGCTGCCGGACTGGGCCAGCGACATGCTCGGCGTCAGCCAGAGCCCGCTGCAGCGCAAACTGATCCGCGCCAGCGTCAATCGCAGTGCGCCCATGCTGCGCTGGGCGGTGCGTAACGGCTCGGTGCAACGGGCCAGACGGCGCATGGGCCTGCTGACCTGATAGTCTTTTGTGGGAGTGTGGCTTGCCCGCGATGGCCACGCTATGGTTCAACTGACAAACCGCATTATCGTTCATCGCGGGCGAGCCACGCTCCCACAAGGGCCAGCTCTTACAGTGCTCAAGCTGTTAAACTCCCGCGCCAAATTCCTCCTGCAAGGCGCCCAGCATGTCTTCCTTGAATCAGGCGCTGCGCGCCGCCCTCGATCAACGCCAGGACCTGCTCGCCGAGCTGCACCAGCAAGGCACCGATTGCTATCGCCTGTTCCATGGCAGCCAGGAAGGCGCTGGCGGCCTGACCATCGACCGCTACGGCCCGCAACTGCTGGTGCAAAGTTTCCACCTGTCGCTGGAGCGTGAGGCGCTGCTGCAACTGCACGAAATCGTCAATCAACACCTGGGGTTCGAAACCCTGCTGGTCTACAACGATCGTTCCCGTGGCAACTCGCGCATCGACCGTGAAGACAACGTCTACCGCGCCGACGATGCAGCACTGCAAGACCTGATTGGCCACGAATGGGGTCTCAATTATCGGGTTCGCGGCCGCCACGCCGGACAGGATCCTCTGCTGTTTCTCGACCTGCGCAACACCCGCGGCTGGGTCAAGGATCACAGCAAAAACAAAAGTGTGCTGAACCTGTTCGCCTACACCTGTGGCGTCGGCCTGAGCGCCGCTGCCGGTGGCGCGCGCGAGGTGTGCAACCTGGACTTCGCCGAAGGCAACCTCGCGGTTGGCCGGGAAAACGGCCTGCTCAATCCGCAACTGCCGACCATGGAATTCATCCAGTCCGACTACTTCCCGGCCATTCGGCAGTTGGCCGGCCTGCCCATCAGCCAGCGTCGCGGGCAGAAACTGCCAGGCTATCAACGCCTGGAACAGCGTCAGTACGATCTGGTACTGCTCGACCCACCGGCCTGGGCCAAGAGCGCGTTCGGCACCGTTGACCTGCTGCGTGACTACCAGAGTCTGCTGAAGCCGGCGCTGCTGACCACTGCCGACAACGGCGTGCTGATCTGTTGCAACAACCTGGCAAAAGTCGGCATGGACGAGTGGCGCGAACAGGTTTTGCGCTGCGCCGAAAAGGCCGGGCGCCCGGTGCGTGAATGGACAGTGATGAAACCCGGTGGCGATTTCCCGTCCATGGACCAGCAACCACCACTGAAAACCCTGATTCTGCAGCTGTGATTTGCCTCGAAGACGTGGAGCAATCCTGAGCATTTGCGTTTGCTTCGGAACCGTAATCGCATGCCATACTCCAAGGCACTCCGATTCAGACAGATGAAGCCACACATGCCCAAAGGATTGATTCGCGCCATCGGCGCCTTGTTGACTGCTCTGGCCCTCTACAGTTTGCTGGGCTTTCTGATTTTACCGGGGATCGCGTTGCGCGTTGCCAACCAGCAACTGGCCAACTACGCCAACACCCCCGCCACACTTCAGCGAATCGAATTCAACCCGTTCAGCCTGGAGCTGACCCTTTGGGGTTTGAACATCGGTGAACCCGGCAAGGAACAGGTCGGCTTTGAACGCCTGTACGCCAACCTGCAGCTCGACAGCCTGTGGACCAAGGCGCTGCATCTGTCGGATATCGAACTGGAGAAGTCCAGGACCGAGATCCTGTTCAGCAAGGACGGCAAGCTCAATCTGCTTGGCCTGTTCAAGTTGCCGGCGAGCGATCCAACGCCTGCCGATCCGGACGAAAAGCCGTTTCCACTGCGCATCGAGCGCATAAAGCTGGCCGGCGGTGCCGTGCACTTTGAGGATGCGCGGCCCAGCGAGCCCATCGAATTCCTTTACGACACCCTCGATTTCGAGCTGAAAAACTTAAGTACCCTGCCTGAAGACAGCGCCGACATGACCTTGGTGGCTATCGGTCCTAACGGTGGGCAAATCGACTGGACCGGCAATTTCAGCCTCATCCCGCTTGCATCCGAAGGTAAGCTGAAAATCACCGATGGCAAGATGAAAGCCTTCTGGCCCTACGTGCGTGACGCCGTGCCGCTGGACCTCGAGGAAGGAATCGTCAGCCTCAGCACCGACTACAAACTCAATTTATCCAAAGCAACCGAACTGCTGTTGAGCAATGTTGCCGTCAGTGTTGCGCCTTTCGCCATCAAGGCGCCGGACGGCCGCCCGCTGGCGAAGCTGCAACGACTGGAGATCAGCGAAACGACCGTGGACCTTGCCAGGCAGCAAGTGGTGGTGGGCAAGATCCGCAGCCAAAAGCTGGAAACCTGGGCCGCCCTGGAATCCGATGGCCAACTCGACTGGCAAAAACTGTTCGCCAGCCAGCCATCCCGGCCTGCCGCCGAAGCCAGTGCTCCGGCCGCCGCCGACTCTCCCGCACCTGAGCCAACCGCCCCGAGCAAACCGTGGCAGGTGCTGGTCAAGGATGTGCAACTGCGTGGCTACCAGGTGCATCTGGCCGACCGTAAAGCACAGCCCGCCGTTGCTCTGGATGTGGGCCCCCTGAATGTCGATCTGCAGAATTTCGACAGCCTCAATGGCTCGCCATTTACCCTCAAGCTCGATACCGGTGTGGGTAAACAAGGCACGCTCATGGCCGATGGCGAGGTCAACCTGGCCCCGGTCAGTGCCAGGCTGAACGTACAGACGAAAGATATCGACCTGCGGGTTGCCCAGTCCTACATCACCCCGTTCATTCGCCTGGAACTGCGCAGCGGCATGCTCGGCAGTGATCTGGCGGTCAACCTCAAGAGCACCGAACCGCTGGCTTTCAGCGTCACCGGTCGAGCCCAGGTCGATCAGTTGCACACCCTCGACACCCTGAAAACCCGCGACTTCCTGAAGTGGCAACAAGTGGTGGTCGAGGGCCTGAACTATCAGCATGGCGACAGCCTGTCGATCGACAAGGTCAATCTGTTCCAGCCCTATGTTCGTTTCATGATCAACGATGACCGCACAACCAACGTCGATGACCTGCTCGTTCCACAACCGGCCGATACCGCCAGCAAAACCACCGCCGCCAAACCTGCCGCCAAGGAAAAACCGTTGGGCATCCACATCGGGGGCATTGCCATCAACGACGGCTCGGCCAACTTCGCCGACTTCAGCCTGACCCCGAACTTCGCCACTGCCGTCCAGCAGCTCAATGGGCAGATCGGCACCATCGACAGTCGTCAGGCCAACCCTGCGAGTGTCAATATCAACGGCAAGGTGGACCGCTACGCACCGGTGACCATCAAGGGCGCGGTCAACCCGTTCGACCCCATGGCCAGCCTCGACATTGCCACCAGTTTCAAACGCGTCGAGCTGACCACACTGACGCCTTACTCCGGCAAGTTCGCCGGTTACCGTATTCGCAAGGGCCGCTTGAACCTCGACCTGCATTACCAGATCACCCGGGGCCAGCTCAAAGCCGAAAACAAAGTGGTGGTCGAACAGTTGCAACTGGGCGAAAAGGTCGACAGCCCGGATGCCGTGAGCCTGCCGCTGAAACTGGCCATTGCCCTGCTCAAGGACGTCGACGGCAAGATCTCCATCGAACTGCCGGTTACCGGCGACCTCAACAACCCACAATTCAGCGTCATGCCGATTGTCTGGCAAACCCTGCGCAATCTGATCGTCAAGGCGGCAGCGGCGCCGTTCAAGCTTATCGGCGGGCTGGTCAGCGGTGGCGGCTCGGAAGATCTGGGCACCGTCTCGTTCGCGGCCGGTTCCAGCGATTTGAGCAAGGACGCCGAAGGCGCCCTGAACAAGCTGTCCCAGGCCCTCAAGGAACGCCCGGCCCTGCGCCTGGAAATCGAAGGTACCGCCGCCCAGAGCAGCGATGGCCCACTGATCGCCGAGCAGCGCCTGGAACGGGAATACCAGTACAACTACTACAAAATGCTCCAGCGCCGAGGCGACAAGGTGCCGGCCCAGGCGTCGTTGCTGGAAGTGCCGGAGGATGAAAAAGGCACACTGCTCGAAGGCATCTACCGCACCCGCCTGAAGACTCAGCCACCGCTCGAATGGAAGGATCTGGGCAAGGAAGAACGCACCGCGAAAATGCGTGCTGATGTGATCAAGTTCTGGAGCTCCAGCGACGTACTGTTACGTCAACTGGGCCAGGAACGCGCCAGCAGCATCAAGGACTACCTGGTCGACAAGGGCCAGTTGGCAGACGACCGCGTGTACTTCATCGATGCCAATCTGGGCGAAGCCGAGGGAGATGGCCGGGTAGTTACACCCTTGCATCTGGATGCGGAGTAATGCGCTGGGCCACCGATAAATACACTCGCGAAACAATCCCACAGCAGATTTCGATCATTTGAATAGAACAGGCCCCGACACGAATGCCGGGGCCTGTAATGGCCACAATCCTTGTGGCCGTTCGCATGAACTCTTTGAAATGCGACAGACGTATTCCTTGTCCCGTCTGTCGCGCCTTCTCCCGGTCCAGGCGAGAAGTCTTGCCTTATTCGGCTTTCAGGCCATCAGCGGATACCGCTTTGACGCCTTTGATTTTTTTGGTGATGGCTACAGCGGTAGCTTTCTGAGAATCGGTAACCGCTACAGTCGACGATAGCGATACAACACCTTTGTTGGTTTCGACTTTAATGTCGGTGCCAGGAATACCTTTTTCGGTCAGCAGGTCGCTTTTGACTTTGGTCGTGATCCAGGTATCAGAAGTAGCTTCCTGGGCTTTATCCACCTCACCTGTTGCCACAACCATAGGCGCCTGAGTGGCTTGGGCGTTCTGGGCAAATGCGGCGTTGGCCATAGTCAGGGTCAGCGCGGTTGCAGTAGCGGCAGCGATAGCGAACTTCTTCATACGTGTAACTCCTGTTTTTCTGAAAAGTCTGCCGGACGTCATCCCGGCAGGGTTACCAGGTATATTGCGAACGTTGTGCCAACTTTTCCGATTACAAATAATCCTTATAAATCAATAACTTAGTAAATTGGTTCATTTTCGAAATCATGCAAAATGCATGAGTCGCAAAAACACTGCATGCAAGTTGCGGGTTCGTGAGAAGTTCCTAAACGCATGAATTTTTTAGGCTTTTTTCACGCAATTGAGAACACGTTCACGTACCCCTGCGCGCGATGAGAGTTAACGAGCAAGCCCGCTCCTGCTCATTCATTTCAGGAAGCTGAACCGCTGCAACCTGCAGGAACGTAGTCTTTTTGGGCAGTACTCGCGCATGACCAACCATTGATAGCGTCACGGGTCAGGGTGATGGTTTTGCCCTGAACCAGTCCGGGAGCGTTGTGCAATGTACAAACAATGGCACCAGCCCCCGCCTCCCCCGACACGCTCAGTGTGCAATTGCTGGTCGCGGTGGCGCCGCCCGGCGCTACGTTGGCGAGCGTCGGAGTGTCCCCCTGATTGATGACATCCTCGAACGGCACCTTCATCGCGCTAATCTCCGCCAACCCGGCGGTGACTTTCGCCCGGGCCTGATATTTGGAATACATCGGCAAGGCGAACGTCGCCAGAATGCCGATGATCGCCACTACGACCAGCAACTCGATCAGGGTAAAACCTTTTTGATTGTTCATAGACAGTTCCATGTATGAATTGAAATCTCTCGATCCGGACCCCTATCAGCACAGGTTGTGCCAAGGCCCAGCCCCCGGCGGGCCGACGCTTGAGCGAAGAAAAACACCTCAGCGCCTCAGGAATCCGCACTATCTGACGTTTTTTGTCACCTTGGCGCCGCCGGTTTGGTTCCATCGGTTGACTAGGCTATAAGAGCAAATCAATCGGCTCACCCCAGGACTGGACATGGCGGTCAAGGCAGTAAAAATCAGCGTATACGCATGGGAAGGCACAGACCGCAAAGGTGCGAAAATCACCGGTGAACTCAGCGCTCAGAGCCCGGCGCTGATCAAGGCAAAATTGCGCAAGCAAGGCATCAACCCCGGCAGGATCCGCAAGAAAGCCCCCTCGCTATTTGACCTGGGCAAGGGCGTCAAGGCCCGGGACATAGCCCTGTTCACCCGGCAAATGGCGACGATGATGAAGGCCGGTGTGCCATTGCTGCAGTCGTTCGACATCATCGGTGAAGGCTTCGATAACCCGGCCATGCGCAGGCTGGTGGACGATTTGAAACAGGATGTCGCGGCGGGCAATAGTCTCGCTGCCGCGCTGCGCAGGAAGCCGCAATACTTTGATGAGTTGTACTGCAACCTGGTCGACGCAGGCGAGCAGGCCGGCGCCCTGGATACCCTGCTGGAACGGGTCGCGACCTACAGGGAGAAGAGCGAAAGCCTCAAGGCGAAAATCAGGAAAGCCATGACCTATCCGCTGATGGTGGTGTTCGTCGCGATCATTGTCAGCGCCATTCTTCTGGTCAACGTGGTGCCGCAATTCGAGTCCATGTTTAAAGGGTTTGGCGCGCAACTGCCGGCCTTCACGGTGCTGGTCATCGGTCTGTCGCAATTCATGCAGGCCTGGTGGTGGATGGTATTTGCCGTGCTGCTCGCAGCAGCCCTGGGCCTTCGCCATGCCTTGCAGACCTCGCGCGGTTTTCGCGATAGAGCCGATGCCTGGCTGCTGAAGATGCCGCTGGCAGGCACTTTGCTGTACAAGTCCGCCGTTGCCCGATTCGCCCGCACTTTATCGACCACCTTCGCCGCCGGCGTACCGCTGCTGCAAGCCTTGGAATCGGTGGCGGGCGCGACGGGAAACATAGTGTTCAAGCGCGCGGTCCTGCGCATCAGGCAGGACGTTGCGACGGGCATGCAGTTGAATTTCGCCATGCGCACCTGTGGCGTGTTTCCGAACATGGCGATACAGATGACTGCCATAGGCGAAGAGTCCGGCACTCTGGACGCTATGCTCGACAAGGTTGCCAGCTACTACGAAGACGAGGTCGACAACATGGTCGATAATCTCACCAGCCTCATGGAGCCGTTCATCATGGTAGTGCTGGGTGTTATCGTCGGCGGCCTGGTAGTTGCGATGTACCTGCCCATTTTCCAACTCGGCTCAGCGATCTGACATGCCCTTGAACGAAATTCTGACCCATTACCCGCTGGCCTTCGTCGTTATCACAGGAGTGATCGGCCTGCTGGTCGGCAGCTTTCTCAATGTCGTGATCTGGCGCCTGCCCAGAATGCTCGAACGCGAGTGGCGCGTGCAGGCCCGGGACATTCTCGGGTTACCCGGGGAAACTCCGCTGCCAACCTACAACCTGGTACTGCCTCACTCCCAATGCCCACATTGCAGCCACCGCATTCGGGCCTGGGAAAATATCCCCCTGCTCAGTTATGTCTTTTTGCGCGGACGCTGCTCGGCCTGCTCGGCGCCGATCAGCAAGCGCTACCCGCTGACCGAATTGACCTGCGGTCTGTTGTCAGCGTTCATTGCCTGGCACTTCGGTTTCGGTTGGCAGGCGTGCATGACGCTGGTGCTGAGTTGGGGCCTGCTGGCGATGAGCCTGATCGACGCCGAACATCAACTGTTACCCGATGTGCTGGTGCTGCCACTGATGTGGCTGGGGCTCATCGTCAACAGTTTCGGCCTGTTCGTGCCGTTGCAAGAGGCGTTATGGGGCGCGATTGCCGGGTACACGCTGCTGTGGTCAGTGTTCTGGCTGTTCAAGCTGGTGACCGGCAAGGACGGCATGGGTCACGGTGACTTCAAGCTACTGGCGCTGCTGGGAGCCTGGGGCGGCTGGCAAATATTGCCTCTGACCATCCTGCTGTCTTCCCTGACAGGTGCCATTGTCGGCCTGATCTGTCTGCGCCTGGGCAACGCAAATACCTCGACACCGATCCCTTTTGGTCCCTGGCTGGCAATTGCCGGCTGGATTGCCTTGCTCTGGGGTGGTCAAATAACCGACTTCTATTGGCAGTTTGTCGGTTTGAAATGAATACCTCTGTGGAAAAACCCTGGATTCTCGGCCTGACCGGCGGCATCGGCAGCGGTAAAAGTGCGGCGGCCCAACACTTCACTGACCTGGGCATCCACGTCGTGGACGCCGATCATGCCGCGCGCTGGGTGGTGGAACCGGGGCGGCCGGCCCTGGCGCAAATCGCCGAACACTTCGGCCCCGGTGTACTGCAAGCCGATGGTCAACTGGACCGCGCCGCGTTGCGCAAATTGATCTTCGAAGTGCCGGAACAACGCCGCTGGCTGGAGGCACTCCTGCATCCGTTGATCGGCGAGGAAATCGCCCATCATCTGGCGCTGGCAAAATCGCCTTACGCAATACTGGTTTCACCACTGCTGATCGAGTCTGGACAGTACGCCATGACGCAACGGGTGCTGGTGATCGATGCCCCCGAACAACTGCAGATCGAGCGCACCCTGCAACGGGACCAGACCAGCGAACAACAGGTGCAGGCGATCCTCAAGGCCCAGTCCAGCCGCCAGGATCGCGTGAGCCATGCCGACGACGTCGTGACCAATGACCGTGACCTCGCCTGGCTGCACAGTGAGGTCGAACGCCTGCATCACTTTTATCTTACTTTGCGTGGAGGCCAGTCATGAGCCAAATCCCAACCGTCGAATGTCCAACCTGCGGCGCCCCCGTGGAATGGAGCCCGGAGAGCAAATTCAGGCCCTTCTGCTCTGACCGCTGCAAACTCATCGACCTGGGCGCCTGGGCCTCGGAAGAACACAAGATCCCGGTCGCCCCCGATGCCGAGGACGAATTGTTCAGCGGCGACTTCGACCCGCGCCACTGATCCTGTGAAGACGTCGACGATTTCGGGCCTGGTCAACGCTTGGGATCGTCGTCTTTCCACGGCGCCGAAAGGTAGCGTGTGCGATTGAACGTCTCCAGCCATTCCGGGCAGAACACCACCAGGGCGCTGACCACCATGCCGTTGATGAACGCCTCGGGAAATATGATCAACCACAGGTAACCGACAAAGTCTTCCAGCCAGTAGGGCATGGCAAAGATCTCGTCGAACCACAGCAACCACAGGGCCAGCAGCAGACACAGCAACGCCGACAACGCTGCGGCAAAAAACCCGGAAACGAAGATATACACAAACGGGTTACGCGGTTGCGCACGCTCCACCAGAATCGCGCAGCACTCGGTGACCAGCACCGGCAGCGCGATCAACAGCGCGCCATTAACCCCCATCGCCGCCAGATCCTGACGCCCGAGCAGCACCAGGCCGATTTGTGCCACCAGGCCGCCGACCAGCGCCAGCGGCCAGTCCAGCAGCAGCGTTACCGCCGTCATGCCGATGAAGTGGTAAGACACGCCCGTGTCGAAGTCGCGCCGCACCAGCCACAACAGAAACAGGGCAAATACCGTTCCGAACAGCAAATGCTGGCGACGGCTATCGGTGAACAACTCGACCCAGGGGGCACGACAAACGGCCCATAACAATACCGTCACGTATATGAGCCAGCCGACTATCAGCGTCTGCGCTGACAGCAACTCTGCGCCGATCATAAGGCTAACCCTTTGTGCTCCACTGCTGTCCCCTCGGCTGGTTCGGCCCGCTGTCCAGCAGTCTACTACGGTCACGAAATCGCTCCAGTCGATGCAATGCTTTCTGCTTGTCGCATTTGAACGCTAAGCTTGGGCCTATGGATGACTCAGATTACTTACGCCTGCTGACCATCGCGGCCGAGCAAGCCAACGCATTTTTGTCCAATGCCCGCAAATGGGAGCGGGAGCGTTGGGTCTGCCAGCGCCTGCTGCAAGGCCTCAACATTCCTTACCGCGCCGATGAGTTTGCCCCTGCCGGAGAACCGCCGGACGTGTTGTTTCGTGACGCCAGTTTCGAAGTGTTCTTCGTGCTCGACGAAGGCCGGCGTCTCAACGATGAATGGCGCGACGAACTGCAACGTCGGCGCAGCGCGTTTTCCCTGAGCCAACTGGTACGCCGCGAAGCCAAGCCCCGACGAATTCCGGCCAATGAGTTTTTGCTGCGACTGGCGCCAACCTTGCGTAAAAAAGCCCACAACTACAAAGAGCGCGGCATGGACCTGGGGGAACTGGACATCATTGCTTTCGCCAGTCTCAAACGTGAAGTGCTCGACCTCAACAGCCACTTCCCGCCACCCACCGAATACCTGCGCCAGGGCTGGCGCTCGTTGTCACTGGTCGGGCCGACCTTCGCCCGCGTGCTGTTCGCCCATCCGGATGCGCCGGATTTCCTGCGCAGCAACCTGGGGCGCAGCATCGTATTCGACGTCGGCATCAGCCTGTGAGCCCACTGCAAGAATTACTCGCCGAAGTCCCGCAAACCGGCCGCGTGCGCTGGATCGGCGTACGCCCGCAACCCCACGTGCCGATGATCGAACTGGATGCCGTTGAGGCACGGCTTGAGGCCGGTCTGACTGGCGATCGTGCCCGGCCGGGGGTACGCAATGCACGGCAGGTGACGCTGTTGCAGTGGGAGCATCTGGCAGTGATCAGTTCGCTGATGGGCCGCCCCGCCGATCAACCGGTGTTGCCCAATGATTTGCGGCGCAATCTCGTGATCAGCGGTATCAACCTGTTCAGCCTCAAAGGCCGTCGCTTCAGGATCGGCCAGGCGATTTTCGAAACCACGGGCTGGTGCCAGCCTTGCGCACGCCTGCAAAACAACCTCGGCCCAGGGACCTTTCAGGCCGTACGCGGACATGGCGGAATCACTGCCCGGGTGTTACAAAGTGGCATCATTCGCCTGGACGATTCGGTGAGCGTCGAGCCTATTCCGGACAGCGGCTATGCTCCGTTCAACGTTCGTTAAATCAGTCTGTAGCTTCTACACATTCAGCAACGTCTACTCCTGACGAGGCCTCATATGACCAGCCGCTTGAACCCCGACGACCAGAAGCATGTCGAAGAGTACCTGCATCTGTCCCAGCACCGAGTCGAGCGCCGGCCTTTCCGGCCGTGGATGCTCCTGGTGCTGGTGTTGGCAGTGACCATTGGTTTGGGCCTGTTAAGCCGATTTATCAGTTACCTGACGCTATGAGCTGCGTGGCGCTCGCTCGGGTAATTGCACCGATTTCTTTTAGCCTTGCGAGATATCCCCATGACTCATCGTATTGTCATCGTTGGCGGCGGCGCCGGCGGTCTGGAGTTGGCTACCCGTCTGGGTAAGACTCTGGGCAAACGCGGCACGGCCAGTGTGATGCTGGTTGACGCGAACCTGACCCACATCTGGAAACCGTTGTTGCACGAAGTGGCGGCCGGCTCCCTGAACTCCTCCGAAGATGAACTCAATTATGTAGCCCAGGCCAAATGGAACCACTTCGAGTTCCAGCTGGGGCGCATGAGCGGGCTCGATCGCACGCAGAAAAAAATCCAGCTGGCCGCCACCTATGACGAAGCCGGTCTGGAATTGGTCCCGGCCCGCGAAGTGGCTTACGACACGCTGGTCATCTCCGTCGGCAGCACCACCAATGATTTCGGCACCCTGGGCGCGGCTCAGCATTGCCTGTTCCTCGATACCCGCAAGCAGGCCGAGCGCTTCCACCAGCAACTGCTCAACCACTACCTGCGCGCCCATGCCGGACAGACTGACAAAGTCGAACAGATCAGCGTGGCCATCGTCGGCGCCGGTGCCACCGGAGTCGAACTGGCCGCCGAACTGCACAACGCTGCCCATGAACTGGCGGCTTACGGCCTGGACCGGATCAAACCGGAAAACATGCACATCACCTTGATCGAAGCCGGGCCACGGGTGCTGCCTGCCCTGCCGGAACGAATCGGCGGGCCTGTGCATAAAACCCTGGAAAAACTGGGGGTCAACGTCATGACCAATGCGGCAGTCAGCGAAGTGACGGCTGACAGCCTGATCACCGCTGACGGCAACGAGATCAAGGCAAGCCTGAAAGTCTGGGCTGCCGGAATTCGTGCGCCGGGGTTCCTCAAGGGCATCGATGGCCTGGAAACCAACCGTATCAACCAGCTGCACGTGCTGCCGACCCTGCAAACCACCCGTGACGAGAATATCTTCGCCTTCGGAGACTGTGCCGCCTGTCCGCAACCTGGCAGTGATCGCAACGTGCCGCCCCGCGCCCAGGCTGCGCATCAGCAAGCCTCGTTGCTGGCCAAATCGCTCAAGCTGCGCATCGAAGGCAAGGCATTGCCGGAGTACAAGTACACCGACTATGGTTCGCTGATCTCGCTGTCGCGTTTTTCGGCTGTGGGTAACTTGATGGGCAACCTTACCGGTAGCGTGATGCTGGAGGGCTGGCTGGCGCGGATGTTCTATGTGTCGCTGTACCGCATGCACCAGATGGCGTTGTACGGGCCGTTCCGCACGGCGATGCTGATGCTGGGCAGCAAGATCGGGCGCGGGACTGAGCCTCGCCTCAAGCTGCACTAGCTCGGTCTAGTGTGGGAGCGGGCTTGCTCGCGAAAGCGGTGAATCAGTCAATAAGTTGGTTGAGTGATACACCGCTTTCGCGAGCAAGCCCGCTCCCACATTGGCTTTGCGGGGCAATTGATTTCCTGTGGACAAAAAAAATCCCCGTATCTTTCGATACGAGGATTTTTAATATGGTCGGGGTAAGGGGATTCGAACTCCTGACATCCTGCTCCCAAAGCAGGCGCGCTACCGGACTGCGCTATACCCCGGTAAAAAAAAGGCGACCTTTCAAAGATCGCCTTCTTCGATCAGCGCTTTTGGCCTCTGATCTTAAGATTCGATCCCAGCGCTAACTGGTTTCAAAAATGGTGGGTCGTGTGGGATTCGAACCTACGACCAATTGGTTAAAAGCCAACTGCTCTACCAACTGAGCTAACGACCCAAAAATGGTCGGGGTAAGGGGATTCGAACTCCTGACATCCTGCTCCCAAAGCAGGCGCGCTACCGGACTGCGCTATACCCCGGTTTGAAATTGGCTCCGTGACCAGGACTCGAACCTGGGACCCAATGATTAACAGTCATTTGCTCTACCGACTGAGCTATCACGGAACTACATATTTCAATTTACAACTTTGAAGCTTTACTGCGTTCTCTTCGACCCGTTTGCATCGCTGCGTTCGTGTGTCTGAGGCGCGCTATTCTACAATCTTCAGAACCTCTGTCAACCCCCTAAATTGCTTTCAAGTTAATGATTTGCAACTTATTTTGGATTCCTGCTTGGGGAGCGGAAACCCTGGCGGGTGACTTACTGCGGGGCGCACTTTACAAGCCTTTTCCTTTGAGTTCAACAGCCTAACGAAAAAAAGGCCTCGCAATGCGAGGCCTTTTCGATTTTGTTGCCGTCGTGGATCAGACGAAGACGATTTCGTCGTTCTCCACAACCCCTTTGGCTGTGTCGCCCGGCAGGAATCGACCGGACAGAATCAGTTGTGCCAGCGGGTTCTCGATCCAGCGCTGGATCGCTCGTTTGAGCGGCCGTGCGCCATACACCGGGTCGTAACCTACCGCGATCAGCTTATCCATGGCCTCAGGGCTCAACTCCAGCTTCAGCTCGCGTTCGGTCAGACGACTGCGCAGACGACCCAACTGGATCTCGGTAATACCGGCGATCTGATCACGGGCCAACGGCTCGAAGATCACCACTTCGTCGACCCGGTTGATGAACTCCGGCCGGAAGTGCGAAGAAATCGCGTCCATTACCGCCGCACGCTGAGCTTCGCGATCACCCACCAGTTCCTGGATCTGCACCGAGCCCAAGTTGGAGGTCATGACAATCACGGTGTTCTTGAAATCCACCGTGCGGCCATGACTGTCAGTCAGGCGCCCGTCTTCCAGTACTTGCAGGAGGATGTTGAATACATCCGGGTGCGCCTTCTCGACTTCGTCCATGAGGATCACCGAATACGGCTTGCGACGTACGGCCTCGGTCAGGTAACCGCCCTCTTCATAGCCAACGTACCCCGGTGGCGCACCAATCAAGCGGGCCACGGAGTGTTTCTCCATGAACTCGGACATGTCGATGCGAACCATCGCCTCTTCAGTATCGAACAGGAACTCGGCCAACGCCTTGCACAGCTCGGTTTTACCCACACCGGTCGGGCCGAGGAACATGAACGAGCCGCTCGGGCGATTAGGGTCGGACAACCCGGCACGAGAGCGTCGCACCGCGTTGGAAACCGCAACCACCGCCTCTTCCTGGCCTATTACACGCTGGTGCAACAGGCTTTCCATCTTCATCAGTTTGTCGCGCTCGCCTTCGAGCATTTTCGACACCGGAATACCGGTCCACTTCGACACGACTTCGGCGATCTCTTCTTCAGTCACCTTGCTACGCAGCAGCTGGTTTTCGGGCTTGCCATGCTGGTCGACCATTTGCAGGCTGCGTTCCAGGTCCGGGATCACCCCGTACTGCAACTCCGCCATGCGATTCAGGTCGCCTTTGCGGCGGGCCGCTTCCAGCTCCTGACGGGACTGCTCGATTTTCTGCTGGATCTGCGCAGAACCCTGTACTTCGGCTTTTTCCGAGTTCCAGATTTCTTCGAGATCCGAGTACTCACGCTCTAGACGTGCGATTTCTTCCTGCAATTTTTCCAGGCGCTTCTTCGCCGCATCGTCACTTTCTTTCTTCAGCGCCTGGGATTCCACCTTCAGTTGAATCAGGCGGCGCTCCAGACGATCCAGCACTTCCGGCTTGGAATCGATTTCCATACGGATGCGGCTGGCGGCCTCGTCGATCAAGTCGATGGCCTTGTCCGGCAACTGCCGGTCAGTGATATAGCGATGACTGAGCTTGGCCGCCGCGATGATTGCGCCGTCGGTGATCGCCACCTTGTGGTGAACTTCGTAGCGCTCTTTGAGCCCACGCAGAATGGCGATGGTGTCTTCTTCGCTCGGCTCGTCCACCAGCACTTTCTGGAAGCGACGCTCAAGGGCGGCATCCTTCTCTATATATTGGCGGTACTCGTTGAGCGTAGTGGCACCGACGCAGTGCAGCTCACCGCGGGCCAATGCCGGCTTGAGCATGTTGCCCGCATCCATCGAGCCTTCACCTTTACCGGCGCCGACCATGGTGTGCAGTTCGTCGATGAACAGGATGATCTGCCCTTCCTGCTTCGACAGCTCATTGAGCAGGGATTTGAGGCGCTCCTCGAACTCACCGCGATACTTGGCACCGGCAATCAATGCCCCCATGTCCAGGGACAACAGGCGCTTGCCCTTGAGGCCGTCCGGCACTTCACCATTAATGATGCGCTGTGCCAGGCCTTCGGCAATGGCAGTTTTACCGACGCCCGGTTCCCCGATCAGCACCGGGTTGTTCTTGGTGCGGCGTTGCAGCACTTGGATGGTCCGGCGAATTTCGTCGTCGCGACCGATCACCGGATCGAGCTTGCCATCTTCGGCGCGCTTGGTCAGGTCGACGGTGTACTTATCCAGGGCCTGCCGGGACTCTTCGTGGTTGGGGTCATTGACGGCCTCGCCACCACGCAGGTTGTTGATCGCGTTTTCCAGGGCTTTCTTGCTCACGCCCTGGCCGAGCAACAGCTTGCCAAGCTTGCTGTTCTCGTCCATAGCGGCGAGCAGCACCAACTCACTGGAGATGAACTGGTCGCCCTTTTGCTGAGCCAGGCGATCGGCCTGGTTGAGCAGGCGCGCCAGATCCTGCGACATGTTGACGTCGCCGGTCGGATTCTGGATTTTCGGTAGCTGGTCGAGCTCTTTGGTCAGCTCTTTACGCAGGCTGTTGACGTCGAAGCCCACCTGCATCAGCAGGGGCTTGATCGAGCCGCCCTGTTGCTCGAGCAGGGCTTGCATCAAGTGCGCCGGCTCTATGGCCGGGTGATCGAGACCGACGGCCAGAGATTGGGCATCGGACAACGCTAACTGCAATTTGCTGGTTAAACGGTCTATACGCATGGGTCACCTTCCTTTTGAGCAGGCCGGACCTATAAAACGTCCTGAATGGAGAAACCTGCCAGATACCACAATAGATGCGGTCGATTCCGGGAGTTTCAAGCGTCGTGACGTTGATGTAGATCAACTGAGTCTAGCGTTCGAGCCAGATCAAGGAGGCGAATCGGCCAGTGCGAGGGGCGCGGCGATAGGAAAAGAAGCGAGGATCGGTCACGGTGCAGAAACCGCCACCGTAAACAGCGGTTACACCGCGAGCCGCCAGGCGCAGACGCGCGAGCATATAGATGTCAGCCATGAACTTGCCGGCGTTGGGACTGGGCACAAAAGCTTCAGCAGCCTGCGGTAACTGCTCGACGAAGGTCTCGCGCACCTCCGGGCCGACTTCAAAGGCTTGCGGTCCAATGGCCGGGCCGAGCCAGACCATTACTTCGGCAGGAGGCACGGCCAGGCTGTCGAGGGTGGCTTCCAGCACCCCTGCAGCCAGCCCGCGCCAACCGGCATGAGCTGCCGCGACGCGAGTACCGGCACGGTCGCAGAACAGCGCAGGCAGGCAATCGGCGGTCATGGCCGCACAGGCGATGCCTGGCGTTGCGGTCCAACTGGCGTCGGCCGCAACCACTCGGCCTGGATCGGCATGGGCCACGACAATGCCGTGGACCTGCTGCAGCCAGGCCGGTTGAATGGCGAAATGATCGGTCAGACGACGGCGATTCTCGGCCACAGCTTCAGGGCTGTCGTCGACATGATCGCCTAGATTGAGGCTGTCGAACGGCGCCAGACTGACGCCGCCCGCCCGGGTGGTGACACAGGCTTTTACCCCGGCCGGCGCGGGCCAGTCGGGAATCAGCCAGTCACTCATCCGATGAACGCCTCACGATCTTGCTTGAGCAGGGTCAGCAACCAGACGAAATCTTCCGGCAACGGTGATTCCCAGCTCATGCGCTTGCCGGTGGTCGGATGATCCAGTTCCAGGAAACGCGCATGCAGCGCCTGACGCGGGAAATTTTTCAGCGACTCGACCATGGTTGGGTTGGCTGCCGGCGGGATACGGAAACGACCGCCGTAGGCAGGATCTCCGACCAACGGGTAGTTGATGTGCGCCATGTGCACGCGAATCTGGTGGGTACGACCGGTTTCCAGCTTCACCCGCACGTGAGTGTGGGAGCGGAAACGTTCGAGCACGCGGTAGTGGCTGACGGCTTGCTTGCCGCCTTCCATGACTGCCATGCGCTGACGTTGCTGGCCGTGACGACCGATTGGCGCGTTGATCTTGCCGCCAGCGGTGACCACACCAATCACTATGCACTCGTAGATCCGGCTGACACTACGGCTCTGCAATTGAGTGACAAGCTGCGTCTGCGCCTGAATGGTCTTGGCCACCACCATCAGACCGGTGGTGTCCTTGTCCAGGCGATGCACGATACCGGCGCGGGGCACGTTGATGATGTCCGGCACGTGGTGCAGCAGGGCATTGAGCAAGGTGCCATCGGCGTGACCGGCAGCCGGATGCACCACCAGGCCCGCGGGCTTGTTGATCACCAGGATGTCGTCGTCTTCGTAGACGATGTCCAGGGCAATATCTTGAGCGACCCATTCGCCCTGAGCTTCCTGCTCGGCAGTCAACTCAAGGATGGCACCACCGTGAACGATGTCTCGCGGGCGGATAACCGCCCCATCCACAGTCAGGCGGCCGTCTTTGATCCAGGCGGAAAGGCGCGAGCGCGAGTGCTCAGCGAATAATTGTGCGGCGACTTGATCGAGGCGTTGGCCGCCCAATTCGGACGGCACCTCTGCGCGAAGTTCAATTTTATCGGACATGCTCAGACTAGGCGTCGGCACAGCCTTTGGTTTCGGCTGCGCGCTTGTGGTTAAATACGGCGTCTTTTGCCCCGAGGCTATTCAACGGGGCGCTCATCATAACAGGACGGCCTCGCCCAAGACAGCGGCCGTCATAGGGACGCAAGCCGCCATGCAAGTGAAACACCTGCTGCTGATCGCCATCCTCGCATTGACCGCTGCTTGCTCATCGAAGGAAGTCGTAGACGAAAACCTCAGTGAAGTCGAGCTGTACCAACAGGCTCAAGCCGACCTGGACAATAGTAGCTACACCAGTGCCATCACCAAGCTGAAGGCTCTGGAGTCGCGCTATCCGTTCGGTCGTTATGCTGACCAGGCTCAACTCGAACTGATCTACGCCAACTACAAGAACACTGAGCCAGAGGCTGCCAAGTCCGCTGCGGAGCGTTTCATTCGCCTGCACCCACAGCATCCGAACGTGGATTACGCGTACTACCTCAAGGGTCTGACGTCTTTCGACCAGGACGTCGGCCTGCTGGCGCGTTTCCTGCCGCTGGACATGACCAAGCGTGACCCGGGCGCCGCCCGCGACTCCTACAACGAGTTCGCCCAGCTGACCAGCCGCTTCCCGAACAGCCGCTACGCGCCGGACGCCAAGCAGCGCATGATCTACCTGCGCAACCTGCTGGCCGCCTACGAAATTCACGTTGCCGACTACTACCTGACCCGTCAGGCCTATGTCGCCGCGGCGAACCGTGGTCGTTATGTCGTGGAAAACTTCCAGGAAACCCCATCGGTCGGTGACGGCCTGGCGGTCATGACCGAGGCTTACCAGCGTCTGCACCTGGATGACCTGGCCGCGACCAGCCTGGAAACCCTGAAGCTCAACTACCCGGATCACCCAAGCCTGGAGGACGGCCAGTTCGTTCCGTCGGTGGCCGAAGCCGACAACCGTTCATGGATGAGCAAGGCGACCCTGGGCCTGATCGAATCCCGTCCGCCGCTGCCACCGGGAGAAACCCGCGCCAACCAGGACGTGCAGAGGCAGTACCAGGACGCCAAGGACGCGATCCCGAGCGAACTCAAGCCTAAAGACAGCAATGGCGAAGTGATCGAGGAAGAAAATCAGGAAGCCGAAGGCAACAACGAGGACCGTTCGTGGTTCAGCTACATGACCTTTGGCGTGTTCGACTGATATTTCGAAACGTATCCTGTAGGAGCGAGCCTTTGTGGTGAGGGGGCTTGCCCCCGCTGGACTTCGCAGCAGTCCTGTTTTTTCGGGCCGCTTCGCGACCCAGCAGGGGCAAGCCCCCTCGCCACAAAAGTTCACTCCCTCAAGTATTGCTCCTACCTGCTCGGCATTCCCCCCTGCCCCTCCCTTTTTATTTCAGCATCTTATTAGGCTGTGCGCCCGGCACGTCCTTGGCTAAACTGCCGCATCATCATTCAAAAAGCAGCTCACCATGCTTCGTTTATTGTTCTGGATCGCCCTGATTGCCGCTGCGGTATGGTTCTGGCGCAAGTTCAAGGGTCAGAATTCGGCCCCCAGGTCCCCAGCCGAGCGGGACGCGGCCCCCATGGTCCGTTGCGCCCATTGCGGAGTGCATCTGCCCCGGGATCGCGCATTGAGTCTCGAACAACAGTGGTACTGCAGCCAGGCGCATCTGGAACAGGGCCCAGGCTCCAGCAACCGCTGATCCCCACGACTATCAGTCACTGCGCACAGCTATTGCGCGAGGGGGAGGAACTGAAGGCGCAGATCGACGTCTGACGCAGATTATTCAAGACCACCTCAGCGCATGAATCGGGTAATCGAAGACATCCTGCAACTGCTCCATGAGCCTTGCGCAAGCAACCGGTCTCCCCCAGCCTTCGAACCGCGCCAGGATGGCGCCTGTTTTCTCATCACCTTTGCCCACGGATGGAACCAAAGTTGAACATGAGCGCCCGACAAAAGGTTCTGGTCGTCGACGACGAGCCGGACATTCGCGAACTCCTGGAAATAACCCTGGGACGGATGAAACTCGAGACATTCAGCGCCCGCAACCTGACCGAGGCGCTGAGTCTTCTGAGACGGGTGAATTTCGACCTGTGCCTGACCGACATGCACCTGCCGGATGGCACCGGCCTTGCGCTGGTGCAACATATTCAGCAACGCCACCCACAATTACCGGTGGCCATGATCACCGCTTACGGCAGCCTCGATACCGCAATCAACGCACTCAAGGCCGGTGCTTTCGATTTCCTGACCAAACCGGTAGACCTCACTCGCCTGCGAGAACTCATCAGCGCTACTCTCTTGCTTCCCAATCCTCCCACAGCCATCAATCGGCGCCTGCTGGGCGACTCGGCGCCCATGCGCACTCTGCGCAAGCACATCGCCAAGCTGGCTCGCAGCCAGGCACCGGTGTACATCAGCGGCGAATCCGGTAGCGGCAAGGAGTTGGTGGCGCGCCTGATTCATGATCAAGGCCTGCGCGCCAAACAACCGTTCATTGCGATCAATTGCGGGGCCATTCCGGCGGATTTGATGGAAAGCGAGTTTTTCGGCCATCGCAAAGGCAGTTTCAGCGGCGCCATCGAGGACAAGCCCGGCCTGTTCCAGGCGGCTCATGGCGGCACCCTGCTTCTCGACGAGGTGGCCGACTTGCCGCTGGCGATGCAGGTCAAACTGCTGCGCGCCATTGCGGAAAAATCGGTGCGCAGCGTCGGCGGGCAACAGGAAACCGTGGTCGATGTACGCATCCTTTGCGCCACCCATAAAGACCTCGACGCCGAGGTCGCCGCCGGCCGCTTTCGACAAGATCTCTACTACCGCCTGAACGTGATTGAGCTACGGGTCCCGCCTTTGCGCGAGCGCCGCGATGACATTGAAGCGCTGGCAAGCTGCATGCTCAAACGCCTGGCCACCACGACCGCGCAGCCCGCCGCCAAACTCCACCCGCAAGCCCTCGCCGCGCTGAAAAGCTATCGCTTTCCGGGCAATGTGCGGGAACTGGAAAACATGCTCGAACGGGCCCATACGCTGTGCGAGAACCAGCTGATAGAAGCCGGCGACTTGCGTCTCGCCGAAGGTAACTGCACAGCCGAGGGTGGCATCCCGGACCTGACGCAGATCGACAATCTGCAGACCTATCTGGAAAACGTCGAACGCCAACTCCTCCTCCAGGCACTGGAGGAGACCCGCTGGAACCGTACGGCGGCTGCGCAGCGATTGAGTGTGTCGTTTCGGTCGATGCGTTACAGGTTGAAGAAACTGGGACTGGATTGACCCCAAAAAAGATCACAGCCTGCGCCCCCTTTCAGGAACTGCCGCAGGCTCGGGCCGCGCTCGGACAATCTTTTGATCCGGCTTCAGATCCGCCCGGCCGGCGCATACGCCGCCGGATCAATGATCGGCGCCCTGCCCAGCATCACGTCGGCAAACAATTGGCACGAGGCCGGTGCCAGCACCAGACCGTTGCGATAATGCCCGCAATTGAGCCAGAGCCCGTCAAACCCTGGCACCCTGCCGATGTAAGGAATGCCTTCTGGTGATCCTGGCCGCAACCCGGCCCAATGCCCGACCACTTCGGCGTCGGCCAGTGCCGGTATCAACTCCACCGCAGAAGCCTTGAGGCTTTCCAGGGCGGACTCGGTCGGCGTCTTGTCGAAGCCTTCATGCTCCAGGGTACTGCCGATCAGGATGTGTCCGTCGCGACGAGGGATCGCATAACGGCCCTTTGCCAGGACCATGCTGGGCAGGAAGTCCGCCGCACACTTGTAGAGAATCATCTGCCCCTTGACCGGCTCGACCGGCAATGAGAGATCGAGAGTTTTGAGCAAATCGCCGCTCCAGGCACCCGCGGTCAACACGACTTGATCACCGCGGATAACGCCTGCCGTTGTCTGCACGCCAACGACGGTATCGCCATCACGAATGAACCCGCTGACTTCGCACTGCTCATGAATCGTCACGTTGGGCAACGCGAGCAATGCCGCCTTGAGGGATTTCACCAGGCGCGGATTGCGCACGTTGGCCACATCGGCCATATGGATCGCCCGGGAAAAACCACTGCCCAGCACCGGCACGGCGTCATGCACCGCCGACAGATCCACGGTCCGCAATGGACGGTTTTCCCGAAGCGCCCAGGCCAGCGCCTCGGCCTCGTCGTCCAGATCCAGCCAGTACAGACCCGTGGTATGCACTTCGGGATCAACCCCGGTCGCGGCGAACAGCCGCTCACCCAGCTGTGGATAAAAGTCCTGGGACCAGTGCGCCAGTGCGGTGACCGCCGGGCTGTAGCGCCACGGGTAAAGCGGCGAGACGATGCCGCCACCGGCCCATGAAGACTCCTGACCGACGTTCGAACGATCCAGCAGCACAACGCTCTTCACTTCGGACGCGAGATTGTATGCCGTGAGCAAACCGATCACCCCGCCGCCGACAATCACCACTTGCTGTTGCCTGGTCATATTCTGATCCAACCGTTAAGTAGACAGAGGGCGCAAATGGCGCCCGAAAAAAATTCAGCGCCCCCAGCAGTCCTTGGTGGTCAGGCCATCCTTTGCGTTGACCATGCCACGGACTCCCGTGTTGGCCAGGGTGAAATCACCGCACTTGTCTTCGGCCATGCCAGTGCCCGGCTTGCGCACGGCTGTGAGCAGGAACGTCTGGTCGGTCAACGTCTGGGTAATCGTGTAATAGTCGTTGCCGGCGCTGAGACCTGGGGTATCGGTGTAGACATTCTTGCTCGAGTAGTTGCGCTCGAGGATCTGCGCCTGTTCCGAAAGCAGGCCGGCTACTTCTGTCCGGCGGCCCTTGTTCAGGTACTCGGTGAAGCTCGGGGCGGCTATGGTCATGACAATCCCGATGATCGCAATCACGATCATGATTTCGATCAGGGTAAAACCGCGGTTGAATCTATGCATGCCTCAACTCTCACTTACTGTATTTGTCGCCACATGATGCGACGGCTGCCGCCGGAATCATCCCCCGATGGCGGAATATCGCCATCAGCCTCGTGTCCGACTGCTGGCATACCATCGTCGGTGTCGCTGCGGGGCGGATTATCGCCGATGTAGACCACCCCGCTGGAAATCGCGTCGATGTTATCGACAACCCCATCTCCATTGCTGTCGAGTATCTTACCGCTGATAGCAGCAGGCAGCTTCAGGCAGATGGGCGTCAGCAATGATTTGTCCCGATAGAAGCCGTACCAGTAACCACCCGCCAGGCAGCGATTGCGGTCCAGGGCGGGCTCTTCTGGCGGCGCAAGCGCATAGGCCGCAGGCGACAGGCATAGCCCCAGAACCATTGCGCACAATCCTGACAAGCCCCCGGCCCGGCGTTCAATACTTCGCATATATACTCTCTACCACGCTGCGCGAATTGCCCGCGATGCCCACCGCCGTGACGCGGTACAAGGTTGCCGGGGTGTTGATCGGCACATTCACCGCAGTCCGGGTGGCACCCAGGTTTTGCACTGCGTAAAAGCCTGTTCCGGTAGCGACCCAGGTCACCCCCGAGCCAGGATTGTGGCCGCCAGCGGTGATAGTCGCCGACTCCGCGGGCGGCGCGCAGTGACTGGCGCCACTGCAAACAGGTAACGAATAGCTGTCCCGTTGCACCGTACTTTCGCCTACCCGCAATGCCGCTTCAGCGCCCTGAAATGAATGGTTGCGCAGAGCCACGCTGCCGGCCATTTTTTCCTGCAGGGTAGCGTTCTGCATGGATGAGATACCGATAAGCGTCAACATCAGCAGAAATACCAGGCTGACCAGAAGGGCCATGCCCCGCTGGGGATTCCTTGTCATGCATCTCCCCTCATGGCAACCGGTTGCGCAACGCGGCAACCACGTTGAAGGTTTGGCTGCTCACCCGTTGGTTCGGATCGAAAAGCGTCAGCGCAAGGCGAACGCTGCGTATTCGCGCGGGATCCGACGGATTTTCGCTGTAACTGGATGCGGCCAGGTCAGTATTGGAACTGGCGACACCGAAGCTCACGCTCAAAGCACTGACGTTGTTCACCAATACCTGCGGCGATTCCGTCCCGATACCCATCATCAATTGATTGTTGCTGAAACTGTAAACCAGCCGCCGGACCGGAAACGCCAGCTGTCCCGATCCAGGTGCCCGCGCGTTACTGTAGGCCGTCGCACTGTTCAAACAGTCGGATATAACGGTCCAGGTCGGCTTCCCGCCCTGGTTGCCAACATCCGCGGTCACCAGGGTCAGCGTCTGGCTGGCGTTATCCCACCTGATCGGCGTCGCCTGGCTGGCATTGAAGTTACCTTCCTCGCTAGCATCGGTAATCGCCCCCAGGCAGCCGAACATGCCGACCATGCGGATCTCCTGAATCATTTTGCTCAGCACAAAACGCGCGTCTTCCTGCATCTCGGCGGCAGCGTTCTGGCTGAGATAAGTGTTTTTGGCCGCAATAAACACCTGCACAACGCCCAGCACCACGACCAGGCTCAGTGCCAGGGCAATCAGCAACTCGATGAGGCCGAAGCCTTGGTTGTGACGGTTCATGGCGCCGCCACCGGGTCAACGGCAGTGCGGCTGGACAAGACATAACTGCGTCGCGAATCGGCCGCATTGGCTGCCCGCGAGTCGTCCCACTCAATGGTGATGGTGTACACCCGCTGGCTGAGGGTGATGCTGCCCGTGGCACTGGGGCCGCCGAAATTCACGATATTGGAATTGAAGTCGTACAGATCCTGGTCCCGGGCCACACCCGGATTGCCCGAGCTGGGTGGATTAACCGTGTAGTCAGCGGTGGAGTTGGCACGAATGCGGTCCAGCATGTCGTAGGCGATAAAACTGGCCTGGCTGGTCATGCGCGAGCTGTCGGTGTATTTCAACGCATTGAGCTGAAACGCCGCCGCACCCAGCAACCCGACTCCCAGGATCACCAACGCAACCAGTACTTCAATCAGCGTCATTCCTTCCTGTGTACGCTTGCTCCATGCTTTCATCCGCAACTTCCAGCCAATTCGATTCGTCCGTTCAAACACACACTCAACGTCCTGCTTTGTGTCCCCAATACATAGCTGATCACCACCGCCCTGGACGATGAAGACAGCCCGCCCAGATTGTTGAAATCGATCTCGGTCACTCCTGAGGTTAGCGTCAGCGTTGCACCGCTGCTCATCACCGGAACAACCCGCAACACATTGACCAAGGTGCCGCTAGCTTCATAAATCGTCAGCTCGCCGCTCCAGACGCCGCGACTGAACGTCGGACGAACCCGCGTCGTGGTGCCGCGATTGATCGCCTCGATACGGGCGAAATTCAGGCCTCGTTGCAGATCGCCGATTTCGGTATCCGCTCGGGCGATCTGCGCTGATCGACTGAACGCCGGGGCTGCCAGGGTGATCATGATCGACAGGATCGCGAGCGCGATCAGCAACTCGATCAGTGTGAAACCCTTTGTACGAAGATCCATCGTTGCCCTCGGTTACCTTCGGCTATACCTGCAGTTGCTCGCCAAAATAATGGGCGGGTGGAAGTCGGGTTTTCTCATTGCTTGCGCAAGGATCGCGCAGGCCAAGGCACGCCAGGGAGGCAGATGTCATGCATCAACGAGGATTCAGCCTGATCGAACTGCTCATGGGACTGACAATTGTCGGAATTGTTCTGCTTCTGGTCAGCCCGGCATACGCCACCCTCACGGCGTCGAGCTACCGGGAACAGGCTGCGCAGTCCCTGTTCAGTGGCATACGCACCGCCAGAACCGAAGCGGTTGTGCGCAACCAGGCAGTTGTGATTCACGCTATCAACGACGACTGGGGCCAAGGTTGGCGGATGATTCTGGATATTAGCGGCAAGGGGCATACGGACCGCGACAATCCGCTGCTGAGCGAACGCCAGAGTGCGGCACAAGTCCCCATTGCCGGCAACAGGCCGGTCAAAAGTTACGTACGGTTCAACGGGGCGGGCGTGCCGCGGTTTACCGGCGGCGGTTTTCAAGCGGGGACTTTGCACATTTGCGCTGCACGCGAACCGCTGAGTCAGTATCAGGTAGTACTGGCCCCAAGCGGCCGCGTCAGCCTGCGCAACGACAAGGCAGAACAGCCGTTATGCGCGGGAGGGACAAAGCCTTAGAGCAGCGTACGAACGCGTAACTCTTTAGGCATGGAAAAGGTGATGTTCTCCTCGCGCCCAGCCAGTTCGTCGGCACCGGTAGCGCCCCAGGCCTGCAACTGCTGGATCACCCCGCGCACCAGAACCTCCGGCGCTGATGCGCCAGCGGTGATGCCGATGCGCTCGACTCCGTCGAACCAGCTCTGCTGCAGGTCCTCCGCACCGTCGATCAGGTAGGCAGGCGTAGCCATGCGTTCGGCCAGTTCGCGCAGGCGATTGGAGTTGGAACTGTTCGGGCTGCCGACCACCAACACCACATCACACTCGTCCGCCAGTTGCTTGACCGCGTCCTGACGGTTCTGCGTGGCGTAGCAAATGTCGTCCTTGCGCGGACCACCAATGGCCGGGAAACGCGTACGCAGTGCGTCAATGACGCGGCTGGTATCGTCCATGGACAAGGTGGTCTGGGTCACGAATGCAAGTTTCTCCGGGTTGTTTACCTGCAGGTTGGCGACATCCTTCTCGTCTTCGACCAGATAGATTGCACCACCATTGCTGGCGTCATACTGCCCCATGGTGCCTTCGACTTCCGGGTGACCGGCGTGGCCGATCAGAATGCATTCACGGCCGTCACGGCTGTAGCGCGCAACCTCGATATGCACCTTGGTCACCAGCGGACACGTTGCGTCGAACACCTTCAGGCCACGGCCGGCTGCTTCGCTGCGCACCGCCTGGGAAACACCGTGGGCACTGAAGATCACGATGACGTCGTCCGGCACCTGATCCAGCTCCTCGACGAAGATCGCGCCACGGGAGCGCAGGTCTTCTACGACGAACTTGTTATGGACCACTTCGTGACGCACATAGATCGGCGGTCCGAAGACCTCCAGGGCGCGGTTGACGATTTCGATCGCACGGTCCACACCGGCGCAGAAGCCACGGGGGTTGGCGAGTTTGATTTGCATGCTGTGCCTCGTGTCTTGCGCGCGAAAAAAATAAAAACCACTGTGGGAGCGAGCTTGTTGTGGCGAGGGGGCTTGTCGGAATGCCGCACCACCTCGCTCGATTGCGCAGCAATCGTAAACCGAGTACTAAATTTTCACTCGATACTGTGGCACCCGGTATTTAGGGGCGCTTCGCACCCCAGCGGGGGCAAGCCCCCTCGCCACACAAGCCCGCTCCCACATTTGACCGTATTCGATCAGTTACAGCGCTTTGACGGAGATGATTTCCACGTCAAAGGTCAGTGTTTTGCCCGAAAGCGGATGGTTGAAGTCGACAGTCACTTGCGCGTCATCGAACTCTTTTACCACGCCCGGCAATTCAGTATTGGCCGCATCGTTGAAGATCACCAGCAGGCCTGGCGACAATTCCATGTCCTGGAACTGCGAACGTGGAATGATCTGTACGTTTTGCGGGTTAGGCTGGCCGAAGGCATTCTCCGGCTCGATGTTCAGCGTGCGCTTGTCACCGGCCTTGAAACCGAACAGCGCCACTTCGAAACCTGGCAACAGGCTGCCATCGCCGACCTTGAAGGTCGCCGGGGCTTTGTCGAAGGTGCTGTCCACCGTGTCGCCGTTTTCCAGGCGCAATGCGAAATGCAAGGTGACTTCCGTGTTCTGGCCAATACGTTGTTCAGCCAATACCTGTTCAGTCATGAACGGTTTCTCCGGTCTTTTTACTTTTGAACATATCCAGTGCCAGCATGACGGCACCTACAGTGATTGCACTGTCGGCAAAGTTGAACGCGGGGAAATACCAGCGATTCTGCCAATGCACCAGAATGAAATCGATCACATGGCCCAAGGCAATGCGGTCATACAGATTGCCCAGCGCGCCACCCAGCACCAGTGCCAGCGCTACCGCCAGCCAGGTCTCGTTGCGCCCCAGACGCTTGAGCCATACCACCAGCACTGCGCTCACGCCTATGGCGATCAGTGCAAACAGCCAGCGCTGCCAGCCGGAGCTGTCGGCCAGGAAGCTGAATGCTGCGCCGGTGTTGTAGGCCAGGGTCCAGCTGAAGTAATCAGGGATGATCACGATCTGCTGGAACATTTCGAGCCTGTCTTCGAAGTAGAACTTGCTGGCCTGGTCGATGACCAGTACCAGCAAACTCAACCAGAGCCAGCTCAGCCGTCCAAAACGGCCAACGGCATTAGGCATAGTGACGAACCTCGCCGGCGCCGCTGATGTTGTCGACGCAACGGCCGCAGATTTCCGGATGCTCCGGATTCACGCCGACGTCTTCACGGCAGTGCCAGCAACGGGCGCACTTGGCGAAGGCCGATTTGACGATCTGCAGCTTGAGGCCACTGACTTCGGTGGCCACCGCTTCGGCCGGCGCTTGCACCAATGGTGCAACGCTGGCGGTCGAGGTGATCAGAACGAAGCGCAACTCGTTGCTCAGCTTGGCCAGGTCGGCGCTCAGATCGTCTTCGGCGAACAGCGTCACTTCGGCTTGCAGGTTGCCACCGACGGCCTTGGCCGCGCGCTGGATTTCCATTTCTTTGTTGACTGCAACCTTCACTTCCATGATCCGGTCCCAGTAGGCGCGACCCAGCTCGAAGCCTTCCGGCAGCTCGGTCAGGCCTTCGTACCAGGTGTTGAGCATGACCGACTCGTTACGCTCGCCCGGCAGGTACTGCCACAGCTCGTCGGCGGTGAACGCCAGGATCGGCGCGATCCAGCGCACCAGCGCTTCGCTGATGTGGAACAGCGCGGTCTGGCACGAACGACGGGCCTTGCTGTCGGCGCCGGTGGTGTACTGGCGATCCTTGATGATGTCCAGGTAGAAACCACCCAGCTCCTGCACGCAGAAGTTGTGGATCTTCGAGTAGACGTTCCAGAAACGGTATTCGCCGTAGTGCTCCTGCAACTCGCGTTGCAGCAACAGGGTGCGATCCACCGCCCAACGGTCCAGCGCGAGCATTTCTTCAGCTGGCAGCAGGTCGGTGGCCGGGTTGAAACCGGTCAGGTTGGAGAGCAGGAAACGCGCGGTGTTACGGATACGCCGGTAGGCGTCCGCACTGCGTTGCAGGATCTGCTCGGAAACCGCAATCTCACCCGAATAGTCGGTGGAAGCGACCCACAGGCGCATGATGTCGGCGCCCAGGGTGTCGTTGACTTTCTGCGGTGCGATCACGTTGCCCAGGGATTTGGACATCTTGCGGCCGGACTCGTCGACGGTAAAACCGTGGGTCAGCAGCTCGCGATACGGCGCGTGGTTGTCGATGGCGCAACCGGTCAGCAGGGACGAATGGAACCAGCCACGGTGCTGGTCCGAACCTTCCAGGTACAGGTCGGCGCGTGGACCGCTTTCGTGGCCCATCGGGTGCGAACCGCGCAGGACGTGCCAGTGGGTGGTACCCGAGTCGAACCAGACGTCGAGGGTATCGCTGATCTTGTCGTACTGTGGCGCTTCATCGCCCAGCAGCTCGGTGGCGTCCAGCTTGAACCAGGCCTCGATGCCTTCGACTTCGACACGCTTGGCAACTTCTTCCATCAACTCGACGGTACGTGGGTGCAGCTCGCCGCTTTCCTTGTTCAGGAAGAACGGGATCGGCACACCCCAGTTGCGCTGACGGGAGATACACCAGTCAGGACGGTTGGCGATCATCGAGTGCAAGCGCGCCTGGCCCCAGGCCGGAACGAACTGGGTTTCTTCGATAGCCTTGAGCGAGCGTTGACGCAGGGTATCGCCCGTGGTTGGCTGCTTGTCCATGCCGATGAACCACTGCGCGGTGGCGCGGTAGATCAGCGGGGTCTTGTGGCGCCAGCAGTGCATGTAGCTGTGTTCGATGATGGTGGTGTGCAGCAGCGCACCCACTTCAGTCAGCTTGTCGACGATGGCCGGGTTGGCCTTCCAGATGAACTGGCCGCCGAAGAACTCCAGCGAGGTCGCGTACACGCCGTTGCTTTGTACCGGATTGAGGATGTCATCGTTGACCATGCCGTATTTCTTGCAGGTCACGAAGTCGTCCACGCCGTAGGCCGGAGCGGAGTGAACCACGCCAGTGCCTGCGCCCAGTTCAACGTAATCGGCCAGGTAAACTGGCGACAGACGGTCGTAGAACGGGTGACGGAAATTGATCAGTTCCAGGTCCGAACCGGTAGCGGTAGCGATCACCGAGCCTTCCAGCGAATAACGCGCCAGGCACGACTCGACCAGCTCTTCGGCCAGCACCAGCAGTTTGTCGCCAACGTCGACCAGGGCGTAGTTGAACTCCGGGTGAACGTTCAGCGCCTGGTTGGCCGGGATGGTCCACGGGGTGGTGGTCCAGATCACGATCGAAGCAGGCTTGCCCAGGGTCGGCAGACCAAAGGCGGCAGCCAGTTTGGCTTCGTCGGCAATCGGGAACGCCACGTCGATGGTCGAGGACTTCTTGTTCTCGTACTCGACTTCCGCTTCAGCCAGGGCCGAACCGCAGTCAAAGCACCAGTTCACCGGCTTGAGGCCCTTGAACACGAAACCGCCCTTGACGATCTCGGCCAGGGCACGGATTTCACCGGCCTCGTTCTTGAAGTCCATGGTCTTGTACGGGTTGGCGAAGTCACCCAGCACGCCCAGACGGATGAATTCGGATTTCTGCCCTTCGATCTGCTCGGTGGCGTACGCCCGGCACAGCTCGCGGGTCTTGTCCGCGCCCAGGTTCTTGCCGTGGGTCACTTCGACTTTGTGCTCGATCGGCAGACCGTGGCAGTCCCAGCCCGGAACATACGGCGCGTCGAAGCCCGACAGGGTCTTCGAGCGGATGATCATGTCCTTGAGAATCTTGTTCAGTGCGTGACCGATGTGGATCGTGCCGTTGGCGTACGGAGGGCCGTCGTGCAGGACGAACTTCGGACGATCCTTGCCAATCTCGCGCAACTTTCCGTACAGGCCAATACTGTCCCAGCGCTGCAGAATCTGCGGTTCGCGCTGTGGCAGGCCGGCCTTCATTGGGAAGGCGGTGTCCGGAAGGTTTAGCGTGGCTTTATAGTCGGTCATTTAAGGCTCTTCATTAGCGATGGGCGCTAGGTGCGGCTAGTGCACGGGCGGCGGCGACATCCGCGTTGATCGCCGTTTTCAGCGCCTCCAGAGAGGCGAAACGCTGCTCTTCACGCAGCTTGTGGTGGAAAACCACCGTTAAACGCCGGTCGTACAGATCGCCGGCAAAATCTAAAAGATGCACTTCGAGGTGGGCTTTGCCATCACCTTGGACCGTGGGCCGCACGCCAATATTGGCGACGCCGGGCCAGGTCCTACCGTCGATCTCGACGTCGACCAGGTACACCCCGGTGAACGGCACGCGACGGCGCTTGAGTTGTATGTTGGCGGTGGGCGTACCCAACTGCCGTGCGAGCTTCTGCCCATGCAACACCCGCCCGGCGATCCGGTACGGCCGCCCCAGCAGGCGTTCGGCCAGGGCGAAATCAGCGGCGGCCAGGGCATTGCGGACCTGGGTGCTGCTGACGCGAATACCGTCGAGCTCGACGGTTTGCGCCGCTTCGACGGTAAACCCCTGAAGTACGCCGGCCTGTTGCAGGAAATCGAAATCCCCCACGCGATCACAGCCGAAACGGAAGTCGTCACCGACCTCCAGGTGCTGCACACCGAGGCCATCAACCAGGATGGTGTCGACGAATTCGCTGGCGCTGAGTTTGCTCAGGCGCTGGTTGAACGCCAGGCACAGCACACGGTCGACACCTTCGCCAGCCAACAGCTGCAGCTTGTCCCGCAAGCGGGCCAGACGGGCAGGCGCGGTATCCGGGGCAAAAAACTCGCGCGGTTGCGGTTCGAAAATCACCACGCAACTGGGCACGCCCAACTCGAGCGCACGCTCACGCAGCCGCGCCAGGATAGCCTGGTGGCCACGGTGTACACCGTCAAAGTTGCCAATAGTGGCGACACAGCCCCGATGCTGGGGGCGCAGATTGTGGAGGCCTCGAACCAGCTGCATAACGCGCTTCTTGCTCATAAAGTGGTCGATTATAACCACACCCGGCGGCCGACGACAGGCAACACCGTAACCCAAAGTGATCGAGCCGACAAAACCGCCGGCCCGCCCATGTTTATCGAGGCCTGAACCTCAGCTCAGCGCCTTGCGATTGAAGTCGCGCAGACGGAAGCCCATCAACACTAACATGCCGAAATAACTCACCACACCCGCAGCCACCAACGCTCCCAGACGCAGGAACCGCTCAAGCATATGCCCTTGGTCCCAAGCCGGCATGAAATGCATCGCGCCGAGCAGGACCGCTGACATTACCGCCACCGCAACCAGCAGCTTGAGGCCGAACTTCGCCCAGCCCGGTTGCGGCTGGTACATCTGCTGCTTGCGCAGCTGGTAGAACAGCAGCCCCGCGTTAAGGCAGGCACCGGCACTGATCGCGAGCGCAAGGCCAGCATGGGCCAGCGGGCCGATCAGCATCAGGTTGAACAGCTGGGTGACGACCAGGGTAAAGATCGCAATTTTTACCGGCGTACGGATGTTTTGTTGCGCATAAAAGCCTGGGGCCAGCACCTTGATCACAATAATCCCGAGCAAACCGACGGAATAAGCGATCAACGCACGCTGGGTCATGGAGGCATCAAAGGCATTGAACTGGCCGTACTGGAACAGCGAAACGGTCAGCGGCTCCGCGAGAATCCCCAGGGCCAGCGAGCATGGCAGTACCAATACAAAGCACAGGCGCAAGCCCCAGTCGAGGATGCGCGAGTACTCATGGCGGTCCTTGCTGGCGTAGGTCTTGGCCAGGGTTGGCAGCAGAATCGTACCCAACGCCACGCCCAACACACCGGATGGCAATTCCATCAAGCGGTCGGCGTAATACATCCAGGACACGGAGCCGGCGACCAGAAACGAAGCAAAAATCGTGTTGATGATCAGTGAGATCTGGCTCACCGATACCCCGAGAATCGCCGGCAACATCTGTTTCATTACCCGCCAGACCCCGGTATCGCGCAGGTTCAGGCGCGGCAATACCAGCATGCCGATCTTTTTCAGGTGCGGCAGCTGATAAAGCAATTGCGCCAGACCACCCACCAACACCGCCCAGCCGAGCGCCATTACCGGTGGATCGAAGTAAGGCGTCAGGAACAGTGCAAAGATGATCATGCTGACGTTGAGCAAGGTTGGCACGAACGCCGGCACAGAAAAGCGGTTCCAGGTGTTGAGGATCGCGCCGGCCAGCGAAGACAGGGAAATCAGCAAGATATAGGGGAAGGTCACCCGCAGCAGACTGGTAGTCAGTTCGAATTTTTCCGGTGTGTCGGTGAATCCCGGCGCTGTGACCCAGATGACCCAGGGTGCGGCGATCATGCCCAGCGCCGTGACCAGCGCCAGCACCAGTGTCAGCAGGCCCGAGACGTAGGCAATGAAGGTTCGCGTGGCCTCATCGCCCTGCTGGCTTTTGTATTCGGCCAGAATCGGCACAAATGCCTGGGAAAATGCCCCTTCAGCGAAGATTCGCCTCAGCAGATTGGGCAATTTGAAGGCGATAAAGAAGGCGTCGGTCGCCATTCCCGCGCCAAATGTGCGCGCAATGAGGGTGTCACGAACAAACCCCAAAATCCGGGAAAGCATCGTGATAGAGCTGACGGCGGCCAACGATTTGAGCAGATTCATTGAAAGAGTTTGTGCCTGTCGATAAACAGCAGGCGAACTGGGCGCCTACTTATGCGATACTCCGCGCCGCAACAGCACAGAGCCAAAGCTCGCGAGTTTACAGGTCGCACGCCGGAAAGAAATATCCATGGCCACCGACCCCATGAAAACGTCACGAGCGAAGGCAAGACAAGGCGAAAACAGGCGAGAAAGCGGAGTTGACCGCGGTCAATGAGCATTCCGAGCCTGTTTTCAACGCAGTATTGTCGAGCGCAGTAGTTTTCATGGGGTCGGGACCTACCACTTAGCGGAACGTCTCCTCCGCCCTTGACAAGACCTCAACTCATCGGCATGATTCGCGGCCTATTTTGTTTGCTATTTCCTAAAAAGTCTTTCGAGGAGCTCGACGGTGGCCAACTCACCTTCCGCCAAAAAACGTGCAAAACAGGCTGAGAAGCGTCGCAGCCACAACGCCAGCCTGCGTTCCATGGTTCGTACCTACATCAAGAATGTAGTTAAGGCCATCGACGCAAAAGACGCTGAAAAAGCTCAAGCTGCTTACGTTCTGGCTGTGCCAGTTATCGACCGTATGGCCGATAAAGGCATCATCCACAAGAACAAGGCTGCTCGTCATAAGAGCCGTCTGAATGGCCACGTTAAGGCCTTGAGCGTTGCCGCTGCTGCCTAAGCGACGCGTTCATTAAAAAACCGACCTCAGGGTCGGTTTTTTATTGCCTGCGATTAAGGAGCCAGCCACAAAAACTCTGCATGCAGGCTTTTGTGGCTAGGGGGCTTGCCCCCGCTGGACTACGGAGCAGGCCTACTTTGGGGCTGTCTTGGGGCTGCTTCGCAACCCAACGGGGGGAAGCCCCCTCGCCACACAAGCCCCCTCATAACACAGCAGCTCACAATTCAACTTTCGCGAATCTATTGAGCGTGCGCCCACGGCAAAATCGGAATCGCCGTCACCGCATTCTGCGGACTGCCCTCGATCAAACGATCGCTGTACACCAGATACACCAGTGTATTGCGCTTCTTGTCGAGGAATCGCACCACCTGCATGGTCTTGAAGACCAGCGACGTGCGCTCCTTGAACACCTCGTCACCATCCTTCAATTCCCCCTTGAAGCTGATAGGCCCGACCTGGCGACACGCAATGGACGCCTCGGCACGATCCTCGGCCAGCCCAAGCCCACCCTTCACGCCACCGGTCTTGGCGCGCGACAGGTAGCAAGTCACACCGTCCACCTTGGGGTCATCAAACGCCTCGACGACGATCCGGTCATTCGGCCCGACGAACTTGAACACCGTCGACACCTGACCAATCTCCTCAGCGGAGGCCAGCAGAGGCATCGCCAACAGCAAGCCCAACAATCCTTTTGCCACGCGCATTCAATATTCCTTTCAGACCAGAATCAGGTTATCGCGATGAATCAGCTCGGGCTCCGCCATATAGCCCAGCAGGCCGACTATCGCCTCAGACGACTGACCGATGATTTTTTGCGCTTCCAGCGCACTGTAGTTCGCCAGCCCACGGGCAATTTCCCGACCGTCCGGCGCAACACACACCACCATTTCACCTCGGCGGAAACTGCCCTGGACCAGCTTGACCCCGACCGGCAACAAACTCTTGTTACCTTGGGACAATGCCGTCACCGCACCCGCATCCAGCACCAGGGTGCCACGGGTCTGCAGATGCCCGGCCAGCCATTGCTTGCGCGCAGCCAGCATGCCGCGCTCCGGCGACAGCAGGGTGCCGATGCGCTCGCCCGCCTTGAGGCGATCCAGCACGCGCTCAAGGCGCCCACCCACAATGATCGTATGCGCACCGGAACGGGCTGCCAGACGCGCAGCACGCAACTTGGTCTGCATACCGCCACGCCCCAGCGCACCACCCGTACCACCCGCCACCGCATCAAGCGCCGGATCATCGGCACGCGCTTCGTAAATCAGCTGGGCATCCGGGTTATTGCGCGGATCAGCATCGAACATGCCATCACGATCCGTGAGGATCACCAGCAAGTCAGCCTCGACCAGGTTGGCAACCAGCGCCGCAAGCGTATCGTTGTCGCCGAAACGGATTTCATCGGTGACCACAGTGTCATTCTCGTTGATCACCGGAATCACTTTCAGCTCAACCAGCGCGCGCAAGGTGCTGCGAGCGTTCAGGTAGCGCTTGCGGTCGGACAGGTCATCGTGGGTCAGGAGAATCTGCGCAGTGTGCCGACCATGCTCGGCAAAGCTCGATTCCCAGGCCTGCACCAAGCCCATCTGACCAATAGCTGCAGCGGCCTGAAGCTCGTGCATCGCACTGGGTCGAGCGGTCCAGCCCAGACGGCTCATGCCGGCCGCCACCGCCCCGGAGGACACAAGCACCAGCTCGACACCCGCCTCATGCAAGGCCACCATTTGTTCAACCCAGACACCCATTGCCGCGCGATCCAGGCCCTTGCCGTCCGCCGTCAGCAAAGCGCTGCCGATCTTCACGACCCAACGCTGCGCACCTGTCACCTTGCTCCGCATCATCTTCAACCTTAGCTTGAGGGCAGCGCGACGTGGCACCGCCCGTGACGTTATTCGTGGTTATTCGTGACCAACAATCGATTTCCAGATACTAAAACGCCGCTCGATTGAGCGGCGCTTCAGTTTATCGCAACGAATCAGTCACGCACGTAAATGATTTCCGGACCGTCTTCGTCATCCACATCTTCTTCGTCCCAATCATCGTCACCGATGTCATGGACCGACTTCACGCCACTGCGACGCAGGGCACGCTTGTCATCCAGCGCCTGCAGTTGCGCGCGAGCTTCGTCTTCGATGCGCTGATCGAGATCGGCCAGCTCTTCCTTGTAAGCCGGGTCAGCGGCCAGGCGATCAGCACGATCTTCCATGTAACGCATGATGTCGTGACACAGACGCTCGGTACCGAGCTTGGAGATGGCCGAAATCACATAGACCGGACCTGTCCACTCCAGGCGATCAACGATCTCCTTGACGCGAGCTTCGTGCTCTTCTTCAAGGATCTGATCGCACTTGTTCAGGACCAGCCAGCGATCACGCTCCGCCAGGGACGGGCTGAACTTGATCAGCTCATTGACGATCACTTCAGCGGCATCCGGTGCGCTGGCATCATCCAGCGGCGCCATGTCCACGAGGTGTAGCAGCAGACGGGTACGCGCCAAGTGCTTGAGGAAGCGAATGCCCAGACCAGCGCCATCGGAGGCACCCTCGATCAGACCTGGAATGTCCGCAACCACGAAGCTTTTCCAGCGATCGACACTGACCACACCCAGGTTTGGCACCAGAGTAGTGAACGGATAGTCGGCAACTTTCGGCTTGGCGGCCGATACGGAGCGGATAAAGGTACTTTTGCCAGCGTTCGGCAAACCCAGCAGGCCCACATCCGCCAGCACCTTCATTTCCAGCTTGAGGTCACGCTGCTCGCCCGGCTTGCCCGGCGTGGTCTGGCGTGGCGCACGGTTGGTACTGGATTTGAAACGGGTGTTGCCCAGACCGTGCCAGCCGCCCTGCACTACCATCAACTTCTGACCGGCCTTGGTCAGGTCGCCGATAACTTCCTGAGTCGCGGAGTCGATCACCGTGGTGCCGACCGGAACGCGCAGGATCAGGTCTTCACCCTTCTTGCCGGTGCAGTCAGTGCTGCCGCCGTTGGAGCCACGCTCGGCATCGAAGTGCCGGGTGTAACGGTAGTCCACCAGGGTGTTGAGGTTTTCGTCGGCCATCATGTAGATGGAACCGCCGTCACCGCCATCACCGCCGTTCGGGCCACCGTTCTCGATAAATTTTTCCCGACGGAAACTCATGGCGCCATTGCCACCGTCGCCAGCCTTTACTCGAATCGATACTTCATCAACAAACTTCATAACAAACGCCTCTCGCCATACGGACGAGCCGAAAAACAATCAAGACATAAGACTCTTGCAAAAATGAGCGCAGCGACCCCAAACCACGATACCTACATCGTACGCCAACAGCCCATACAAACAGCTTTGCAAGAGACTCACCCCACAAACGAAAAAGCCCCGTCGCGAGACAGGGCTTTTCCAGCGATCGCGCGATTAAGCCGCGACTACGCTCACGTAACGACGACCGAAGGCGCCCTTTACTTCGAACTTGATCACGCCTTCGACTTTAGCGAAGAGGGTGTGATCTTTACCCATGCCAACGCCGTAGCCAGCGTGGAATTGGGTGCCGCGCTGACGCACGATGATGTTGCCTGCTTTGATAGCCTGGCCGCCATACATCTTCACGCCAAGGCGTTTGGCTTCTGAGTCGCGACCGTTACGGGTACTACCACCAGCTTTTTTGTGTGCCATGAGTTCAATTCTCCTAGTGAGGAATTAGGCTGTAATTAAGCCTGAATACCGGTGATTTTGATCTCGGTGTACCACTGGCGGTGGCCCATACGCTTCATGTGGTGCTTACGACGACGGAACTTGATGATGCGGACTTTATCGTGACGACCTTGGGAGATCACTTCAGCCACAACGGTAGCGCCAGCAACAACTGGAGCGCCGATATTCACGTCGTCGCCATTGGCAACCAACAGAACGCGATCAAAGGTAACGGATTCGCCGGTAGCGACTTCCAGTTTTTCGATCTTCAGGTATTCACCCGGGGCGACTTTGTACTGCTTGCCGCCAGTAACGATTACTGCATAAGACATGGTATTTCTCCGATAATCCTGCTCACCCAGCTCTTTATAAGAAGAGGTATTGGCTGGCATGGCTGCATGGGCTGGAAGGCCCGATTGCAATTGCGTAAGGCAGGTGCTGCCCAGGAAGTTCAGGGTGCGCGATTGTACGCAAGGCACGAGCGCCTTGCAAGTGGCCGTCCATCGCGCCTTGACACCTGCAGGCGTGGGTCCTAGCATGCCGCGCAACCCTTCTGGAGCAACTGTCTCTGATGCAACCCCAAGCTTTCTACCGCGCGGTGTCGGACGATTTTATCGCCGTCGACGGCATCATCAAGAAGCAGCTGACTTCCCGAGTGCCGCTGGTATCGAAAATCGGCGACTACATTACTTCGGCCGGCGGTAAACGCCTGCGTCCTTTATTGGTGCTGCTGTGCGGCAAAGCCCTGGGTCGCGAAGGCGATGAGCTGCGTCTGCTGGCCGCGACCATCGAGTTCCTGCACACCGCGACCCTGTTGCATGACGACGTGGTCGACATGTCCGGCATGCGCCGTGGCCGCTCGACCGCCAATGCCATGTGGGGCAACGCCCCCAGCGTGCTGGTGGGCGACTTCCTGTATTCGCGCTCCTTTGAAATGATGGTCGAACTGGGTTCCATGCCCGTCATGAAGATCCTTTCGCAAGCGACGCGCATCATCGCCGAGGGCGAAGTGTTGCAGCTGTCGAAGGTCCGTGACGCCAGCACCACCGAAGAAACCTACATGGAAGTCATCCGCGGCAAAACCGCGATGCTCTTCGAAGCCTCGACCCACAGTGCTGCCGCCCTGTGCGAAGCCACACCGGAACAGGCTGAAGCCCTGCGCACCTTTGGCGACCACCTTGGCGTGGCGTTCCAGCTGGTCGACGACCTGCTCGATTACAAAGGCGACGCGCAAACCCTGGGCAAGAACGTCGGTGACGACCTGGCCGAAGGCAAGCCTACCCTGCCGCTGATCTACACCATGCGTGAAGGTACGCCGGAGCAGGCCGCCCTGGTGCGCAAGGCGATCCAGAAAGGCGGCATCGAAGACCTGGAAAGCATCCGCGAAGCCGTGGAAGCTTCGGGCTCGCTGGAGTACACCGCGCAACTGGCCCGCGATTACGTCGCCCGTGCGATCAAATGCCTCGATGCGCTGCCAGCCAGTGAATATCGCGATGCGCTGGTCGAGTTGAGCGAGTTTGCGGTCGCCCGTACGCACTAAAGCGCTTTTCTGTAGGAGCGAGCACGCTCGCGATGGACGTTAACGAAAACGCGGGCATTCAGATTTCCCGCGTCGTCGTTGGCGCCCATCGCGAGCGTGCTCGCTCCTACAGGGTTAGCCACCCCCTGAAAAAACCCTATATAATGTGCGCTTTTAGCGATCCTGAATCCAAGGAGCCTTAGTGAGCACGTTGCCACCCTGCCCGAAATGCAATTCCGAATACACCTATGAAGACGGCGCCCAGCTGATCTGCCCGGAGTGCGCCCACGAGTGGTCCGCTGGCGGTGAAGCCGAAGCAGTGTCCGCCGAGGCGGTGAAAAAGGATTCGGTGGGCAATGTCCTGCAGGACGGTGACACCATCACCGTGATCAAGGACCTCAAGGTCAAGGGTACGTCCCTGGTGGTCAAGGTCGGCACCAAGGTCAAGAACATCCGCCTGTGCGATGGCGATCATGACATCGACTGCAAGATCGACGGCATCGGCCCGATGAAGCTCAAATCAGAGTTCGTCAGGAAGGTCTGAGCCTGCCCATTCCATCCCGTGCCAGGCGCGGGATGCGTATCACCTTCCTCGCACTCTCCTCTGGCAACCCCGCTTGGTAGCCAAACGCCAGTCGTTTTGACCTCGCGCAATCTTCACCCGGAAAAAAGCTCAAACCGCCAATAGGCTCTTGCTATTTTACGAATAAGAATTATTCTCATTGGGACCTTCAATGGAGATGAGACCATGACTTATTTGATCGACGCCTGGCTGGATCGCCCACACCCTTACCTCAGAATCCTGCATCGGGAAACCGGGGAAGTCTGTGCAGTGCTGGAAGAGGAAGCCTTGAACGAACTGCAGGATCAGGGTGATCTGGACCTCAACGGCTTGAGTTCCTGTGAGCCGGTGGTACTCAAGGAACTGGTGCGCAATCTGTTTCTGTTCTGCTATGCCCGGGCATTGCGCCCGACGCATGATTTACACCACAAGATCGAAATATGATGCAGCGCAAAAAACTGTGGGAGCCAGCCCTGCTGGCGATTGCGGTCTGACAGTCGACATTGCTGCTGACTGAAACACCGCCATCGCGAGCAGGCTCGCTCCCACATTAGCCCGAGGTCATATCGGGCCAGGCATTACAGAACGTCGAGCAGCTCGACGTCGAACACCAGAACGCTGTGCGGCGGGATGCCGCCAACGCCTTGAGCGCCGTAAGCCAGTTCGCTTGGCACGTACAGGCGCCACTTGCTACCGGCATTCATCAGTTGCAGTGCTTCGGTCCAGCCGGCGATCACGCCGCCAACCGGGAATTCTGCAGGCTCGCCGCGCTCGTAGGAGCTATCGAAAACAGTGCCGTCGATCAGGGTGCCGTGGTAGTGGGTACGCACGGTGTCTTCACGGGATGGCTTGGTGCCTTCGCCAGCAGTCAGAACTTCGAACTGCAGGCCGGATTCCAGAGTGGTAATACCGTCACGCTTGGCGTTTTCAGCCAGGAAAGCCAGACCGGCACCAGCGGCCGCTTCAGCCTTGGCTGCAGCTTCGGCCTGCATGATTTCGCGGATCACCTTGAAGCTTGCAGACATTTCTTCCTGGCCGACACGGCTTGGCTTGCCGGCGAAAGCGTCGGTCAGACCCGCCAGGATCGCGTCCAGGCTGACGCCCGGTGGCGGGTTGTCGCGCAGCTGGTCGCCCAGCTGACGGCCGATACCGTAGCTGACGCGGGTTTCGTCGGTGGACAGATTTACTTCGGACATGACACTGCTCCGCTGTGCGGACGGCCCGGAACTAGCCGTGCGTGCACAGCGCGTCCCGGAGCGCCCGGAACCAAAAGGGCCAGCAGACTAGCACAGTTGTCATGGCATTGATGAGAGGCGTCAGGTGATCGGCACCTTCAGGTTTCCCTGGATATCGGCGACCAGCCCACACATTTCGTCGTGGACCACCGTGTGTACCAGGTTGAAGTGCAGCTTGGGAAAGGAGCGCAACACATCACGGGCATGCTCCACCGAACGCAGGCTCATCATCTGGCCATGTGCATCGCTCAAGGGATACGGCGCGCCGTGCATCCGAGCCTCCAGCAGGTAGATCCCCCCCTCCATCGAGATCAGGTTCAGCTCATCGACCTTCCCGGCGATGGCATAAGCATTCAACTCTTGCAGGTTCATGGACGCACCTCTCGCGGTGGTGAATCAATACTCCTACAGGGATATGCCTCGGCGCCTTAAATCACAAGCCACTAACGAACCGCCCGTCTGTTTTGCAACAAACGGGCGGTGCGATAAAGCAATCAACGGCAGATCAGTGCTTGGTCACTTTATCCAGGTAACCCATGGCGAATGCCGACACCACAAAGGTCATGTGGATGATCACATACCACTGCAAATGCTGAGGATCGACGTTCTTGGCGTCCATGAAAATACGCAACAAGTGAATAGAGGAAATCGCCACGATCGACGCAGCCACCTTCATCTTCAGCGACGAAGAATCCATGGTGCCCAGCCAGTTAAGCTTTTCCTTGCTGTCATCGATGTCCAGTTGCGAGACGAAGTTCTCATAACCGGAGATCATCACCATCACCAGCAAACCGCCCACCAACGCCATGTCGATCAGCGACAGCAGCACCAGAATCAAGTCTGATTCAAGCATCGAAAAGACGTTCGGGATGAGGTGCAAGACTTCCTGGAAGAATTTCAGCGCCAGCGCCAACAGTCCCAGGGACAGGCCGAAATAGATCGGCGCCAGCAGCCAGCGCGAGGCGTACATTGCGTTTTCGATAAAGCGTTCCATTGAATCTCACATGAGGATTTGAAATCGCCGCGAGTATATCAGCCGCTCGTCACACCCAGAAACAGTCGAAAAGTCCGTTACCGGCGCCTGTGCTTCAAAGTTTTTCTGCTAGTGTCGAAATTAATGACCGCCCAGCAACATCGGACAGGAAGACTGGAAATGGATGTGCGATTGCCTTTAACAAGCGCCGGTATTTGCCTGGTGCTGCTGATAAGCGGCTGCTCACCCGAGGATGAAAAGCGCCAGGTCGACCTTGAGGAAAAAACCGCGCAGTTCGAAAAGTCCCTGGACTCCATCCCGGATCCGAAGCTCAAGGACGCCGTAGCCGAGCTCGGTGGATCACTGTTGCTGCTTGAACGGGCGCAACTCAAGCTCGACAGCAAACCGGTGGAAACCGAGTACAGCGAAGACGCCCTCGCCATGCTCAAGCATTACCCATCGCCGCAAGCGCTGGTCGATACTTACATCAATGGGTTGTTCGTACTGAAAAAAGACTCCAGTTCCGACTACCTGACCGATCTGCAACCGGTGTTCCCATTCGCATTCAATGGTCCCGTCGCATTTGTGTTTCCCAATGGTCTGCAATGGCAGTCGGTCACGCTGAGCGACAAACGGGTTATCCCGTTCCAGCCTGAATGGTCGGAAACCGATCCCGGCATTCAGTTGAGTCCATCGAGCTCCAACCTGACCAACCCCGACGACCTGACCGTGGCGTACCCATTCATCGAAGGCCTCGACGTCGACCGAAAACAGCAGCCACAACCAGTGAGTCTGCAAGGCAAGGTGGAGGTCATTGCGCCACGTCGGCTCTACAGCTTCGATTTGACCCGGCAAGACCTTGGCAAGACCCGCAGCAATGACAACCTCAGCGTCACCTTGCTCAAGCTGGCGGACAATTACGCAGAAATCGAATACAGCAACAGCGCGCCGCCGGCCCCCGAGGTCAGCGAAACACCTTTGAACCCGCTGATTGTCCAGGCCAGGGACGGTACCGGGCAATTCATCTCACGCTCCGGCTCAATCAACCAGACAACTGCTCAAATCGCTTTTTATCAGAAGCAGTTAGCGAAATTACAGCAGCAGAAAACCTGGAGCGAGGCGCTGGAAAAACAGCTCGAGGAAGAACAACGCACCTTTGAGAAACAGCAAACCCGCCATTATTCGAAGGTGTACTTCAACGGGACGATTGAAACCCTGGAAGTCAGCCTGCTGGATTTCTCCGCCGCCACCGTGACCCGCAAGGATCTGAGCCTGCCGGTACGCCACTTCGAAGCCAATACCACATCGAAAACCATCCAGCCCCTGGACCTGTCCGTGGTCGTGTACGACGACCAGGCCATCAGCTGGCTCAAAGGGGCAGACTTGAGCGCGGAACAACTGAAGAAAGGTGTCAGCATCAGTCAGTCGGTGGACGACCCCAGCGCTGCGCGAATCGAGTTCAATCACTTGCGCAGCTTCAATGATGAAATGCTCGGCAGCTCGTTCAGCCCCGGCGAAAGTCCGGTCAGTTTCTTTACCGAAGACGGTGGCGGCAAACGCGACGAGCCTATCGAACTGCCCCCACAAGCGTTTCAGATCGATCCCCTGCGAGGCACCATCACTTACGACCTGAATCTGTTTCCAGAGACGCCGGCCTATGCGGTGGGCTCCATGCCGCTGTTCCTGGCCACAGTTGAGAAAAAAACCGTCGATGCCAATCAGTTGCCTGCAGGCCTGGAGCTCAAAGGCAACACACTGGTGGTTGATCTGAAACGGTTCCCGGCTGAGGACTGGCGTTTTTTTGCCAGGGACGACACCGGCAACTACTTGAAAGAAATACTCTCGGTCAGCCACGACGCGCACGCACAAGGCCCTGCGCTGTTTGCCGTGCATTATTTCTACGGACAGCCTGCGCGACTTGAAACCTATCAACGCACTGACCTCACCACCGTGCAATATGGTTTCGAGGTCAAACTCGACAAAGCCGATACATCGCACCTCGATCAATAGTGCGACTCAGTGCTCCGGCCGAAATTCAAAGCCGCCCACGGTGCTGCAGCGACCACCATTGATTTCGCGAAGCTGGGCTTGCAGGTGCAGGCACCAGATTTGCGGATCGTCGGCCAATTCGTAACCGTGAAGCGTCAGGCTTTCCACAATGGTGTCGAGGATGGATTCAGCCGCGAACGGGCCATGAAATGGCCCTTGGGCCTTGATGGCCGATGGTTGTTCACCGGCCATTCCAGCGGCGAACAGCAATGTCCACATACCGTTATCACCCGCCAGGGGGCGCACGGCGCATTCGATTCGGGTCACAAGGCCCAGGCATTGACGGGTGAGGCAGAGGTTGCGCGACATGGCGGCTACCCTCGTTAAATCCGGTATTCAGCCCCCAAGGGAAGGCTGTCTCGATCCAGTGATGACTGTAGGTATCCCTGAGCAGAGAATAGAAGAAAAGTCCGAACTGAATGCCGGACGAGACCAGAATACGCCGAGCGGTCATTGTGTGAATATTGACGCCATTTCGACGGCGCTTTATGAGTGCCAATATAAAACATTGTGGCGAGGGGGCTTGTCGGAACGCCGCATCGCCCCGTTGGGCTGCGAAGCGGCCCTGCTTCTGGGACCACTGCGTAGTCCAACGGGGCGATGCGGCGTTCCGACAAGCCCCCTCGCCACACAGGCTCAAGTGAAACGGATATCAAGCAGGCTTGGTTTCTGCCAACGCCTCCTGCGCCATCTCTTTCTCGGCTTCCTTCAGATCCTCTTCACTGATCATTTCCGCGATAACGCGCAAGCGCTCCACTACCCGCGCGTTCACGCTTCCTTCCGGAAATTCGCCGTTCTCATCGGGCGCACCGGCCGGCTCGCCGACCAGCAGGCTCAAGGCTTCGTCGGCCTGACGTACGGCGTAGACATGGAACTGCCCCGCGCGCACCGCCGCCAGCACCTTTTCGTCGAGCATCAAGGTGGCCACGTTGGCCTGTGGAATGATCGCACCCTGCTCGCCGGTCAGCCCCCGAGCCTCACAGAGACGGAAGAAACCTTCGATCTTCTCGTTAACCCCGCCGACGGCCTGCACTTCACCAAACTGGTTGATTGAGCCTGTGATCGCAAAGCATTGCTTGAGCGGGGTTTTCGACAAGGCCGAAATCAGGGTGCACGCCTCGCCCAGTGAGGCGCTGTCGCCGTCGACGTAACCATAGGATTGCTCCAGGGCGATACTCGCGGAAATCGCCAACGGGAATTCCTGGGCGTACCGGCTGCCCAGATACCCGGTGAGGATCATCACGCCTTTGGAGTGGATCGGCTGCCCGAGGTTGACCTCACGCTCGATGTCGACGATGCCGCTGCCGCCTGGATAGACCGTGGCGGAGATCCGCGCCGGTACACCGAAGGCCGAGTCACCGACTTCCAGCACGGTCAGACCGTTGCACTTGCCGACCGCAGCGCCGTCGGTGTCGATCAGGATGATCCCGGCGAGCATGTCATCTAGAATCCGCGCCGAAACCCGACCGGTCCGCGTGGCCTTGGCCTTGAGCGCCCGTTCTATGTGCCCGGCGTCGGTCATGTCATCGCCGGCCAGGTGACGGATGAAATCCGCTTCGCTTACCAGCTGGAACAGGTCACCGATACGCGCTGACAAACGCCCCTGGTGCTCGGCCAGACGCGCGCTGTAGGTCGCCAGGCGCGCCACCGCATCAGCGGTCAGGGGTGCCATGCCTTCTTCGGACGTGCGGGTTTTGAGCAACTGGGCGAACTGCTCCAGGCTCTCGTCGACCATGGGAATGTCTTCGTCGAAATCCACCAGGACACGGAACATTTCCTGGAAGTCCGGATCGAGGTCCTGCAGCGTGTAATAGAGTTGACGGGCGCCGATGATCACGACTTTGACCTGCAACGGAATATGTTGCGGGGTCAGGGTCACGGTGGCCAGACGCCCCAGTTCCCCGAGCGGCGATTCCATTTTCAGCTTGCGCGATTGCAGGGCGCGCTTCAGCGCATCCCATACGAACGGTTCGCTGAGCATTTTTTCCGCTTCAAGAATCAGAAAACCGCCGTTGGCCCGGTGCAAGGCACCCGGCCGCAGTTGCCGGTAGGTGGTAAAGAGCGCGCCCTGGTCAGTACTGTATTCGATACGGCCGAAAAGGTTTTCGTAGGTCGGGTGTGGTTCAAACACCACCGGCGCACCGCCACTGGCCGAATGACCGACCACCAGGCTCGGTGCGTACTGCTCTTCCAGGAGCTTGCGGGCGACTGCATCGGTCTTGCTGTCATCGACCAGTTGCTCGACCACAGTCTTGAGCAAATACACCTGCATCGCTTGCAGATAACCGCATACAGCCGCGTTCTCGGCGTACTTCTCCGACAGCGGTGACAGCAGGGGCTGCAGAGCCAGGGTGATGGTTTCTTCGTTGAGGTGGCGCAGCTGATTGCTCGACTCGCGCTTCCATTGCGGCAGGCTGGCCAGCTCTTCGTTCAGACGCTCCTCCAGCGCGGAGATATCCTCGTGAAAACGCTCGCGCTCAGCTTCCGGCAACTGCGCGAACTCAGCCTCATCCAGGGCCTTGCCATCGCTCATCGGGGTGAAGGCGATGTTGCTGGCGTCACGGTAAAGCGCGACCTCCTTCTCCAACGCCAGGCGCTCGATCACATCCAGCGCCTTGTCATAACGCTGGTTGAAAGCACGATCGATGGCGCTTTTCTTCTGCTGGTAGGACGGGTGCTCGAATACCGCAGGGAACGTCGCCAGCAGATTGTCGATCAATCCGTTGATGTCGCCGATGAAAGCGCCGGCGGTACCCGAGGGCAATTCCAGGGCGCGAGGTTCGCGAGGCTCATCGAAATTGTTGACGTAGACCCAGTCAGCCGGGGTCTGCAGGCGCTTGCCTTCGGCCTTCAGGTAGCGTTTGACGAAGGAAAACCGGCCAGTGCCGGGTTCGCCCATGACAAATACGTTGTAGCCGGGGCGTGGCATGGCCACACCGAACTGCAAGGCTTCGACCGCACGTTCCTGGCCAAGCACACCGCGAAAGGGCTCCAGATCATTGGTGGTAGAGAAGCTGAACTGTTCAGCGGAAAACGGACGAGTCAGCGCTTCGGGCGCTAGACGCAAGCTGGCAGCAACAGGATCAGGCATCGGGCTTCCTTAACAATCAGGCGGGGCAGATGCCAGCATTCTGGCGCTGCCTGTGCCCGACTGGCAAGGAGCGCCGCGGCCCTGCGCATCGACAATTGGCAATCCCTAACCAGGACGGGCTTAAATCGCGGCTCTGCAACGAAGTTTTTGCAAAAAATAACGGAACCCCGTGATCGTGCCTAAACTCCAAACTGCGCGGCTGGACTAATGCCCAGCCCACTGGCACCGGAACGGGCCAGATTCCCTCGTCTATTGGTATGCACACAAAGAGAATAAAGCTATGAAACGGATTCTTCTCGGTACTCTCTTCACCGCTGTATCCATCAACGCTATGGCACAGGCGCCAGGCGGCCCGGATTGCGGTTGGGGCAACATGCTGTTCGAAGGTCAGCGTGGTACTCCGGCTCACTTCCTGGCATCCACCACCAACGGCACTTCCGGCAACGCAACCTTCGGTATGACCTCCGGCACCAACGGTTGCTCGACCAACGCGTCGCTGACCTATGGCGGCAAATCCTGGATTGCCATGAATGGCATGATGAACGAGCTGTCCGAAGACATGGCTAAAGGTCAGGGCGAAGCGCTGACCACTTATGCCGTAGTACTGGGCGTTGCGCCGCAAGACCGTGCGCATTTCGCCGCTGTCACTCACGAGCACTTCCAGCAGATCTTCAGCAAGGCTGATGTGACCGCGGAAGATGTGCATACCAACACCCTGGCCGTTCTGAAAAGCGACCCTCGTCTGGCCAAGTACGCCACCCAGGCTTAAGCTCGAACGCACCCCGCTTTCTTCGGGAAGCGGGTTTTATTTTTTGGACCTGCTCTTTTCGGCCAAATCGTCAGCCGTAGGAGCCGGCTTGCTGGCGATGGCATCACTGCGGTTGCCCAAATAAACCGCGGTGATGCCATCGCCAGCAAGCCGGCTCCTGCAAACGACGTATCTTCCGTACTGGGTCTTTGTTTTTTTCGACTTAAGTTGCCGACTATGCTCAAACGCCTTGCCTGGCTGGCGCTCTGTGTCTGCGCCCCGCTGTCCGCCGCGCCTCATCTCGATCCACAACGTCTGCAGCAACTGGCCAATGACCCTTTCTGGCTTTCCCTCGGTCATTACGAAACCGCCAAGCTCGGCGGCTGGCGCAGTTATGTCAGCGATGAAAAGTTCTTCCTCGCCGCCGACGGCAACGAACATCCCGACCATGAGCTCGCCGCCACCTTACAGGCGCTGTATGCCCCGGCCAGCACTGGCGAACAGCATGCCCAATGCGTCTATCCGGCCCGTACCCGCTGGCTGAAATCACAGCTCAACCTGACCGACTTGCCAGCGCCTGCCTGCGCAGAATTCAAGCAATGGTTCAAGGACGTATCTCCCCACAGTGCGGTGATGATTTTTCCGGCGGCTTACCTCAACAGCCCTTCGTCGATGTTCGGCCACACCCTGTTGCGCATTGATCAGGCCGATGTACAAAGCGACAAGACTTCGCTGCTCAGTTACGCAATCAACTTCGGCGCCTACGTCGAGGGCTCGGACAACAGCATCCTTTACGCCTGGAAAGGTTTGATGGGCGGTTATCCGGGGTTGTTCGCGCTGGTGCCCTATCAGGAAAAACTCTCGGAATACCGCAGCCTCGAAAACCGTGACCTGTGGGAATACCGCCTGAACCTGACCCAGCAAGAAACCGCGCGCATGGTCGAACACGTCTGGGAGTTGAAACAGATCCAGTTCGACTATTTTTTCTTCGATGAAAACTGCTCCTATCGCCTGCTCGAACTGCTGCAAGTGGCGCGTCCGAGTCTGCGCCTGACCGAGCAATTCCCGATCACCGCGATCCCCACCGACACCGTCAAAGCGGTGAAAGAGGCCGGGCTGGTTGAATCGATCCAGTACCGCCCCTCCCGCGAGCGCGAACTGCTGAGCCGAGCCGAGCCGTTGAGCGATGAGGAGCAGCAATGGGTCTTGAAAGTCAGTGCCGACCAGCAACAACTGCAAGATGCGGCGTTCACGGCACTACCCCGCAACCGCCAGGCGCTGATCATTGATGCCGCCTATCGCCTGGAACGCTACCGCGCCAACGGCCAGGAACGCGATCCGCAGCGAGCCCAGCGCAGTTTCGAACTGTTGCGGGCGATCAACCGCAATCCGCCTCCGGAACTGGATATCCCGCAACCCGGCCTGCCCGAGGATGGCCACGAGTCCCGCACCTGGCAGGCCGGCCTGGGTACGCGCGGCGACCGGGCCTTTGGCGAATATGGCCTGCGCATGGCCTATCACGACCTCAACGACAACGCCGAAAGCTTCCCCCTGGGCGCACAGATCGAAATCCTGCAACTCAAGTTGCGCCAGTACGAAGGCAACGACTGGCAGGTGCAACAACTGGACCTGGCGACCATCCGCTCCCTGACACCACGCAATGAGCTGCTGCAACCGCTGTCGTGGCAAGTCACCGGCGGCCTGGAGCGGGTACCGGGCAAGCATGACGACGAAACCCTGGTCAGCCACGTCAATGGCGGCGCAGGTGGCACCTGGCAACTGACTGACGACATGCTCGGATTCGCTCTGGGCACTGTACGTGTCGAGCACAACAACGACTTCGCTGAATTCATCGCCCCGGCCGCTGGGTTCAACAGCGGCGTACTGTGGAAAAATCCGTTGGGTAATTTCAGTCTGGAGGCCAGAGGCGACTTCTTCACCAACGGCGAAGTGCGCCGTAGCCTGAGTCTGAACCAGCAGTGGGAATTGTCGCGCAACCTCGGGCTGCGCCTGAGCGCCCAGCGCGAATTCAGCCATCTGGCCACACCCGAGAACGAAGTGATGCTTGAGGTGAAGTGGTATCACTACTGACCGGGCAACGCCTATCCGCGCCTGTCGCTCACAGTGAGTCGTATCCAGACATCCAGTGAAACCAAATGCCTGCGACCATGGCCCAAACCCTATCACGGGAGAAAACCATGAGCCGGGCATTCGTCAACGAAGATAACGCCGCCGCGCAAGCCGACCAGCCCGTCGAACGACAGGTCAGCGCGCAGCCTAACTACGTCACACCGCAAGGCCTGCGCCTGTTGCAGGGCAAATTCAGCGAACTGCAAACCCTGCATGCCGAACAATCGGCCCGGGGCGATCAGGCCGACAAACAGCGCCTGGCCGATCTCGAGCGCGATCTGCGCTACTTCAAGCAACGCCTGGGCAGTGCCCAGGTGGTGCCGGACGCGACCTCCACCGACAAAGTGCAGATCGGCAGTTGGGTAACCTATGCCGACGAGCACGCCACCGAACACCGGGTGCAACTGGTGGGCGAAGATCAGGCCGATGCCGCCCATGGCCTGATCAACTGGGGCTCACCACTGGGTCGGGCACTGCTCGGCGCACGACTCAACGATGAAGTGCTGTGGCAGCGCCCCGCCGGGGATCAACTGATCGAAGTGATCCGTATAGAACCGGCTTAAACCACGCCTTGGGCCAGCATGGCATCGGCAACTTTGACGAAGCCGGCGATGTTGGCGCCTTTGACATAGTTGATCCGGCCGTTCTCTTCGCCGTAATGCACGCAAGCGTGGTGGATCGACTGCATGATCGCGTGGAGCTTGCTGTCGACCTCGCCACCAGTCCATAGCAGGCGCATGGCGTTCTGCGACATTTCCAGTCCGCTCACTGCCACGCCGCCCGCGTTGGACGCCTTGCCCGGCGCAAACATAATATTCGCCTCGATGAACAGGTCTACCGCCTCAAGGGTCGTAGGCATGTTCGCGCCTTCTGCCACGCAGATGCAGCCGTTACGCAACAAGGCGCGGGCGGCATCGGCATCCAGTTCGTTTTGCGTCGCACACGGCAAGGCAATGTCGCAGCTCAGGGTCCACGGCAACTGGCCGGCGCGGAACTCCAGGCCAAATCGGCCAGCCAGTTCACGGATGCGCCCACGCTGGACGTTTTTCAGTTCCAGCACCGCCAGCCACTGTTCTTCGGTCAGCCCGCTCTCGCAGTACAGCGTGCCTTCGGAGTCAGACAGCGAAATCACTTTGCCGCCCAGGTCCATGACCTTGCGTGCAGCGTATTGCGCGACGTTGCCGGAGCCGGAAATCGCCACACGCTTGCCCTCGACCGCCAGGCCGCGACGCTTGAGCATCTCCTCGGCGAAATACACGCAACCGAAACCGGTGGCCTCTGGACGGATCAGGCTGCCGCCATAGCTGGGGCCCTTGCCGGTCAACACGCTGGTGAACTGGTTGCTCAGGCGCTTGTACTGGCCGAACAGGAATCCGATTTCGCGGGCACCGACGCCGATGTCACCGGCCGGTACATCAACGTCCGCGCCGATGTGACGGTACAACTCACTCATGAAGGCCTGGCAGAAGCGCATGACTTCCGCATCGCTTTTGCCTTTCGGATCGAAGTCCGAACCGCCCTTGCCACCGCCCATCGGCAACGAGGTCAGGGAATTCTTGAAGGTCTGCTCGAACGCGAGGAACTTCAGGACGCCCATGTTCACCGACGGATGGAAGCGCAAACCGCCCTTGTAAGGCCCGATTGCGCTGTTCATCTGGATGCGGAAACCGCGATTGACCTGCACCTTGCCCTGATCGTCGACCCAGGAAACCCGGAACACGACTGCACGCTCCGGCTCACAGATGCGCTCCAGAATGCCTGAAGTCAGATAGTGCGGATTGGTTTCGAGAAACGGCCACAGGCTGCGCAGGACCTCTTCCACTGCCTGATGGAACTCAGGCTGGTCCGGGTCGCGTTTTTTCAGGCGGGCAAGGAAGGATTCAACGGATTCGATCATGAAAAAGTCTCGGCAAATTTATTGTCATTGGGAGCGATTGGGCCGGACTTTAACAAAGGGATCGCGCACAAGAACAGAGCGATATGTCGCATTTGTGAAATTAAATGGTGCACAGGATATAAATTATCCGAGTTTTGAGCTCAAATTGCACCGCAACAGGGATTCACAAGTCGTGTTTTGCACCATCAGGTACAACGCTATCGCTGGCAGACCAGCTCCCACAGGGGATTGGGGGCGAATCAGTATTTGCTGTCTGCACAAAACTCCGTGGGAGCTGGCCTGCCGGCGATGAATTCAATTCGGTATACCTGAAAAAAACCGGGCAAAAAAAACGGAGCCCGAAGGCTCCGTTTTTTCATGCGACCAACCCGAATCAGGCCAGTTTTTTGTGGCGTACCCGGTGTGGCTGGGCAGCCGCTTCGCCGAGACGCTTTTTGCGGTCGGCTTCGTACTCGGTGTAGTTGCCTTCGAAGAACACCGCTTGCGAGTCGTCTTCGTACGCCAGGATGTGCGTCGCGACGCGGTCCAGGAACCACCGATCGTGAGAGATCACAATGGCCGCGCCGGGGAAGTCCAGCAGTGCTTCTTCCAGGGAACGCAGGGTTTCAACGTCGAGGTCGTTGGACGGTTCGTCGAGCAGCAGGACGTTGCCGCCCTCTTTCAGGGTCAGGGCCAGGTGCAAGCGACCGCGCTCACCACCGGACAGGTCCTTGACGAACTTCTGCTGATCGCCGCCCTTGAAGTTGAAGCGACCGACGTAGGTACGCGACGGGATCTCGTAGTTGCCGATGCGGATCTGGTCGGAACCGTCAGAGATCTGCTGGAACACAGTCTTGCTGCCGTCCAGGTCTTCGCGGCTCTGGTCCACACAGGCAAGCTGCACGGTTTCGCCGACTTCGATGCTGCCCGAGTCCGGCTGTTCCTTGCCCATCAGCATGCGGAACAGGGTCGATTTACCGGCACCGTTACCACCGATCACGCCAACAATGGCGCCTTTCGGCATGGAGAACGACAGGTTGTCGATCAGCACGCGATCGCCGTAGCCCTTGGAGACGTTCTTGAATTCGATGACCTTGTCGCCCAGGCGTGGACCGGCCGGGATGTAGATCTCGTTGGTTTCGCTGCGCTTCTGGAATTCCTGCGACTGCATTTCTTCGAAGCGTTGCAGACGAGCCTTGGATTTCGACTGGCGGGCCTTGGCGCCTTTGCGCACCCACTCCAGTTCTTCCTTCATGGCTTTTTCATGGGCCGACTGCTGCTTGGATTCGGCAGCCAGACGATCGGACTTGGCTTCGAGCCAACCCGAATAGTTGCCTTCGTACGGAATGCCCGCGCCGCGGTCGAGTTCCAGAATCCAGCCAGCAACGTTGTCGAGGAAGTAACGGTCGTGCGTGATCGCTACCACAGTGCCCGGGAAGTCGTGCAGGAAGTGCTCCAGCCAGGCCACCGAATCGGCGTCCAGGTGGTTGGTCGGTTCGTCGAGCAGCAGCATGTCCGGCGCGGACAGCAGCAGGCGGCACAGGGCCACACGACGCTTTTCACCACCGGACAGGAATTCGACCTTGGCGTCCCATGCCGGCAGACGCAGCGCATCGGCGGCGACTTCCAGTTGGCGATCAAGGTTGTGACCGTCGCTGGCTTGCAGGATGGCTTCGAGCTTGGCCTGTTCTGCCGCCAGCTTGTCGAAGTCAGCATCTTCATCGGCATAAGCCGCGTAGACCTCGTCCAGGCGTGCCTGGGCGTTCTTGATCACGCTGACCGCCTCCTCGACCACTTCACGCACGGTCTTGGTCGGATCCAGTTGTGGTTCCTGCGGCAGGTAGCCGATGTTCAGCTCCGGCATCGGACGGGCTTCGCCCTCGAATTCGGTGTCGACGCCGGCCATGATTTTCAGCAGCGTGGACTTACCCGAACCGTTGAGGCCGAGCACGCCGATCTTGGCGCCGGGGAAGAAGGACAGAGAAATGTTTTTCAGGATTTCCCGCTTCGGCGGAACAACTTTTCCCAGCCGATGCATGGTGAATACGTATTGAGCCATGGAGAACCTAGGGTCAGTGACTGATGAATGATTGGAGCGCGGGCGATGCCCGGCCAGACCGTGCGCGTCATCCGTTTGATGGATTTCAATACGGGTGCGCTGAAAAAGCCTGATTTTAGGAGCTGGAACGCTCCCGCGTAACCGGTAAAGCTACCTTAATGACAGATGGCAGTCCAGCCGACGGCCCAGGACTGGCACTTCGCCACAACTCAAGGCATGCTAGCCGCCCTTCGGGCGTCCGGCTTATAGTGCACGTCGCGCCAGTCCAGCCAAACCGCAGGATTACAGCTTGTCCAACATCCCTTCGCCTCTGACCTCCAGCGCGCCGACTGCAGCGCCTGGCTCACCCCTGCGCGGGCCTCTGAAAGGCACCCTGGCGGCCCTGGTTTTGTTGCTGCTGGCCCTGTTGTTTTGGCAGTTGCTCGATCAACTGCACGAAACCCGGAAAACCCAGCGTCAGTACACCATCGACTACACCGCCGACCTGGCCGCGCAAGTCAGCCTGAACATGACACTCAATGCGCAAATTGCCCTCAACCTGCTACCGATTGTCGAACAGCCACAGGACGCCGAAGAACTGCAGGCCCTGCTGCGCAAGCTGCAACAGTCCCTGCCAGACCTGCGCAGCCTGGCCTTGCTCAGCCCGTCCGGACAGATCATCAGTGACAGCGCTGCGGTCAGCGATGACGGCGATTATCTGAGCGAACTGGTCCGGCGCAGTCGCTCCCAGGTGCACTACTTCAGCAATGCCAGCGATGGCTCGGTGGTGCACTTGCTCCTGCATCAAGCCAGCGGAAGCTCCCGGGGCTACTGGGCGTTGCGTCTGGCGCCGACGTTCTTCTCCAGCCTGACCAGGCAGACCGAAGCGGTAAATCGTCCGTTGTGGCTGGTAGAAAACCGCCTCAATCACCAGATCATCAGCCGTGACGAAACGTTACCCCAGGTCAACCCGGGCACATTGACCGCAGACGATATTGCCAACAGCGTACTGACGGTCGCGCTGAGCAGCAGCGACTGGCAACTGCGCGGCCTGTTTGATCGTCAGCGCGTGCTGGAAGAACTGTTGCCGGCGTTCATCGGCAAGTGCCTGCTGGGCCTGGCTTTTTCCATGCTGCCATTTATCGCCTTGCTGAATATGCGCCGTCGCCAACGCCAGCTCAATGAAGGCCGCAGGCGTTATCAGGATATTTTCGAAGGCACAGGCGTCGCCTTGTGCGTGCTCGACATGTCCGGTCTCAAGAGTTTCTTCGACAAGGCGCAGCTGCATGACAGCGAACAGTTGCAGACCTGGCTGCAGATCCCGGAGCAACGCCGGCGCGCGCTGCAGGAACTGCGTATCACCGAGGTCAACCAGCTTGCGCTGCAACTGCTCAATGTCGATACCGGCGACAAGGCCTGGAAACTGCTGATCGAAGGTAACCCGCTGGATGGTATCGCTATCGGCAACCAGGTTCTGGAAACCGTACTCAACCAGATCAATCAGTTTGAACTGGAGATCAAGCTGCAGGCCGCCAATGGTCGCGACCAGCACCTGTGGCTGGTGCTGCGCCTGCCCGAAGACCCCGCCGATTACAATGCAGTGATCCTCAGCATCGCTGACATCACCAGCCGCAAGCTCGTCGAACTGTCGCTACTGGAGCGAGAAGGCTTCTGGTCGGACGTGGTGCGTACCGTACCCGACCACCTTTATGTGCAGGACGTGATCAGCCAACGCATGATCTTCAGCAACCACCATCTGGGCCAGACACTCGCCTACAACCGCACCGAACTGCACCAGATGGGCGAGTACTTCTGGGAAATCCTCCTGCACCCCGAAGACGCCGACTTCTACCATCGCTCCCGTCAGGCCCAGCGCCAGGCCGGCTATCGCCAGTTGATGCAGTGCCAGCTGCGCTTCCGCCATCGCGACGGCCAATGGCGACGCTTCGAAATCCGCGAACAGGCCTTGGCACGGGACAAACACGACCAGGTCACGCGGATCATTGGTGTGGCCAAGGACATCACCGACCAGATTGAAGCCAGCGAGTCCTTGCGCGACAGCGAGCAGCGTTACCGAATGCTCGCCGAAAGCATCAGCGACGTGATCTTCTCCACCGACAGCCGCCTGGCTCTCAACTACGTCAGCCCCTCGGTGCAAGCGGTGCTGGGCTACGATGCCGAGTGGATTTTCCAGAACGGCTGGCAGTCGACCATCGCCAACCCGCAACAATTGACCGGCATTTCCAGCCTGATGGCGCGGGTCAATAAAGCACTGGATCAACCCGAACAACTGGCGTTGCTGCGCAATCAGGTGCAAACGCAGATGTTCCTGTTTGACTGTCTGCGCGCCGACGGACGCAAGATCCCTATCGAACTGCGACTGGTACTGGTGTGGGACGAGCATGACGCCTTTGAAGGCGTGCTCGGGGTCGGCCGCGACATCAGCCAGCAGCGCAGGGCCGAGAAAGACCTGCGCATGGCCGCCACCGTATTTGAACACTCGACCTCGGCGATCCTGATCACCGACCCGGCCGGCTATATCGTCCAGGCCAACGAAGCCTTCAGTCGCGTCAGCGGGTATGCGGTGGAGCAAGTGCTCGACCAGTTGCCGAACATGCTGACGGTCGACGAGCAGCAGGATGCCCATCTGCGTTATGTGCTCAAGCAACTGCACCAGCACAGCACCTGGGAAGGCGAAGTCTGGCTCAAGCGGCGCAATGGCGAGCACTATCCGGCCTGGGTCGGGATTACCGCGGTACTCGACGATGAAGGCGATCTGGCCAGCTATGTATGCTTTTTCAGCGACATCAGCGAGCGCAAGGCCAGCGAGCAACGCATTCACCGCCTTGCCTACTACGATGCCCTGACCCATCTGCCCAACCGCTCGCTGTTCCAGGATCGTCTGCACACAGCCTTGCAGGTAGCCGAACGACAGAAGTCGTGGGTGGTGTTGATGTTTCTCGACCTCGACCGTTTCAAACCGATCAACGACTCTCTGGGCCATGCCGCCGGCGATCGCATGCTCAAGGATATGGCCACGCGCCTGCTCGGTTGCGTCGACGATGACGACACCGTGGCACGCATGGGTGGCGACGAATTCACCTTGCTCCTGCAACCACGGGCCAACCGCGAAGTCGCCTTGACCAGGGCCATTCACGTGGCCGAGCAGATTCTCGCCAGCCTGGTAAAACCGTTCGTGCTCGAAGGTCGCGAGTTCTTCGTCACCGCCAGCGTCGGCATCGCCCTGAGCCCTCAGGATGGCAATGAACTCAGTCAACTGATGAAGAACGCCGACACGGCGATGTACCACGCCAAGGAACGCGGCAAGAACAACTTCCAGTTCTATCAGGCGGACATGAACGCCAGTGCTCTGGAGCGCCTGGAGCTGGAAAGCGACTTGCGCCATGCGCTGGAACAGAACGAGTTCGTGTTGTATTACCAGCCGCAGTTCAGCGGTGACGGCAAACGCCTGACCGGTGCCGAAGCGCTGCTGCGCTGGCGCCATCCGCGGCGCGGGCTGGTGCCGCCTGGGGACTTCATTCCGGTGCTCGAGGAGCTGGGGCTGGTGGTGGATGTCGGCGACTGGGTGATCGGCGAGGCCTGTCGCCAGCTCAAGACCTGGCATCTGGCCCAGGTGCGCGTGCCGAAGGTTTCGGTGAACATCTCGGCGCGACAGTTCTCCGACGGCCAACTCGGTATGCGGATCGCCACCATTCTCAAGGAAACCGGCCTGCCACCCGCCTGCCTGGAGCTGGAACTGACCGAAAGTATCCTGATGCGTGAAGTCAGCGAAGCGATGCAGATCCTCGCCGGGCTGAAAAACCTCGGCCTGAGCATCGCGGTCGACGACTTCGGTACCGGCTATTCATCGCTCAACTACCTCAAGCAATTCCCGATCGACGTGCTGAAAATCGACCGTACCTTCGTCGACGGCCTGCCGTCGGGTGAACAGGATGCGCAGATTGCCAGGGCGATTATCGCCATGGCCCATAGCCTCAACCTGGCGGTGATCGCCGAGGGCGTGGAAACCCAGGAGCAACTGGACTTCCTGCGTGAGCATGGTTGCGATGAGGTTCAGGGGTATCTGTTCGGCCGCCCAATGCCGGCTGGCAAATTCGAAACGCGGTTCAGCAACGATGCCATCTTCATATTCGGCTGATTGACCGGCCCTGTGGCGACCGACCCTGTGGCGAGGGGCTTGCCTTGTGGCCAGGGGGCTTGCCTTGTGGCGAGGGGGCTTGCCCCCGTTGGGGCGCGAAGCGGCCCCTGATCTGCGATCACATGTCTTCAGACAGCATGGGCCCGTGCAATTTGCGACGACTGCGCAGCCGAACGAGGCGATGCGGCATTCCGACAAGCCCCCTTGCCACAGTCACCGCTGATCCCGTCATGAAGCCCACTTGTCTGCGACATGATGCCGTTTCATATGCCATCTAAAACCCATTGAGTTAGAATGCCCCCCTTTTCTGCCCCCGATCCTTGAGGACCGCCATGTTCAGCCGTGATTTGACTATTGCCAAGTACGACGCCGATCTCTTTGCCGCCATGGAGCAAGAAGCTCAGCGCCAGGAAGAGCACATTGAGCTGATCGCTTCGGAAAACTACACCAGCCCTGCGGTGATGGAAGCTCAAGGCTCGGTACTGACCAACAAGTACGCCGAAGGCTACCCGGGCAAGCGCTACTACGGTGGTTGCGAGTACGTAGACATCGTCGAGCAGCTGGCTATCGATCGCGCCAAAGAGCTGTTCGGCGCCGACTACGCCAACGTTCAGCCGCACGCTGGCTCGCAAGCCAACAGCGCCGTTTACCTGGCCCTGCTGTCGGCCGGCGACACCATCCTGGGCATGAGCCTGGCCCACGGCGGTCACCTGACCCACGGTGCCAGCGTTTCGTCTTCGGGCAAGCTGTACAACGCCATCCAGTACGGCATCGACACCAACGGTCTGATCGACTACGACGAAGTCGAGCGCCTGGCGGTTGAGCACAAGCCGAAAATGATCGTGGCCGGTTTCTCTGCCTATTCTCAGATTCTGGACTTCCCGCGTTTCCGCGAAATCGCTGACAAGGTTGGCGCTTACCTGTTCGTCGACATGGCCCACGTGGCCGGTCTGGTCGCCGCTGGCGTCTACCCGAACCCGGTGCCATTCGCTGACGTGGTAACCACCACCACCCACAAGACCCTGCGCGGTCCACGTGGCGGCCTGATCCTGGCTCGCGCCAACGCCGACATCGAGAAGAAGCTGAACTCCGCGGTATTCCCGGGCGCCCAGGGTGGCCCGCTGGAGCACGTGATCGCTGCCAAGGCGATCTGCTTCAAGGAAGCGCTGCAGCCTGAGTTCAAGGCTTACCAGCAACAAGTGGTGAAGAACGCCAAGGCCATGGCCGGCGTGTTCATCGAGCGCGGTTTCGACGTGGTTTCCGGCGGTACTGAAAACCACCTGTTCCTGCTGTCGCTGATCAAGCAGGAAATCTCCGGTAAAGACGCCGACGCCGCTCTGGGCAAAGCGTTCATCACCGTGAACAAGAACTCCGTACCAAACGATCCACGCTCCCCGTTCGTCACCTCCGGCCTGCGCTTCGGCACTCCGGCTGTGACCACTCGCGGCTTCAAGGAAGCAGAGTGCAAGGAACTGGCCGGCTGGATCTGCGACATCCTGGCAGACCTGAACAATGAAGCGGTGATCGACGCCGTTCGCGAGAAGGTCAAGGCTATCTGCAAGAAGCTGCCGGTGTACGGCGCTTAATCAGCCCGCTAAACCGCTGCAATAAAAAACCGGCCAGAGATGGCCGGTTTTTTTTCAACTGAAAAATGCTCAACCCGCCGCCACACGCGCAAAACCCTCGCGGATTTTCTCTTCCGGCAAATCATCGGCGATGAACACGATCACGCTTTCACGGGCTTCATCATCGGCCCATTCGGTGTCCCAGTCGAAACCGTAAAGCTTCAATACCCCTTGAAACACCATGCGCCGCGGCTCGCCAAGGATGTTCAAGACCCCTTTGTAGCGCAGCAATTGCTTTCCATGGTCTTCCAACAGTTCGTTCATGAACTCGCTGAGCTTGTCGATATCCAGCGGTTTGTCAGTGCGCAGCACCAGGCTGGAGATTCGGTCGATGGACGGCGCCGTGCTCACCGGACGCAATGTCACGCCACCGCCGAGGTCGGCATTCAGGTTGAAACCGCGCACATCAAGCAATTCGGCCAGGTCGATCTTGCCATGGTCAACGACACGAATCGGCGCGCGGCGATTGATACGGGCCAGGCGTTCGCTCAATGCGGTGAATGTCGGCTCGTCCACCAGATCGCGCTTGCTCACCAGCAAGCGGTCGGCAAAACCGATCTGCGCCTGGGCAATGGTCTGGGTCAGGTGCAGCTCGGCGTGCGCCGCATCCACCAGGGTGATGATGCCGTCGAGGATGTAGCGCTCGCGCAGTTCTTCGTCGATGAAAAAGGTTTGCGCCACGGGAGCAGGGTCGGCAAGTCCGGTGCATTCAATCACCAGACGGTCGAAGGCGATGTCACCCTTGTCGAGGCGTTCGAGCAGCAGATAAAGCGCTTTGGTCAGATCGGTGTGGATGGTGCAGCAGACGCAGCCGTTAGACAGTGTCATCACTTGCACAGGTTCGTCGCCCAATAGCAGGGTGTCGATACCGGCATCGCTGAATTCGTTCTCGATCACGGCGATTTTCAGGCCGTGCTCGGCTTTGAGCAGGTGGCGCAGCAAGGTGGTCTTGCCGGCACCGAGGAAGCCACTGAGGATTGTGACCGGGATGGGAGAGGACAAATGGAGTCTCCTGTTTCACAAAGTTAAAAAACAACACAAAACAAATGTGGGAGCGGGCTTGCTCGCGAATGCGGTGTGTCAGTCAAAGAATTGGTCGACTGACACACCGCATTCGCGAGCAAGCCCGCTCCCACAGGGGATAACTACGGCCTCAGGCTGTCAGATCAACAACACTTCGGCCCACCCTTGCCACCGTAACGGGCTTCCTGACGTTCGCGAAAGAACATCTCGTAGCTCATCACCGGTTTGTCCGGGTGTTTGCTCTGCATATGCTCGACGTAGTTGTCGTAATCGGGCATGCCGACCATCAGGCGCGCGGCCTGACCGAGGTATTTACCCAGGCGACTCAGGTCATTGAACATGCTGCAATCCTCGTTTACGCATCCGGCAGGGCCTGGAATGGCGCTTCTTTATCCGTACGCTCTTTGCTGCCCCAGGCGGAAATACCGACCTTGAGCGCATAGAACAGGATGCTGAACACCACAAACAGGAACAATGCAGTCAGCGTTGCGTTGGTATAGGCGTTGAAGATCACATGTTGCATCTGGGTGATGTCCTTGGCCGGGGCGAGGATCTGACCATTGGCCAGGGCATCGCTGTATTTGCGGGCCAGCGCCAGGAAGCCGATCGCCGGGTTGGCGTCGAACAGCTTGATGAAGCCGGCAGTGGTGGTGCAGATAAGCAACCAAACCGCTGGCACCATGGTGACCCACACATAGCGCTGGCGCTTCATCTTGATCAGTACGACAGTGCCGAGCATCAGCGCGATCCCGGCCAGCATCTGGTTGGAGATGCCGAACAGCGGCCACAAGGTGTTGATACCACCCAATGGATCGATCACGCCCTGGTACAGCAACCAGCCCCACATCGCCACACAACCGGCGGTGGCGATCAGGTTGGCCGTCCAGGATTCGGTACGTTTGAGTGCCGGAACGAAAGAGCCGAGCAGGTCCTGGAGCATGAAACGCCCGGCACGGGTACCGGCGTCGACAGCGGTCAGGATGAACAGCGCCTCGAACAGGATCGCGAAGTGGTACCAGAACGCCATGGTGTTTTCACCTGGCAGTACACTGTGCAGGATCTGTGCGATGCCCACCGCCAGGGTCGGCGCACCGCCGGCGCGGGCCAGGATAGTGGTTTCACCAATGTCATGAGCTACCGCTTGCAGGGCTTCCGGGGTGATGGCAAAGCCCCAGTTGCTGACTGCTTGCGCCACTGCCACCACATCACCGCCGACCACGGCGGCCGGGCTGTTCATGGCGAAGTACACACCAGGCTCGATCACCGAAGCGGCGACCATGGCCATGATCGCCACGAAGGACTCCATCAGCATGCCGCCATAACCGATGTAACGGGCGTTTACCTCGTTATCAAGCAGCTTCGGCGTGGTGCCGGAGGAGATCAGCGCGTGGAAACCCGACACGGCGCCACAGGCGATGGTGATGAACAGGAACGGGAACAGACCGCCCTTCCACACCGGACCGGTGCCGTCGATGAACTGGGTCAACGCTGGCATTTTCAGCTCGGGCATGGTCACCAGGATGCCGATGGCCAGGGCCACGATGGTGCCGATCTTGAGGAAGGTCGACAGATAGTCACGGGGCGCGAGGATCAGCCACACCGGCAATACCGCCGCCACAAAACCGTAACCGATCAGCATCCAGGTGATCTGGATGCCGGTAAAGGTAAAGGCCTTGGCCCACACCGGATCGGCAGCAATCTGCCCGCCCAGCCAGATCGAACCGAGCAGCAACAGCACGCCGATCACCGAGATCTCACCAATGCGGCCCGGGCGGATGTAACGCATGTAAATGCCCATGAACATCGCGATCGGGATGGTCGCCATCACCGTGAAAATACCCCACGGGCTTTCGGCCAGGGCCTTGACCACGATCAGCGCCAGCACCGCAAGGATGATGATCATGATCAGGAAGCAGCCGAAGAGCGCGATGGTGCCGGGGATGCGGCCCATTTCCTCGCGGACCATGTCGCCCAGGGAGCGACCGTTGCGCCGGGTCGACATGAACAGGACCATGAAGTCCTGCACCGCGCCGGCCAGCACCACCCCGGCGATCAGCCACAGGGTGCCGGGCAGGTAGCCCATCTGCGCGGCCAGTACCGGACCGACCAGCGGCCCCGCACCGGCAATGGCGGCGAAGTGGTGGCCGAAGAGAATGTGTTTGTTGGTCGGCACGTAGTCCAGACCATCGTTGTTGAGCACGGCGGGAGTAGCCCGACGCGCATCAAGTTGCATCACGTTGTTGGCGATGAACAGACTGTAATAACGATATGCAACCAGATAGATGGCCACTGCAGCGACCACAATCCACAAGGCGTTGATCGCCTCGCCTCGGCGCAACGCCACGACACCCAAGGCACACGCACCTACGATTGCCAGCACCAGCCAGGGTAAATGGCGCAGCGGGCTATTATTATTTTTCATTTTATTATTCCGGCCAGAGTGGACAAGAAAGACAGCCACTCCGAGTTTAGCTCTCCTGACGGTAAAGGCCATACCCCAACATTGGTCTAGAAACGTGCGCGCTGGCCGCCTTTGAGAATGCCGGTCTATAGTTTGCGTACATTTCAGAGGATCGCACCATGAGCGAGCACCCTGCCGAACGTCGCCGCTTCAAACGTATTGCGTTCGATGCCCGAGCCGAACTGAGCCAGGGCGACTTCATATGGCCGGTGAAGCTGATCGACTTGTCGCTCAAGGGATTGCTGATCGAGCAGCCCGAGCCATGGCTTGGCGACAAGGCGCATGACTTCCGGATCGATATCCACTTGAGCGATGACAGCGAAATCTCCATGGATGTGCATCTGACCCACGAAGATCATGGTCAGCTCGGCTTCGTATGCCGATACATCAGCCTGGAATCCATTGAACGCTTGCGGCGGTTGATCGAACTCAACCTGGGTGACCCGCAAGAGCTTGAGCGCGAACTGGGTGCCCTGATCGCTCTGTAGGAGCTGCCGCAGGCTGCGACAACTCCTACAGGGGCGTGGTTATTCGAACAGTGCGTCGAGGGCCTGTTCCAGACGGGTCACGGCAATAATCTGCAAGCCCGCCGGTGCTTCCTTCGGCGCATTGCCCTTAGGCACGATGGCCCGCTTGAAGCCATGCTTGGCGGCTTCCTTCAGGCGCTCCTGACCGCTTGGCACGGGACGTACTTCACCGGACAGCCCGACCTCGCCGAACACCAACAGATCATGGGGCAGCGGCCGATTGCGCAAACTGGACATCACCGCCGCCATCAGTGCCAGGTCGGAAGCCGTTTCCAGAACCTTGACCCCACCGACCACGTTGAGAAACACGTCCTGATCATGGGTCGGAATGCCACCATGGCGGTGCAGCACCGCCAGCAACATCGCCAGGCGATTCTGATCCAGCCCCAGCGTTACCCGTCGCGGATTCGCCAGGTGACTGTCGTCCACCAGCGCCTGAACCTCCACCAGCATCGGCCGGGTGCCTTCCCAGGTGGCCATGACCACACTACCCGGGACTTCTTCCTGAGCGCGAGTAAGAAAAATCGCTGACGGGTTGGAGACTTCTTTCAAGCCCTTGTCGGTCATACCGAACACGCCCAACTCGTTGACCGCCCCAAAACGGTTTTTCACCGCCCGTAACAGACGCAAACGCCCATCGGACTCCCCTTCGAAATACAGCACGGTATCGACCATGTGCTCGAGCACGCGAGGACCCGCCAGCGCGCCCTCCTTGGTGACGTGTCCAACCAGGAAGATCGCGGTACCGCTCTGCTTGGCGTATCGCACCAACAAAGCCGCGCTTTCGCGCACCTGGGAGACGCCGCCGGGCGCTGATTGCAGTTGTTCGGTGAAAATGGTCTGGATCGAGTCGATCACCATGACTTTCGGTTTCTCGATCCGGGCCGTGGCGATGATGGTTTCTATGCAGGTTTCGGTCATCACCCGTAGTTGGTCCTGGGGCAAGCCCAGCCGCCGTGCACGCATGGCCACCTGTTGCTGGGACTCCTCGCCTGTGACGTACAGCGCGGGCATGCGCGTGGCGAGGTTGCACAGGGTTTGCAGGAGAATGGTCGACTTGCCGATGCCCGGATCGCCGCCGATCAGCACCACAGAGCCATCGACCAGACCACCACCCAATACACGATCCAGCTCGCTGGAGGCCGTGGAGAATCGCGGAATCTCCTCGACACTGACTTCTGCCAGGGTCTTGATCTGCGCCTGCTGCCCGGCCCAACCGGTACGACCCGTCGGAGCTGCGGCGCCACCGCTTTCCACCATGGTTTCAGTGAGCGTGTTCCACGCCCCGCACTCACCGCACTGGCCGGCCCACTTGGGGAAGGTTGAGCCGCACTCGGTGCAGCCGTACATGCGTTTGGCCTTGGCCATCGGAACCCCCGGCAAAAAAACGCGATGATAGCTCAGCTGGCGTCGATCAGCGTGGCCGGATGCCTGAAGGCAGACACAATACTTTTGTATGACCAGGAGTATTAAATCCCTGCACTTCAGGCAATGTCCTGTACATATTTTCGTTTATAACTGAACAAACAGACACAAAACATTCAGCACAGCCACCATAAAACTTATACATACCTTGCACATTATCAACTCCGACGTACAACCTGATATTCAAGAATAAACCCGATTTACAGATTCAAAAGCAACAACCAATCAGACCTCATTACCGTGATACTTGAGGGCCACGGCTGGAATAACCAACTAGTTAGTCAGCCGGATGACATGACATTACTGCTGCGTTATCAGATTACAACCAGCCTTAAGCAAACGGACTTTAATCCGTTCGCCACGAAGCGATTAAACTGATGGCCAAATCGCCTGCTACGCCATTGCGGATGTCCAGATCCCTGGCCCATCGCGGTCACCTTGCAAACTTTTCCCCCTGCCCCGGGTCGATTGCAGGCAGACGCAGGTAAGCAGTTGTTTCGAGCAGGAAGCGACTGGCTGATTTACACTGCGCTCATCAACCTCATCTGTAACAAGGAAATAACCTATGGGCGTGCTAAACGAGTTCAAGGCCTTCGCGGTCAAAGGCAATGTGATCGACATGGCTGTCGGTATCATCATCGGTGCCGCCTTCGGCAAGATCGTTACGTCGTTTGTCGGCGATGTGATCATGCCCCCCATCGGTCTGCTGATCGGTGGTGTGGACTTCAGCGACCTGGTCGTTACACTCAAGGCCGCCCAGGGTGATGCACCGGCAGTGGTGCTGGCCTACGGTAAATTCATCCAGGCCATCATTGATTTCGTCATAGTCGCTTTTGCAATCTTCCTGGGCGTCAAGGCGGTCAACCGCATGAAGCGCGAAGAAGCAGCGGCCCCAACCCTGCCACCGGTTCCCACCAAGGAAGAAGTGTTGCTGGGGGAGATCCGCGACCTGCTCAAGGCCCGGAACGACGCGCCCTGACCCAAACGCGGGACAAAAAACGGCGCCATCGAGGCGCCGTTTTTTTCTACCAGAAGTTCTCTACCGCCACCTGACCGGGTCGCCGGCTGAGGCTCAGATGCATGTCCCGCTGCTTGAGCAGTTTGCGCGTGTCATCGATCATCTGTGGGTTGCCGCACAACATGACGCGCGAGTGTTCGGGCGTCAGCGCCACACCGGCAGCACGCTCCAGTTCGCCATTTTCAATCAGCGTGGTAATTCGCCCGTTAAGGGCGCCGACATGCCGCTCGCGAGTGACCGTGGCAATGAATTTCAGCTTGTGTGCGTACTCGGCCAGATAATCACGGCTCGCCAGTCCCGCGATCAGTTCCTGATACGCCAGCTCACGGGCTTCACGCACGCTGTAGACCAGAATGATGCGTTCGAATTTTTCCCAGACTTCGAAGTCCTGCAGGATCGACAGGAAGGGGGCCACGCCCGTGCCTGTGGATAACAGCCACAAATCACGCCCATCCACAAAGCGGTCAAGTGTCAGGTAGCCGAAGGCCTGACGGTCGACCAGCAACGTATCGCCGACACCCAATCGGCTGAGTTCACTGGTGAACTCGCCACCGGGCACGACAATGGAAAAAAACTCAAGGAATTCATCGAAGGGCGACGAAACCATGGAGTAGGCGCGCCATACCGTGCTGCCATCGGCCCTGACCACGCCCAGCCGGGCAAACTGCCCCGCACGAAAACGGTACCCCGCATCGCGGGTGGCACGCAGGGTGAACAGGTTCGGGGTCACCGGCTGTACATCGAGCAACGTCTGGCGGGTAAATTTTTCTTCACTGACGGTCATGGCGCACTCCCTTCAACAGATAACCCAGTGTCCCGCAAAATGGCAGGCAATAACACCGACAGTGTGTAGTGGCATAATGGACTTAAACAGCCAAACGCAACTTTGTTTAAAACAGTTTCGCATCAAATGCCGCGCGACATATTAATACTTTTTCACAAATCAGGACTGCAACTGAATATTCCGCATTTGTTTAAGAGCAAAAAGTTTCAACTCAGAATATAGGAATTATCCTACACTCGAAGCGTGCCAGATATTGGATCCATAGTGGCACCCCAGAGGACACTTAAGGGAGGATTAGGAATGGAGCATTGGAAAGAGTCACAACTCAAGAAACTCTCACACACTGAAGACATCAATATCGCTTTTCGAATGTCGCTCGATTTCGTCAAAAACCTGGGTTACAAATTTTGCGCCTTCTCAACCTGCTCAACCACTGCCAGCTCCGATTGTAACGTTCTGAGGCTTAACAATTTCCCCTCTGGCTGGAACGCCCGGTACGCGCAAAACAATGCCAATCAGCCCGACCCCATTGCCGACCACTGCGAGCACTCCATGCTGCCCGTTCTCTGGAGCGAACAGCTCTTCTGCAAAACCCCATGGCTTTGGCAGATGTTGCAGCAGCAAGGCTTGCCGCATGGTTGGTCGCAGGCGATCCATGATGAGGAATCCGGTCTGCGCAGCATCCTCAGTCTGGCCAGGAGCCATTGTCCGATTTCGCCCTATGAACTGTATGAAAACCTGGGATTTACGGTGTTCATCAGCCGTCATTTGCATGCCCTTGCAAGCCGGGCATATCCGAAAAAACCTTCGCACCCGCCCCTATCAATACGAGAAGTCGAAGTCCTGAAACTGTCAGCCACCGGCAAGACCGCTTTCGAGATCGCCAGAATCCTCAGTTTGAGTGAGCGCACCATCAATTTTCATGTGCACAGGGCCATCGAGAAGCTCGGGGTCAATAACAAGATTGCTGCGGTGATCGCTGCAACCAGGTCCAGAGCCATCTGAACCACCGGGTGCCAGGAAAACCTGCGGGTAATCCAGCGTAAAAAAACGTACCATTTGCGGCTGCTGCCTGAGTGTTGCCGTGTGAACCTGCACGACGAAGTACACTCGGCGAGTCCCGCCCGCTTCAGCGCCCCCGGGCAGCGGCAATCCCGTTGATTACCCAGAGCCTCGCCCCATGCCTTTGCTCGAAACACCCTTCGCCAGCCTCGACCTGATCCGCCAGCCCGAACAGCAGAACGAACCACTGCAAGCTTTCGATGCGGCCGACGAATATTTGCTGAACCACCTGGCCGAGCAGAATCCGACGGCGGACACCCGGGTGCTGGTGCTCAACGACAGTTTTGGTGCTTTGGCAGCCAGCCTGGCAGGCAAAGTCCGGGTGGTCAGCAGCGGCGACTCCTTCCTGGCCCTTCAGGGGCTGGAAAAAAACCTTGTACGCAACGGCCTGCCATTCGACGCGGTACCCGCCGTGCCAGCCAGCGAGCCGCTGAACGGGCCATTCGACTGCGTGCTGGTGCGGGTGCCGAAAACCCTGGCGCTGCTGGAAGAACAATTGATCCGCCTGCAGGGCCAATTGCAACCGGGTACCCAGGTGATCGCCGCAGCGATGATCAAACACCTGCCACGGGCGGCAGGCGATCTGCTTGAGCGCTACATAGGCCCGGTGCAAGCGTCGCTGGCGGTGAAAAAAGCCCGCCTGTTGATTGCCACTGCGCAAGCCAAAGCACCCGCCTCATCGCCCTACCCCACCCGTTACCGGATCGACGAGCCGGCGATCGAATTGCTAAACCATGCGAACGTGTTCTGCCGCGAGGGCCTGGACATCGGCACCCGCGCATTTTTGCCACATCTGCCGAAAAGTCTCGGCACGGCGCGGGTTGCCGATCTGGGCTGCGGCAACGGTGTGCTGGCGATCGCCAGTGCCCTGCAGAACCCCGAGGCAAATTACACATTGGTGGACGAATCCTACATGGCCGTGCAATCGGCCGCCGAAAACTGGCGTGCGGCGCTGGGTGAGCGGGAAGTGATTGTGCGTGCTGGTGATGGCCTGGCAGGCCAGGAGGCGCAATCGCTGGACGTGGTGTTGTGCAACCCACCGTTTCACCAGCAACAGGTCGTCGGGGACTACCTCGCCTGGCGGATGTTCCAGCAAGCCCGGGAAGCGTTGGTCGTGGGCGGCGCGCTGTACATTGTCGGCAACCGACACCTGGGTTATCACAGCAAGTTGGCGCGGCTGTTCCGTGGCGTCGAACAGGTGGCGGCCAACCCGAAATTCGTGATTCTCAAAGCACGCAAATAAGCGGCCGCCCCAGGGTTGTGAATCCGCGCCAGGAGGCAGCGGGAGGGAATGCTCAGTGGGTAGTCAGGCCTGCGGCATTCATGAACATGCGCATCAGGCTGGCGACGATGAACAGTGCACCGACACTGCCAGCCCAGATCATGGCCAGCCAGCCGAGCCGCTGCCACAGCGGCTTTTTTTCGCCTTCTTCAATCTCGCGCAGGGAAGGTTTGCTGCTCATTGCTTCGATCTCCTTCAGATCGATGGCGCCGTTATCGACGCCATCAAAGGCAAGTCGTGGAGCTAGTGATACCCGTCTTCGTGCGTGACCTTGCCGCGGAATACGTAGTAGCTCCAGAAGGTGTAACCCAGAATGAACGGAATGATAAATAGCGTGCCGACCAGCATGAACCCCTGGCTTTGCGGCGGCGCGGCGGCGTCCCAGATCGAGATCGACGGCGGCACGATATTCGGCCACAGGCTGATACCCAATCCACTGTAGCCGAGGAAGATCAGCACCAGCGTTAGCAGGAACGGCGTGTAGTGCGCATTGCGGGCCACGGCGCGAATCAGACCGTACATCGTCACCAGTACCAGAATCGGCACCGGCAGGAACCAGAAGAGGTTTGGCAAGGTGAACCAGCGCGCGGCGATCTCTGCGTGGGTCAGCGGGGTCCAGATGCTGACAACGCCGATCACTGCCAGCAACACGAAGGCCAGTGGCCGCGCCAGGTCATGCATCTGTTCCTGCAGCTTGCCCTCGGTCTTCATGATCAGCCAGGTGCAACCGAGCAACGCATATGCCACCACCAGCGCCGCACCGCAAAACATCGTGAAGGGTGTCAGCCAGTCCAGCGAACCGCCGGCAAACTGCCGGTTGACCACGGGCAATCCGTCGATGAACGCCCCCAATGCCACGCCCTGGAAGAACGTTGCGGTGACCGAACCGCCGATGAACGCCTTGTCCCAGAGATGTCGTTTGTCATCCTTGGCCTTGAAGCGAAACTCGAAAGCCACGCCGCGAAAGATCAGCCCGATCAACATCAGGATCAGCGGCAGGTACAAAGCCGAAAGCACCACCGAGTAGGCCAGCGGGAAAGCCCCGAACAGTGCTGCACCGCCCAGCACCAGCCAGGTTTCGTTGCCGTCCCAGACCGGCGCGACGGTGTTCATCATCACATCACGGTCGCCCTTGCCGGGAATGAACGGGAAAAGAATCCCGATGCCCAGATCGAAGCCGTCCATGACCACGTACATCATGATGCCGAAGATGATGATCACGGCCCAGATCAGCGGAAGATCAATACCCATGAGTCAATTCTCCCTGGTCAGGCTGACATCGCCATCAGTGTGCTCGTCATCCGCTGCGGAGAGCGGACGCGCCGGTGTACGTTTCTTGCCTGGACCACCGTCGTTGGTTTCCTTGCCTTCGTCGATCTTCGGCCCTTTGCGCACCAGGCGCATCATGTAACCCAGACCGGCACCGAACAGCGCGAAATACACCACGACGAACAGAATCAGGGTAATGCTCATCTGCATGAAGCTGTGGTTGGAAGATGCATCTGCCGTGCGCATCAGGCCATACACCACCCACGGCTGACGGCCGATTTCAGTGGTGAACCAACCGGCAAGGATCGCGATCAGGCCGGACGGCCCCATCCACAACGCCAGGTACAGGAAAGGGCGCGAGGTATAGAGGGTGTCGCGCTTGCGCAGCCACAGGCTCCACAGTCCGGTGAAGATCATCAGAAAACCCAGGCCGACCATGATCCGGAACGACCAGAACACGATGGTCGAGTTTGGCCGGTCTTCGGGCGGGAACTCCTTGAGCGCCGGCACTTGTTTGTCCAGCGAGTGGGTCAGGATCAGGCTGCCCAGGTACGGGATCTCGACAGCAAATCTGGTTTTCTCCTCCTTCATGTCCGGCCAGCCGAACAGGATCAGCGGCGTCGCCTCATCACCCTTGTTTTCCCAGTGCCCTTCGATGGCGGCGATTTTTGCCGGTTGATGCTCAAGCGTGTTGAGGCCGTGGAAGTCCCCGATCACCGCCTGGATCGGCGCAACGATCAACGCCATCCACATGGCCATCGAAAGCATCTTGCGGATCGCCGGATTGTCCTTGCCACGCAACAGATGCCAGGCCGCCGAGGAGCCGACGAAGAATGCCGTCGCCACGAATGCCGCCGTGGCCATATGCATCAGGCGATAGGGGAACGACGGGTTGAAAATGATCGCCAGCCAGTCGGTGGGAATGACCTGACCATTGACGATTTCGAAACCCTGCGGGGTTTGCATCCAGCTGTTGGAGGCGAGGATCCAGAACGTCGAGATCAGCGTACCGATGGCCACCATCACCGTGGCGAAAAAGTGCAGCCCCCGGCCAACTTTGTTCCAGCCAAACAGCATGACGCCGAGGAAACCCGCTTCGAGGAAGAATGCAGTGAGCACTTCATAGGTGAGCAGTGGCCCGGTCACGGAGCCGGCGAAGTCCGAGAAGCGACTCCAATTGGTGCCGAACTGATAGGCCATCACCAGGCCGGAGACCACGCCCATACCGAAATTGACGGCAAAGATCTTCGACCAGAAATGGTAGAGGTCACGATAGGTATCGTTATGGGTTTTCAGCCACAGACCTTCGAGTACCGCCAGGTAACTCGCCAGGCCGATAGTGATGGCTGGAAACAGGATGTGGAACGAGATGGTGAACGCGAACTGGATTCGGGCGAGATCAAGTGCCTCTAAACCGAACATAAGTCTTCCTCTGTCAGGTAGTACGGCTGCTGGCTGGGAGCCTGCATCCCCGGCCCCACGGATATCGAGTGCGGCGAATTCCAATTCGTTCTTTTTTTTACCGGCATCACACCGCAGGGGTCTGGCCTTGCGGCCGCCGGATCAATTCCTTTTGGGGTATTGACCTGGATCAATCAACGTTGAAAGCGTAGTCCCATTTGTGGGGAAGAACCGCGTGGTCTATTGCCGCGTGACAAGTTGCCTCATGGAGTTGATGAGGCCTGCACACCATTTCCCTGTGGGGGCGGGCTTGCTCGCGAATGCGCTGTGTCAGTCGAAATCAATGCAGGATGTACCACCCTCTTGGCGAGCAAGCCCGCACACAGGGGCTATTGGGTGCCTGGAATAGATGTCTGGCTAACTAAATTTTCCGCCGCCGCAACTTCCTGTTACAGGTTGGTGATAACCTCACCCTTCCCCTCCCCCAAGATTTGCCCGCAGATGCCCAGCCAAGAGCCCTTGCTGTTACGTCACCACCGTCCCTTCATTGCGTTCTGGCTGGCGCGGGTTTTTACCGCCAGCGGCTTTCAAATGCTCACCGTGGCGATTGGCTGGAACCTGTATCAACTGACCGGAAACGTCCTCGACCTCGGTCTGGTCGGCCTGGTGGAATTCGCGCCACGCGTGCTGTTCATGCTCCACACCGGACACGTCGCGGATCGCTACGACCGGCGCAAGGTCGCCGCGATTTGCCAGTCACTGCAAGCGCTGATCGCCTTGGCCCTGGCCATCGGCAGCGCTACCGATCACGTTACCCGGGAAATGATCTTCATCCTGGCCTTCCTGCTCGGTGCCGCGCGCTCCTTCGAAATGCCGACCACCCAGGCCTTGCTGCCGAGCATCGTGCCCAGTGCCCTGTTTCCCCGAGCCGTTGCTGCTGCGCAATCGGCCCAGCAATCGGCAACCATCGTTGCCCCGGCCCTCGGTGGCTTGTTGTATGCCTTTGGCAGTGTCTGGGTATATGGCCCGACGGTGCTCCTGTATGTCATCGCCTGTTCGCTGATGCTCAACCTGCCGGCGCGACAGACGCCACTGAACAAGGGCAAGGCCACCCTCGACTCACTGCTTGCGGGCATCCGTTTCATCCGCAGTCGTCCGGACATTCTCGGTGCAATCTCCCTCGACCTGTTTGCCGTCCTGCTCGGTGGCGCGACGGCATTGCTACCGGTGTTTGCCAAGGACATTCTGCTGACCGGTCCATGGGGGCTGGGCCTGTTGCGCTCGGCACCGGCGGTGGGGGCGCTGCTGATGTCGCTGTTCCTAGCGCGATTTGCCGTGGAGCGCAACGTCGGACGAGTCATGTTCACAGCGGTAGGTATCTTCGGTGTGGCCACCATCGCCTTCGGCCTGTCGACTTCGTTCTGGTTTTCCCTGGCAGTGCTGGTGGTACTGGGCGCTGCCGACATGATCAGCATGGTGATCCGCGCGTCCTTCGTACAACTGGAAACCCCGGACGAAATGCGCGGCCGGGTCAGCGCCGTGAACGGCCTGTTCATCGGCGCTTCCAATCAATTGGGTGAGTTCGAGTCTGGCCTGACCGCCCACTGGTTCGGCACCGTGCCCGCAGTGGTCATGGGCGGGATCGGCACGCTGGTGGTGACCGGAGTCTGGGTCAAACTCTTCCCGACCCTGGCCAGCCGTGACCGCATGCATGAGCCTAAGGAAGAGGCGAAGGTCTGACGTTTATTTGACCAATAACTCTGCTGCCACCGTCGCACGCGCGGCCTTGCCGCAGAGCTGCTCCACCAGTGCCAGGGCAAATGCCAGCGCTGCGCCGGAACCCTGGGCGGTGATGCAGTTGCCGTCGACCACTACCGGTTGATCGACGAAGTTACAGCCTGACAATTGATGGCTGGCCGAAGGCAGGCAAGTCATGCGTCGTTGTCGCAACACACCAAATGTTTGCAGCGTCACCGCAGGCGCTTCGGCAATGCCCGCGAACAAACGTCCGGCCGCCGCCTGTTCCTTGATCAATTGTTGCAGGGGTTGATGGGCCGCCAAGTGTTGTGCGCTGACGGCACCGCCCGGCAGGGCGATCAGGTCGAATGGCTGCGCCAGCAAATCCACCAGCATTGCATCGCAGGTCAGGCGCGTGCCGCGAGCGCAGGTGAGCATGCGCCGCCCCTCGGTACTGGCCACCACCACTTCGACGTTGGCGCGGCGCAGCACATCGATCAGGGTGACTGTCTGCAGGTCATCAGTGCCCTCGGCAAGGGAAATCAAGGCTCGAAAGGTCATTGGCTACGATCCACGGAATGATCCTTAAAGCGTAGTCAGCTTTCCTGCCCCCTGTTAGAGCCGTGCCGTTACTTGATGTAAAGCTGCGTCGACATCGTGATGCCCGGGGCATTGAGCGAGATATTACTGAAGGTGAACGTGCCTTCCTGTTTGCCCGCCAGATCGAAGGCGTACAAATAGCCCACGGTTTTCCCCCCCGGGGTGCAAGTGGTCAGGTTGCCGTTTTTAAAGGCGCAGACCGGTGTGCGGGTGCCATTGACGTCGAATCCATCCAGCCCGACATGGGGTTCGCGCCCGTAACCGACCTCCAGCACGTAAATCATGATGTCCGGGCCACTGTGATCGCAGCGGGTCTGAGCCTGCCCCTCGGCAATGTCTTCAACGCCACAGGACGGCGATGACACCTTTAGCACTTTCAACTGACTCAACGGCGGGGCCGAAGCTGCCGCAGCGCTTTGAACCCCGAGAAACAGCGCTAACATCGCCGCAAACACGCTAACCAGACGCTTTTTCATGCAGGACCTGAATACCCCGAAAAACCAGCGCGCAGTATGGCGCAGTTGGCTTCGTCGCAAAACATTGCTAACCATCGCAGGCTTAAGCAGCCATAGCCCCACGCTGCTGGTATGATGCGCGGCTTTTTCCGGCCCACAGTAAATTCCAGGCGCGTTCTGCTGTCTGTGCTTTGCTGTTGAGGTCGATACATTCACGGCGCCCGGCGCGCCACGGGGAGCAGACATGCTGGAAAGGCTGTTTCAACTCAAGGCACACAACACCAACGTGCGGACCGAGATTCTGGCGGGCGTCACGACCTTTTTGGCCATGGCCTACATTCTGTTCGTCAACCCGAGCATCCTCGGCGAGACCGGCATGGACAAGGGTGCCGTGTTCGTCGCCACCTGTCTGGCGGCGGCCATCGGCTCCACAACCATGGGCCTGATCGCCAACTACCCGATCGCACTCGCACCGGGCATGGGCTTGAACGCCTTCTTCACCTATACCGTGGTCCTGCACATGGGTCACACCTGGCAGGTGGCACTGGGAGCGGTGTTCATCTCGGCAGTGTGCTTCTTTCTGCTGTCGATCTTCCGCATCCGTGAATGGATCATCAACAGCATCCCGTTGCCGCTGCGCTCGGCGATTGCCGCCGGTATCGGCCTGTTCCTGGCGCTGATCGCCCTGCACAACGCCGGAATCGTGGTCAGCAACCCGGCAACTATGGTCGGTCTCGGTGACCTGAAACAACCGGCGCCTATTCTCGCGACCCTCGGCTTTGCCCTGATCGTCGGCCTCGAAGCCCTCGCCGTGCGCGGTGCGGTGCTGATCGGCATCCTGGCAGTGACCATCGCGTCGATCGTGCTGGGCTTCACCCCGTTCGGCGGCGTGATGTCGATGCCGCCGTCCCTGGCCCCGACCTTCCTGCAACTGGACATCAAAGGTGCCCTGGACATCGGTCTGGTCAGCGTGATCTTCGCCTTCCTGTTCGTCGACCTGTTCGACAACTCCGGCACCCTGATCGGCGTCGCCAAGCGCGCCGGGTTGATGGGCAAGGACGGCCACATGCCGAAAATGGGGCGCGCCCTGATCGCCGACAGCACCGCGGCCATGGCCGGTTCCCTGCTCGGCACCTCGACCACCACCAGCTACATCGAATCCGCCGCTGGCGTGAGTGCCGGTGGCCGCACCGGCCTGACCGCCATCGTGGTGGCAATCCTGTTCCTGCTGGCGCTATTCTTCTCGCCACTGGCCGCCAGCGTTCCGGCGTTCGCCACTGCACCTGCGCTGTTGTTCGTGGCCGTGCTGATGACTTCCGGCCTGGCCGAGGTAGACTGGGAAGACATCACCGTTGCCGCACCGGTCGTGGTCACCGCCCTGGCCATGCCATTCACTTATTCCATCGCGAACGGCATCGCCTTCGGCTTCATCTCCTGGACCGTGATCAAAGTGCTGTCGGGCCGCGCCCGTGAACTGAACCCGGCGCTGGTGATCCTGTCAATTCTGTTCGTGATCAAGCTGGGTTGGTTCAACGCATGACTTTTGATTCCCAGGCCTACGCCGCTCAACTCGAAGACAAGGTCACGCGCCTGCGTGACCTGCTGGCCCCGTTCGATGCACCCGAGCCGGCTGTCTTCGATTCGCCACTGAAGAACTTCCGCCTGCGCGCCGAGTTCCGCCTGTGGCGCGAAGCCGGCGAGCGGCACTACGCAATGTTTTCCCAGGAAGACAAACGTACGCCGATCCTGATCGAAGAGTTCCCGATTGCCAGCCTGCGCATCAACCAGTTGATGCCGCAGCTCAAAGCCGCGTGGCAAGCCAGTGCGGCCCTGAGCCACAAGCTGTTTCAGGTGGAGTTCCTGACCACCCTGGCGGGCGATGCGATGATCACCCTGTGCTATCACCGCCCGCTGGACGAGCACTGGCACACGGCGGCTGCGAAACTGGCGAGCGACTTGAACGTCAGCATCATTGGCCGTTCCAAAGGCAAACGCGAAGTCATCGGTCATGATTATGTGGTCGAGAAACTGGAAGTTGGCGGCCGCACCTTCAGCTACCGCCAGCCCGAAGGCGCGTTCACCCAGCCCAACGGCACGGTGAACCAGAAGATGCTCAACTGGGCCTACGACGCCCTGGGCGATCGCACCGACGATTTGCTGGAGCTGTATTGCGGCAACGGCAATTTCACCCTGCCGCTCGCTACCCGCGTGCGCAAGGTGCTGGCCACCGAAATCAGCAAGACCTCGGTCAATGCGGCGCTGAGCAACCTCAGCGAAAACGCCGTGGATAACGTCACCCTGGTGCGCTTGTCCGCCGAGGAACTGACCGAAGCCCTGAACGAAGTGCGCCCGTTCCGCCGTCTGCACGGCATTGACCTCAAGAGCTACGAGTTTGGCAGCGTGTTCGTCGACCCACCGCGCGCCGGCATGGACCCGGACACCTGCGAGCTGACCCGGCGCTTCGACAACATCCTGTACATCTCCTGCAACCCGGAGACCCTGGCGGCCAACATCGCCCAGTTGCACGACACCCACCGCATCACCCGCTGTGCGATGTTCGACCAGTTCCCATGGACTCATCACATGGAATCCGGCGTGTTGTTGACCCGGCGTTGATCACCTTGCCAGATGCAATCAAGCCGTCTCAGTGACGGCTTTTTTGTATTCGTATTGCGCCCCCTGATTAATACTTGTCGCGCCTCTTCATCCAAATCCCGGTGCCATCATGCAGCGACAATTCGACGATCTACAGTTGGGCAGCATCGAGCTGTTTTGCCTGGCCGCCGAAGCCGGCAGCTTTACCGCTGCTGCGTCAGTGGCAGGGGTAACGCCCGCCGCAGTGAGCCGTTCGGTGTCGCGCATGGAGGAACGCCTGGGTGTACGCCTGTTCGCACGTACCACCCGCAGCGTCAAACTGACCGACAGTGGCCGGCGCTACTACGAGGAATGTCGCCAGGCACTGGTGCAACTGGTTGAAGCCCAGCGCGAGGTCATGGGTCAGCAGCAAGTGCCCTCCGGAACATTGCGCATCAGTATTCCGACCACCTATGCGCACCATCGAATCCTGCCATTGCTGCCCGGATTTCGCGCGCGCTATCCGGCAGTGAAGGTCGAGTCGCACATCAGCAACCGCAACATCGATTTTGTCGGCGAAGGCTATGACATGGCCATTCGCGTGCGCGCCATACCGGATTCCGGCCTGATCGCCCGGCAGCTTGAAGACGCCCCATTGGTGATGATCGCCAGCCCCGACTACCTCAAACGCGCCGGAACCCCGCAAACCCTCGACGACCTGGCACAACACGAATGCATACAGTACGAATTGCCCAGCAGTGGGCGGCGCATCGCCTGGCTGTTCAATGACGAGGGTAAACCCCGGGAAATACTGGCCGAAGGCAATCTCAGTTGTTCAGACGATGTGCTTGGCGCAGTGACCCTGGCCAAACATGGGGCGGGGTTGTTTCAAACCTATCGTTTTATCGTCGAAAACGAGCTGGCCGCAGGCTCGCTGGTGGAAGTGCTCCAACCCTATGGCGGACGCTCACGGCCCTTCACGCTGCTTTATCCACAAAGTCGCCACGTGCCATTGCGACTGCGGGCGTTCATCGACTTCCTGGTAGAACACCTGCCGCGCTGAACGACGAAAGCGTTCGATCACCGCATGGAATACGCCGGAAACCTTTGCTTCAACGGACCGAATTAACCATTAGGTACATTTCATCTCCGCAGGCTGAAAAAAAGCATCGCGCCAAGCCCCTTCCCAAAGGAACAGTGCTCTGTGGGGCAGGCTTGCCCGCAAAGGCATCAGGCCTGCAGGTAGCGCAACACCGACTCGCAAATCATCTCGCGATGACGCTGCTTGATGCTTTCGTCCGGCAAGTCGATCTGGAAAATCTCACCGATGGTATGTCTGTTCGAAACACGATGAAAACAGAACGCACTGATCAGCAGATGTACATCCAGCGGCGCTAGCCCCTGCCGAAATACACCCGCCTCAACACCCCTACGCAGAATCTCACTCAGGGAATCGAGAATGGTGTTGTTCATGGCCCTGATCGCTTCGGAGCGTTTCACGAACTCGGCATTGTGGATGTTTTCGATGCTGACGATGCGCACGAAATCGACGTTGTGGTCGTGGTGATCGAAGGTGAATTCCACCAGCCGTCGAATCGCATCCACCGGCGCCAGTTCAGCCAGATGCAAGCGACTTTCGGTGTTGCGAATATCACCGTAGAGTTTTTCCAGCACCTCGACATAGAGCTGCTCCTTACTGCCGAAGTAGTAATAGATCATGCGCTTGGAGGTATGAATGCGCTCGGCGATGGCATCGACGCGAGCACCGGAAAGACCCTGCTGGACGAACTCGACAATAGCCTCTTGCAGGATATTCTCGCGGGTCTTTTCCGGGTTGTTCTTGCGACTCTTGCGCGGCTCGGCAACCGCCGCCGGCGCAAGAGGAAGTTCTGAAGTTGTTGTCATTGCGGGCTCACGGCCATCACTGCACAAGCAGCCGATTATGGGCCGCGCCACACAGAGAAAGGAAGCTGCGGGGTGGCGCTTTCGTTGCCGTGCTTACGATTTTGCTACAACTTCGCCTGACGAAGGGCACCTCTTCTGGATCTGGCCTTGGCTGCCAGCCTCACTGCGACATTGGCAGCACCATAACCGACATAACTACTCAGCGCCGGCTTTGCTGCCAGGCGGCTGCCAGACCACTGCAACAGATCACGGCGATACCGACCACTGTGGTCAGGGTCGGCGTGTGGGAAAACAACAGCCAGCCCAGCAGCCCGGCAAACACGATCTGGCAATAGCCGAAGGGTGCCAGCAAGGCCGGCGCGGCGTGGCGGAACGCCTGGGTCAGGAACAAATGCGCAGTCATCCCGCATGCCCCCAACGCCAGCATCATGATTGCGTGCATCAAACTCGGGAACTGCCAGAAGAACGGCACCAGCGCACTCATCACCAGGGTGTTGCACAGCCCGGCGAAGAAGTTACTGGTGGTCGGGCTGTCGACTTCGCTGAGCTTGCGGGTGAGCAGTTGGTAGAAACAGAAAAACAGCGCCGAACAGAGCGGCAGCAAGACGGCCGGGGTGAACAACTCACCGCCGGGATGCACGATGATCAAAACACCGATGAACCCGCAAATCACTGCGACCCACTGTCCGCGGGTCACCCGTTCACCCAGCAACGGCACCGATAAGGCCGTCACCAGTACCGGAGCCAGAAAGTTGACCGCCGTCGCTTCAGCCAGCGGTATGTACTGCAGGCCGGTGGTAAAAAACAGACTGGTTCCCAACAGGCACAACGCCCTGATCAGCTGCAACATCGGCCGCTTGGTGCGCAGGACCCGCAGCCCCGATTGCGGCAGAAAAATCCCTGCCATCAGCAGGGTATGCACCACATATCGCGCCCACACCACCATGACGATCGGGTAGAACCCGGACAGGTATTTCGACAAGGCATCGTGAGTGGAGAACAGGAAGGTCGCGAAAAGGATCAGCATGATCCCCTTGAAGGGCTGATTGACGCCGGAAAGCGGGGTGCTGATGGGCGACGTCAAGACGAGGTCCTTTTTTAAGAATGAGGCGAGGCTCTAATAATTTAGAACCCGGTTCCACTTTATGACACGAACAACAGAAGAAAGTGGGCGAACAGCGAACATTACTTGTAGTCGACAGAACGTTCAGCTGAACAGTTCCGAAGCCTGGCTTGCCGCCGAAAGCTCCTGGGCATACTCCAGTAAGGTCGGTGCCAACTCGTGCAACCGTGCACCGGGCATGCGTGCGCTCGGGCCAGCGATGCTCAGCACACCAATTACCTGCCCATTCAATGGATGGCGCACCACCGCGGCGATCGCCGATGTACCCACCGCAGAGCTTTCCTCGACCCAGGCATATCCCTGTTCCCGCGCCATTCGCAGGCGCTCCAGCAGTTCAATGTTAGATCGTGGCGCATTCGGCCCCACGTCTGCAGGCAATTGAGCCGCTTGCCGCTCGACCAGCGACAACGCCTGGGCATCACTCATGCAAGCCAGCCAGGCATGCCCGGAAGCCGTGTAGAACAGGGGCGCGTCACGCCCCATGTCAGGATCGTAACGCAAGCCCGAGCGGGCGCCCTGGGATTTGGCGATCCAGACTTGCCGCTCGCCCTGGGTCACGCCAAGGCGCACCAGTTCACCGGTTTCCCGAGCCAGACGGTCGAGCACCGGCTGAACGATATCGGCGCCGCTACCGGCCAGATAGCGAAAACCCAGGGCGACCAGTCTGGTCGACAAGTGATAACGCAGGTTTTCCGGATTCTGGCGCACGTAACCCAAACGAATCAGCTCGGCGAGCAAGCGATGAGTCGCGCTTTTGGGGATCTCCAGTTGTTCGGCCAGGGTCTGCATCGGCACCCCCTGCGGGTCCCCGGCAAGACTCTCCAGCAAGCTGAAAACACGCTCTATTTGACTGCCAGCCATGGGACGTTCCTGAAGACTTTGGTCGATTCTAAAATATAGCTGCGCAAATGCGAAATCCGGAACCAGGTTAGCGCCGGGATTAATCTGACCTTACATATTTGCCCGGCATAAATTTGCCAACGGCGTTATTCATGGACGCAGGCGTGACCGCCTTCATCTATGGAGAAACCGCAGACATGTTATGGAACAGAGCAAGACGCAGCGACAACGTGAACGACACTCGCGAGGGCAAGGAAGCCCGCAAAATCACAGGGAAACAGACCTTCATCGCATTGGCTATTACCGCCACGCTGGGAGGCGCGGGTGTTTACTCGACACTGGACACAACGTCGAACAACCTATCAATTACCCCTTCTTCACAGACGCTTGATGATCCGCAGTTGCAATTCGTCCAGTCGATATTGGGCGATACCGAAGACACCTGGGCACAACTATTTTCCCAAAGCGCGCAACGCTACCCGCTGCCTACCCTCACCCTCTATAGCAACAGTGTGAATTCGGCCTGTGGTTTTGCCGGTTCCAGTGCCGGGCCGTTTTATTGCCCGCAAGATCAGCGGATTTATCTGGACCTGGAATTCTTTCGAATCATGGGCGAACAGCACGCCGTGATCGGTGAATTCGCCCAGGCCTACGTGCTCGCTCACGAGGTGGGCCATCACGTGCAACTGGAACTCGGTATGTCCGACCCGTTCGAGCAGGCGCTGAACCATGGCCAGCGAGTCACCGGTGATGGTGGTCTGGAGGTCCGGGCGGAACTGCAGGCCGACTGCCTGGCAGGGGTCTGGGCGCATCATGCGCAACGACGCCTCGACTGGCTGGAGCCAGGAGACATCGACGCGGCATTGAACGCCGCGGCTACGTTTGGCGATGACTCCTTGCAGCGTTCCGCCAACAGGACTGTGCGCCCGGAAACGTTCAACCATGGAACGTCGCAGCAACGGACAAACTGGTTCAAGGCAGGTTTTACCAGCGGGAAAATCGATACCTGCGACACTTTTAACGCCGAGGAACTGTAATAGCGCACCGAGAACTTCGCCCCCGTACAGAACCTGTGCCCCTCAACAATGTCTGACGACCGGACTGGCGCCGCTTACGCTGAGCAGCAACACTCAGCGCATGGTTCTTTACCCGGTTCAAAAGAGGATTCGCACATGCTATGGAAAAAAGGCCGGCGCAGCGACAACGTGGTTGACGCCCGTGGCGATGATGGCGGCGGTGGCGGTGGCGGCATGCGCTTTGGCGGCGGCAAGGGTCTGAGCCTGACGGCTATCGTGCTGATCGTCGGCATCGGCTGGATCACCGGACAGGACCCGATGCAAATCCTCGGACAACTGACCGGGCAGATGGAACAGCAATCTGCGCCCGCCACCCACCAGCCCGGCAAGGCGCCACCGGCCAATGACGAGGGCGCGGAATTCGTGCGCTCGATCCTGGGCGATACCGAAGACACCTGGGGCCAGATATTCCAGCAGGCTGGTCGCCAATACAAGGACCCGACCCTGGTGCTGTTCAGCAATCGCGTCAACTCGGCCTGTGGCCTGGCCACTTCGGCAACCGGTCCGTTTTATTGCCCGGCAGACCAGAAGGTCTATCTGGACATGAGTTTCTTCCAGGAGATGTCCCAACGCTTTTCCGCTGCGGGTGACTTCGCTCAGGCCTACGTGATCGCTCACGAAGTCGGGCACCATGTGCAGACCTTGCTTGGCGTTTCGGCAAAAATTCAGGCAGCGCGCCAACAGGGACGGCAGATGGAAGGAGACGGCGGTTTGCTGGTCCGCCAGGAACTGCAAGCTGATTGCCTGGCCGGAGTCTGGGCCAACAATGCGCAGAAACGCCTGAACTGGCTGGAACCGGGCGACATCGAAGAAGCCCTCAACGCGGCCAACGCCATCGGCGATGACCGCTTGCAACAACGGGGTCAGGGCCGCGTAGTGCCAGACTCATTCACCCACGGTACATCGGCGCAACGGGTGCGCTGGTTCAAAACCGGTTTCGCCCAGGGCCAGGTAAGCCAGTGCGATACCTTTGCGGCGAAAAATCTGTAGATGAAAAATTGGTTGTTGGTGTTGTTGATCACTTGCACAAGTACCCAGGCGGCCGAGCATGGGGTCGAAGAACTCAGTCCCGGACGCCTGCTGTTGAAAGAAGGTGAAATGGTCGTTGGCATCAGCCCGGCCCCGGCCAGAATCGAGCGGGTGCTTGTCATCCTTCACGGCCGTTTGCGCAATGCCCAAACCTATTTGCACAGCGCCGAGCGGGCCGCTGAGCTGGGTGGGCAAAGCGCGACGACCCTGGTGATCGCTCCGCAGTTTGTCAACGAACTCGACGTTGCAGCACACCCGGTGGCTGATACAGTACTGCGCTGGCAGGGAAACGAGTGGATGGCCGGCGGCTTATCCACAGGTCCATTCCCCCTCAGTTCCTACGCAGCACTCGATGAAATCATCGCGCGCATTGGGGATCGCCAGCAGTTTCCCGATGTGAAACAGATCGTCATCGCCGGTCACTCTGGTGGCGCTCAGGTGGTTCAGCGATACGCGCTGCTCGGCCACGATCAGCCGGCCCTGCAAGCGGCCGGCGTGCAGCTGCGTTACGTGATTGCCAACCCGTCCTCTTACGCCTGGTTCGATGAACGCCGCCCTGTAGCGTTCAGCCATGCCGGTTGCCCGCAGTTCAATCGCTGGAAGTACGGATTGGCGGATTTGCCTGCCTACGCCGAAGGACAAACTGCCGCGCAGCTGCAGGAAAAGTACCTCACGCGAGACGTCGTTTACCTGTTGGGTGAGCAGGACAACGACCCAAACCATCCAGCGTTGGACAAGGGGTGCGAGGCCCTGGCCCAGGGTCCGAATCGACTGGCCCGCGGGCGCAATTATTTCGACTATCTGAAGCGCCTTTCCCCCACTGGGTTGAATCAGCAACTGATCGAAGTGCCCGGGGTCGGGCATGACGGGGATGGGATGTTCAGTTCGCCGCAGGGGCAGATGGCGTTGTTTGGGCAGTGAATTTTGTGTTGTCTGATCGGGCGCCTTCGCGAGCAAGCCCGCTCCCACAGGGAGAATGCGATCAACTGTGGGAGCGGGCTTGCTCGCGAAGGCATCAGATCAGACAAAAATACCCTCAAGCCAAGAGCATCTGCCGTAACTCGACACAATCCGCCGCATGCCAGTCAGTCAATTCCGGCCATGGATTATCCGGCAGATTCACCAGCACTGTTCGCGCCCCCGCCGCTCGCCCGCAATCGAGATCAAAGCGATAGTCACCGACCATCACCATCTCGCTGGCCGGCACCTTCCAGGCTTCAGCCAGTTTCAGCAAGCCACCGGGATGTGGTTTGGGCGGTGCTTCATCGCGGCCCAGCACATCCTCCACCGCAAAGCAGTCGGCCAGGCCGATGGCCTCAAGCGTGACGTGCGCCAGCTCACGGGCATTGCGCGTAAGGATGCCCAGGCGATAACCGCGCCCGGCCAGTTCACGCACCAACTCTACCGCCCCCGGCGCCGGCTTCGAACCCAGCGCCAGATCCCGTTCATGCTCGAGCAACCAGGCGTGCTTGGCGGCGGCTTCCTCGGCCGGCAGCGCGGCGAGGTGGGTCAGGATGTCGTCCTCGGCAGGAATCGCCAACGCCACGCGAATCGCCGCGAAATCATGCACCGCCACGGTCAGGGTGCCGTCCATGTCGAACACCCAGTGACGCACCTCGGCCAGGCTCACGCCCAGTCCTTGCGGTGACGGATCAGCCCTTCCTGGGTGACCGATGCCACCAGTTGCCCGGCGCGGTTGTACACGCTGCCGCGGGAGAACCCACGCGAGTTGCCGGCCCACGGGCTGTCCATGGCGTACAGCAGCCAGTCGTCAGCACGCAGATCGGCGTGGAACCACAGGGCGTGATCGAGGCTGGCGACCTGCATGTCCTTGTTCCACACTGTTTTGCCATGGGGCTGCATCGATGTGACCAACAGACCGAAGTCCGACGCATAGGCCAGAAGATACTTGTGCAGCGCCGGCGAGTCGGCCAGGGCGCCATCGGCGCGAAACCAGACGTACTTGATCGGGTCGCACGGCAGCGGGTTGTAGGGATCGTTCTCGGTCACAGGTCGGAATTCGATCGGTTTTGGGCACAGCAGCTTTTCGCGCATTTTTTCGGGGATCAGGTGCGCACGTTGCTGGGTGATCTCCAACTCCGACGGCAGGTTTTCCGGACCGACCACTTGCGGCATATCGGTCTGGTGCTGGAAGCCTTCTTCGTCATACTGGAACGAGGCGCTGCAGGTGAAGATCGGATGGCCTTTCTGGATCGCAGTCACCCGGCGCGTACTGAAGCTGCCACCGTCGCGCACCCGGTCAACCTGGTAAACCACCGGCAAACCAGCGTCGCCAGGACGCAAAAAGTAACCATGCATCGAATGCACATGACGCGCCTCTTCAACCGTCTGACTGGCTGCCGACAGCGATTGGCCGAGCACCTGTCCGCCGAACAATTGGCGAAAACCCAAGTCCTGGCTGCGACCACGAAACAGGTTCTCTTCGATCGGTTCCAGAGTCAGCAGGTCAACCAGATCTTCCAACACTTGGCTCATTCAGACTCTCCTCACGCAACACATTGCCGCGCAGTCTTGGCTGCGACGGTCGATTCAGTTTCGGGACAGGGCCCATGGGGGCATTGTAAACGTCCGGGCCAGCTTATCCATGCAAGGTTTGCAGCCATTGTTCACGGCTGATGCGATACAGCACATGCCGGCGCAAGGGATGATCGGGGTCGAGTCGCGGATGGTCGAAGTCGTCCGCCGGGGCATGGTGCATGCCGATGGCTTGCATGACCTTCTCCGACGGCAAATTGGTTTGCGTGGTGAAGGCTACGATTTCCTTCAGCGGCAGGCGATCAAACCCGCAACGCAGAGCGGTCCACGCGGCTTCACTGGCATACCCCAGGCCCCAGTGCTCGCGAGCCAGGCGCCAGCCGATTTCAGTGGCCGGGACAAAGGGCGCATCAAAACCCACCACGGCCAGCCCGGTCAACCCGATGAACTGGCCGGTGTCCTTGCGCTCCAGCGCCCAGAAGCCAAAACCATGCTCTGCAAAATGCCCACGAATACGCCCGATCAACGCAGCACTTTCCAGTCGGCTCAAAGGCGCTGGAAAATAACGCATCACCTGCGGATCGGCGCACATCGCCGCAAACTCGGGCAAATCTTCATCGCGCCATTGCCGCATCAGCAGCCTCGCGCTCTCGAGTTCCAGTATCGGCTCCATCGTGCCCCCTTCTTTCCATGCCGCGAGTCTACATCGCTGGTAGGATCATTCGATCATTCATACACGAAATCATGATGCCGCTACCGCTGATCTATCACGAAGACTACAGCCCCGAGTTCCCGGCTGATCACCGCTTCCCCATGGACAAGTTTCGCCTGTTGCGCGATCACCTGGTGGACAGCGGCCTGACCCGGGACGCCGATCTGTTGCGTCCACAACTCTGCCCTGCCGAGATACTAGCTCTGGCCCATGACCCTTCGTATATCGAACGCTACATGAGTGGCGACCTGTCCCGCGAAGACCAGCGACGCCTCGGTTTACCCTGGAGCGAAGCCCTGGCCCGGCGCACCGTGCGTGCAGTCGGCGGCTCATTGCTGGCGGCCGAACAAGCGCTTGAGCATGGCCTGGCCTGTCATCTGGCCGGCGGTACCCACCACGCGCATTACGACTATCCGGCCGGGTTCTGCATCTTCAATGACCTGGCGGTGATCAGCCATTACCTGCTGCAAAGCGGCCGGGTCAACCGCGTGCTGATCTTCGATTGCGACGTGCATCAGGGCGACGGGACTGCACGAATACTGCACAACACCCCGGAGGCCGTAACCGTTTCCCTGCACTGCGAAAAGAATTTTCCCGCACGCAAAGCCGAAAGCGACTGGGACATCCCGCTGCCCAATGGCATGGGTGACGCCGACTACCTGAAAGTGGTGGACGATGCGCTCAACTATCTGCTGCCGCTCTACCAACCCGACCTGGTGTTGTATGACGCCGGGGTCGATGTGCACAAGGACGATGCCCTCGGTTATCTGAAGCTGACCGACGAAGGTGTTGCCGCCCGCGATGAAAGCGTGATGCGCCATTGCCTGGGGCGCGATATCCCGGTGGTCGGCGTGATCGGCGGTGGTTACAGCAAGGACCGCCATGCCCTGGCGCGCCGCCATGGCATCCTGCATCACAGTGCGCAACGGGTCTGGCAGTCATCAGGCTGTCATTGATCTGTGGATGCTTTACCCACAATGCCTGTGGAACGGCCTGTGGATAACCTGAGTGAAAGGGACTACAGACCACGCCATCAGCAGGCTACAGGGCGCTGGCTGTTTTTTAACCAGTCTCGAATTCATCAACTTGCTCCGGGCTCCGCTATGACGTAAGTGTGTAAGCCAACGCTAACGTGACGGGTACATCTTCTCGAGCAGGCTCGCTCCTACAAGGATCCGGGCTGCTAGAATGTCCGGCTTATCTCGCCAGACCGCAGTGCAAGCCATGACTCAAGCCCCGACCTCCTCTCCTGCCCATGTCGCCATCATCGGCGGCGGCCCCGCCGGCCTGATGGCCGCCGAGGTGTTGAGCCAGGCCGGGGTCAAGGTCGATCTGTATGACGGCATGCCCTCGGTCGGACGCAAGTTCCTGCTGGCCGGCGTCGGGGGCATGAACATCACTCATTCCGAAGCCTACCCGGCCTTTCTCTCGCGTTACGCCGAACGCGCGCCGCACATTGCCCCACTGCTGCGTGGCTTCGGTGCCGATGCCCTGTGCCAGTGGATTCACGACCTGGGCATCGACACTTTTATCGGTAGCTCCGGCCGGGTGTTTCCCACCGACATGAAAGCAGCGCCTCTGCTGCGCGCCTGGCTCAAACGCCTGCGCGACAGCGGCGTAGTTATCCACACCCGTCACCGCTGGCTCGGCTGGGATGCCCACGGCGCACTGCGTATCGACAGCCCCGAGGGCGAAAAGACCTTACATCCCGATGCCACCCTGCTCGCCCTCGGCGGCGGCAGTTGGTCACGCCTGGGCTCGGACGGCGCGTGGATGCTGCCCCTGGAGCACCACGGTGTAGGACTAGCGCCCTTGCAACCGAGCAATTGCGGCTTCGAGGTGCAATCCTGGAGCGAATTGATGGTCAGCAAATTCGCCGGTGCCCCACTGAAAAACATCGCCATCGGCCTCAATGACGACGTGCCACGGCTCGGCGAATGCGTGATTACCGCAACGGGTATCGAAGGCAGTTTGATCTACGCCCTGTCGGCGCCGATCCGCGAAGCCATCAACCAACATGGCTCGGCGACCATTCATCTGGACCTGCTACCGGGCCGGCCTGTGGATAAGATCCAGACTGCGTTGAGCAAGCCTCGGGGTTCACGCTCGATGGCCAAGCATCTGCACAGTCAGTTGGGTATTGATGGGGTGAAGGCGGCGCTTTTGCGCGAGCTGACAGCGGCCGAAGCCTTTGCCGATCCAGGCCTGCTGGCCAAAGCGATCAAGGCCTTGCCGGTAACACTGATGAAAACCCGTCCGCTGGACGAAGCCATCAGCAGCGCCGGTGGTGTGTTGTTTGAGTCGATGGATGAGCGTTTGATGCTCAAGCAGATGCCTGGGGTGTTTTGCGCGGGGGAGATGCTGGATTGGGAAGCGCCGACCGGGGGGTATTTGCTGACTGCGTGCTTTGCCAGTGGGCGAGCTGCGGGGTTGGGGATTTTGGAGTGGTTGAATTCAGGTTCTTGATCGCTCGTCAAAACCGCCCCTCACCCCAGCCCTCTCCCGAGGGAGAGGGAGCCGATTGGGGACTCATCAAAATTTGAGTTCGACTCGGTATCACAGGTCGCAATAGTTCGTAAGCAATCCCGGATCAGTCCCCTCTCCCTCCGGGAGAGGGTTAGGGTGAGGGCGGCTCTAAAGCCAGGCAGTCAAATCAAGGCTTACGCTTACGCGGCCCCGTATTAAACACCGGCACCTTGCGCACAGGCTTGATCGAAGGCTCCGCCGGCGCCACTTCCCCGCTATCCACCCACTTGCCCAGGTTGCGCTTGCCGCCACCACCGGAAGCCTTGGGCTTCTTCGGTTTCTTCGGCTTCTTGATCACCTGGCCACTGGCATCGGTATCCGGCACCCGGTGCTCAGGTTCGAAATCCGGCTCGTTCTGACGCTTCAACGTCTGACGGGTCAAGGTCTCGATCGCCGACAGCAAATTCACTTCATCAGCGCACACCAGGGAAATCGCCTCCCCGGTTGCACCCGCACGCCCGGTACGACCAATGCGGTGGATGTAGTCTTCAGCGACGATCGGCAAGTCGAAGTTGACCACCAGCGGCAGGTCTTCGATGTCCAGACCGCGGGCGGCAACGTCGGTGGCGACCAGAATCTGCACTTCACTGAGTTTGAAACGATCCAGCGCGCGCTGACGAGTCGCCTGGGGTTTGTCGCCGTGGATACCGTCGGCATTGACGCCCAGGCCCTGGAGTTTTTCCACCAGCGCGTCCACGCCGTTGCGGGTTTTGGCGAACACCAGCACCTGCTTCCACTTGTTCTTGCGCATCAGGTGCACGAACAGTTCCGGCTTGCGCTTCTTGTCCACCGTCACCACCCATTGCTTGACGGTATTGGCCGCGACATTACGCGGGCTGACTTCAATGCTCAGCGGGTCGTTGAGCATTTGCCCGGCCAGTAGGCGGATGTCGTCGGAGAAGGTCGCAGAGAACAGCAGCGTCTGGCGTTTTTTCGGCAGCGCTTTATAGATATTCGCCAATTCCTCGGAAAAACCCAGGTCGAGCATGCGATCGGCTTCATCCAGCACCAGGGTTTGCAACTGATTGAACTTCAGCGCGTTCTGGCGGAACAGGTCGAGCAGGCGCCCCGGCGTCGCCACCAGCAGATCCACACCGCTGCGCAGCTTCATCATTTGTGGGTTGATGCTGACACCGCCGTACACCGCGTAGGTACGCAGCGGCAGATTCTCGGCGTACTGGCGCACCGCTTCGTGAACCTGCTCGGCCAGTTCACGGGTTGGCACCAGGATCAGCGCGCGTACCGAATTGGCGGTGACTTTCGGCCCTTCCATGGCCAGCAACTGCAGCAGTGGCAAGGCAAAACCGGCAGTCTTGCCGGTGCCGGTCTGGGCGGCAGCCATCAGGTCACGACCGGCCAGCACCGCCGGAATGGCTTGCGCCTGGACCGGCGTCGGGGTCTGGTAGCCGAGCGTCTCAAGGGAGCGCAGCAAAGGTTCGATCAGGCCAAGGGTGGCGAAAGTCATGGGAGTACCGTAGGAAAATTCAGCGCGATTGTGCATAACAAATGTGCAATGCCGCGCAGTTTACCCTAATTCACACGGGATTCTGTCGGCACTGCTGCGGCACGCTGAACCGGCGCCTTGCGCCACTGTGGCAATCCGATCAGCACCACGGCGCTGATGATCACCGCCATCGCCAGGGCTTCTTCGATACCAATGGTCTCGCCGACGAACACGATCCCCAACAGCACCGCCACCGCCGGGTTGACGTAGGCGTAACTGGTAGCCGCTGCCGGGCGCACATGTTTCAACAGATACATGTAGGCGTTGAAGGCGATGATCGAGCCGAACACGGTCAGATACGCCAACGCGGCCCAACCTTCGATCGGCGGCACCTTTTCCAGGTGCTCACCGCTGACTGCGCTGGCAATCAGCAACACGACACCGCCCACCAGCATTTCCACAGCGCTGGCCATCGCACCCTGGGGCAGCGGCAAATGCTTGCTCCAGACCGAGCCAAACGCCCAGGTCGCCGCTGCAAAAATCAGCAAGGCCGCCCCCAACGGGCTAGATTGCAGGTTGGAACCCAAGTTGAGCATGCCGATGCCGACCAGCCCGAGCACGATTCCGGCCCATTCGAGACGGGTATTTCGCGCGCCCCAGAAATAGCCGCAGAGCAAGGTAAACAGCGGCACGGTCGCCACCGCCAATGCGGCTACACCGGAGGCCACACCCGTATGCTCGGCCACGCTGACCGCGCCGTTACCGCACGCCAGCAACAAGACTCCGATGATCCCGGCGGCTTTCCATTGCGCCCAGGTCGGCGCCGGTGCCCCGCGCCAGCGCAGGAAGGCATACATCAACGACCCGGCGATGACAAAGCGGACCCCGGCGAGCAGCAGTGGCGGCCAATATTCCACGCCGATGCGAATCACCAGGTAAGTCGAACCCCAGATCACATACAAGGCGAAGAAGGCAGCGATCAAGGGTAAGGGAAAGCGACGAAGGCCGGACATGGAGGCAGCTCACAGGCAAGTACAAGTGAACGGCTATTCTAGAAAGGCCAGCGCCGGAAAATAAGTTACAAAACCTGTTTAAAGCGCCAGTACACTTTTCAAAACACGGACTTCAGCGCTATAAACCGTGTTTTCGAAAGTCGGCTATTTTCAGGAGTCACCCCGATGGATAAGTACGACCGCATGCTGCTCAGCGCTCTGCTGGAAAACGGTCGCGCGTCCTACGCGGACCTGGCGCGCAAGGTCAACCTGTCCGCCCCGGCCGTGGCCGAGCGAGTGGCCAAGCTCGAAACCAGCGGCGTGATCACCGGCTATCAGGCGAAAGTCGACATGTCCAAGCTCGGCCTGCCGATCCAGTGCGTGATCGAACTGCGCCTGAACCAGCACGGCAACCAGAAGGCCTACGATGACCTGATCAAGATTCCGCAATTGACCGAGTGCCACCGGGTGACCGGCGACCCGTGCGTGATCATGCAAGCGGCGGTGGGCTCGATGCCTGAGCTGGAGGAGCTGATCAACCGGATCGCCACGTTTGGCTTCAGCAAGACGTCGATTGTGCTATCGAGCGCCATCGAGAAGCGGGTGCCGTTGGGGCATATCGAGGGGAATGGCAAATAAACCCAAGACCACAATAGGTCTAATGTGGGAGCGGGCTTGCTCGCGAAAGCGGTGTGTCATTCAACAATGATATTGACTGAACTGGCGCTTTCGCGAGCAAGCCCGCTCCCACAGGGGTTATGCGGTGTATTCAGAACCCGCGATAGCGCTTGAGGTGCTCGGTTACTTTCGCCGCTGGCACTTTCTGCAACTTGCACAACAAATCATGGGACAACTCGCGCAGGCCGTGTTTCTGGCGCAGTTCCTCGGCCAGGTGCGCCGTCAGGTTGGCCGCCATTTCCGCATCAGCCATGGCCCGGTGAGCCTTGCCGGTATGGGGCAGGTTGGCGAAGGTGGTGAGGGTGCCGAGTTTGTGGTTCGGCGCCGCAGGCATCAGGCGCCGGGCCAGCAGCAGCGAACAGGCAAAGTTCTGCAGGCGGGTGCGTTTGATCCGCCCCAGTTCAAAGTCCCAGAACTTCTGGTCGAAGGCCGCGTTATGCGCCAGCAACGGCGTGCAGCCGACGAACTCGTTGACCTCGTTCATCACCTGCTCGGCCGACGGCGCGGTGCGCAGCATGGCGTTGCTGATGCCGGTGAGTTGCTCGATGAAGGCCGGCACGCGCACGCCGGCGTTCATCAGGCTCTGGTAACGCTCGACGATGCGCCCCTGTTCAAGGATCACCACGGCAATTTCCGTGGCCCGGCAGCTGCTGCTCGGGGCGATCCCGGTGGTTTCAAAGTCGATGACTGCTATGCGTTCCAAATCTGGTTCAACTCCGTAAAAATCAATTCTTGAGCAGCAAAGCGCCTTCGATCGGCACATAGCGACTGGCGGCGCGGATCAGCGAGTTGGCGGTCAGGCCCGGCACGCCGTAGGCCACCGCTTGCACCCCGTGCTTGCTGATGATGCGTTCAAGCAGCATGTCGAAATCACCGTCGCCGGAAGCCAGTACCACTTCATCGACATGGTCGGCGGCGTCCATGATGTCGAGGGTTATGCCCACGTCCCAGTCGCCCTTGGCCGAGCCGTCGCTGCGCTGGATGTAGGGCTTGAGCTTTACGGTGAAACCGAGGTTGCGCAAGATCTGCTGGAACTGCTGCTGCTTGCTGTCGCCACGGTCGATGGCGTAGGCATAGGCTTCAACTATCTCGCCCTGTTTGCTGATGTCAGCCCACAGCGCGGCGTAGTTGAAGTGGCAACCATAAGCCTGACGCACTGTGTAATAGAGGTTCTGGACATCGGCGAACACTGCGATTTTTTTCACCGGTTTTCCTCGAGGCTGAATCAGGCACCAGGGCCGAAAAGTCGCCCAGTATGCCAGCCCCAAGGATTGTTCCGCGAATAATCGGTCTGGAGCGCCGCAGCGCTCCGGACGAATGGCGCGTCAGACGTAGGAATCGTCGTCGCCGCCGAAGAACGATGAGTCGTCATTGCTGTAGTCGGCGTCGCTGAAACCGCCTTGATCGTTGCTGTAGGAGTCGTTACCGGCCATGCGCTGGTCATCACCCCAGCCGTTGTTGCCCTGATCATTGACCTGGGCCGGCTCTTCCTTGATGACCTCGACAACCTCCGGCTGCTGATTTTGATGGAACAGGCTGCTGATGCCTTGCGCCAGCATCACGCCACCCGCTACACCCGCCGCGGTTTTCAGCGCACCGCCGAGAAAGCTGCTGCCGGCCGCCGCCGGAGCCTGTTGCTGCGGCGCATAGCCCTGCTGTGGATAGTTTTGCGGCGCAGCGCCAAAGTTCTGTTGTGACGGTTGCCCGCCAAACGACGACCGCCCAGCCTCGCGCCAACCACCGCTGGAGGGTGGCACACTCTGGGTCGGCGCGGGCTGCGACGCGCGGGGGCCGCCACCGAAGATACTCGATAAAAAGCCGCCGCTCGGTGCCTGGGCTTCCTGGCTCTTGGTCTGTTGCAACTGGGCCTGCAACTGCTGGACTTGCTCGGTCAGCTGTTTGTTCTGCTCGTCGAGGCTCTTGATCGCCGCCTCTTGCACCAGAATCGCCTGGGTCATGAAATAACCTGCCGCCGGTTGGCGCGTCAGGTGTTCCTTGATCCGCGCCTCGGCCTGCGCGTCGCGCGGGGCTGAGTCTGTTTCGGCCTGTTGCAGCCGGGAAAACAGTCCATCGATCAGGGTTTGTTCTTCGCTGTTCATGGCGACCTCGCACATTGCCGGGAAAATCGTTGCCTTTATCACAGAGGATAAGGTGCCCGACCTTAATGGAGGCTGAAACAAGTTGTTTCAATGAGCTTTACCGAACGTTTACGTTTGCGTGCCGCAGCACTTCATCGGTTAAAGTGGGCCACTGCTTCCAATCTGCGATACCGACTGATGAATCCGTTAGATGTACTGCGAGACTCCCTGTATTTCTTCCAGCGCAATCTGAGACAGATCGTGCAACTGTGCCTGCCTCTGGTGATTGTGGAGGCGCTGCTGCAGCAAGTGGTCGACCACTCCACCGAGCCGGACAGTTTCCCCGGTATCAGTGTGATCGTCGGCTTGCTGGTGTATCCGCTGTACACCGCTGCGCTGATTCTCTTCCTGGACGCGCGCAGCCGTGGCGAATCACCCCGCAACCGCGACCTGCTGGCGATGTCTGCAAGCCTGTGGCCGCGCTTCGCCCTGCTGACGGCGCTCAACACCTTGCTGATCCTGCTTGGCCTGTCGCTGTATTTCCTGCCGGGCATCTACCTGATGGTGACCCTGGCGTTCGGCGAATACCTGCTGGTGCTGCGTGGCCTGGCGCCACTGGCGGCGATGAAGGAAAGCCTGCGCATGACCCGCGGTAATTTCCTGCGGATCCTGCTGTGCATCCTCTGTGTCATGGGGCCGTTGTGGCTGCTCAAGGGTGCCACCCTGGCGGTCTATCCGGAACCGCAAAACCCTGTGATCTCCCTGTTGATCGACAGCGCCCACAGTTTTCTGCAGTTGTTTACCAGCGTGGTGCTGTTTCGTTTGTTCATGCTGATCAGCCCGGTCGCCGACGCAAATGACAGACCGCTCTGACCACCCTGCCCTTGGGTGCCGCCTGCGCTCTCAGGTATGCTCGGGAACAATCCTGTAACGCTTATAAGCCGAGCCATGACCCGTCTACTGCGCTACACCCTGCTGGGCCTGCTGTTTGTTATCGGACCAATCGGCATGCTGATCTACAGCGTGACCTGGCGTCCCGAAGCCAGGGAAGTGCTGCCCGTCAGTTGCAGTACGCAGGCACCGACCCTGGTTCCCGGCCAAGCGCTGAAGGTAATGACGTGGAACGTTCAGTATCTGGCAGGCAAGCGGTACGTGTTCTGGAATGACCTGGCCGCTGGCGCCGACGAAAGACCCACACCGGAAGACATGGCCTTCAGCCTCGACGAAGTGGCGCGGGTGATTCGCGACGAGCAGCCGGACATCGTGCTGTTGCAGGAACTCGACGACGACGCCAAGACCAGCGCTTACCAGCACCAGCTCAAACTGCTCAATGAACGGCTCGCCGACCTCTATCCATGCAGCACCAGCGCCTTCGACTGGAAAGCCGATTTCGTCCCTGAGCCACACATTTTCGGCAGTGTCGGCCGGCAACTGGCAACCCTGAGCCGCTACCAGATCAACCATGCCGAACGCCTGCAACTGCCGAATGCGCCGGGCAACCCGATCAGCCGTCAGTTCAAACCCAGGGATGCCTTGCTGGTGGCCTATCTGCCCTTGAGTGACGGCGGACAATTGGCGGTGCTCAATACCCATCTGGAGCGCGCGACACAGGCAGACAAAACCCTGCAAAACCAGGTGAACGCCGTAGCCAAAGTCCTCGACAAGTACGAAGGCGGCGGCACCCCCTGGCTGATCGGTGGCGATTTCAACCTGTTGCCGCTGGGCCAGTACCGACGCCTGCCCGATGAGCAACGCACGCCCTACTCCGCCGACAGCGCGTTGCACCTGCTGTGGGACAAGTACCCGATGATCCCGACCAACAACGAAGCCGGTGGCGTCGACCGCGAACGGTGGCTGACCCACTACCCGAACGATCCCGGGTTGAACGGTCCGGACCGGACCGTTGACTACCTGTTCTACAGTCCGCGTATCAAGCGAGTGCAGGCGCAGGTGCGGCAGGACGATACGTTGCGCATCTCCGATCACCTGCCGGTGATTGCCCGGTTTCTGTTGCCGGCAGCCCCTTAGCCTCAACCCACGCCTCTGTGCAATTGAATGGACTCGCCCATTCGGCCGCCATCGCCGGCAAGCCGGCTCCTACGGGGAAATGCGTAAATCGTAGAGCCGCGTCGGGCCCGGTTGATCACTTGCGAGGTTTGATCCGCGCGGTGGCCTCGGCCACCAGCGGGTCATCCGGCCAGTAGTGTTTGGGGTAGCGCCCCTTCAGATCCTTCTTCACCTCGGCGTAAGTGCTGCGCCAGAAGTTCGCCAGATCCTGGGTCACCTGCACCGGACGTCGTGCCGGCGACAATAGATGCAGTTTCACCACCTGCCGGCCTCCGGCGATGCGCGGGGTTTCGGCCAGGCCGAACAGTTCCTGCAAACGCACTGCGAGGATCGGTGGCTGCTCGCTGTAATCCAGGCGAATCGACGAGCCCGAGGGCACACTCAGGTGATGCGGCGCCTGCTCATCCAGCCGTTGTGGCAGCGGCCATGGCAGCAGATTGTGGACGATGTTCGACAGGTCCAGGTTAGCGAAATGGCTGAGCCGCGAGACCTTGCCCAGATAGGGCATCAGCCACTGTTCCAGGTTCTTTAGCAGCGCCGCGTCGCTGACGTCTGGCCATTGGCTTTCACCCTTGCCGGCAAGATCCAGATGCCGCAACAACGCCACCCGCGCCTGCCACTGGCGCAGCTGCGGGGTCCACGGCAGCAGTTCCAGGCCTTTGCGTCGCACCAGGTTCACCAACGCCTGGCTGCGGGCGTTTTCGTCGAGGCCGGTCAAAGGTTCGCGACTGAGGATCAGTTCACCGACCTTGCGCTGGCGCTCGGCACGCAATACGCCCTCACGCTCGTCCCAGTCCAGTTGGTCGACGCTGCGTACCTGCTCGGCCAACACTGAATCGAACAGCGCCGGATCGAAATCCGCCGCCAGATAAATCCGTTCTTCACGCTGCCCCTGACGACTGCCGAGATCAGCAATCACCAGCCAGGGCTGCTTCATCAAACTGTCAGCCTCGGCGAACAGCGCCGCACGACCATTGGCCAAGCGATATTCCGCACCACCGGCACGGCGTTGCTGGGCAACCCGGTCGGGATAGGCCAGCGCCAGTAAGGCTCCAAGCCAGCGCGGGTGGTCAGGGTCGCCAACCGGCTCCGCCGCCTTGCCACGCAGGTACCCGCGATATTGGCGCGCCAGTTGCCGCGCGCGCTGGACTCCGCCCTGCGCGCCGCGAGCCGCCTTTTCCTCCCCGGACAACAGCACCAGCCGGCTGTGCAGATCGGCGCCGGCACCGCGCAAGATATCGCGCTCGCCTAACAGCGCCGCGACATCGCAGGCCATGTCCGCCAAACCCAGTGCCTGGCCGCGCAGGAGCAGATGGGCGATACGCGGGTGCGCCGGCAGTTCAGCCATGGCCTGGCCGTGACGGGTCAGCGCTTCGCCATCCAGGGCGCCCAGCCGCACGAGCAGATCCTGAGCCTGGGCGCAAGCGGCAGCAGGCGGCACGTCGAGCCACACCAACTGCCCGGGTGTCACGCCCCAACGACCCAGTTGCAAGGCCAGGCCCGCGAGGTCCGCCGAGAGAATTTCCGCACTGCCGTAAGCCGCCAATTGTTCGTGCTGGTCCTGGGACCACAAGCGATAACAAACGCCCGGTTCCAGACGCCCGGCACGGCCCGTGCGCTGGGTAGCACTGGCCCTGGAAATGCGCTGGGTATCGAGCCGGGTCATGCCGCTGCCGGGATCGAAGCGCGGCACCCGTGCCAACCCGGCATCGATCACCACCCGCACACCGTCGATGGTCAGGCTGGTTTCGGCGATGTTGGTGGCCAGCACCACTTTGCGCTTGCCCGTCGGCGCCGGATCAATCGCGGCGCGCTGCGCGGCGAGGTCCAGTTCACCGTGCAAGGGGCAGAGCAGAATCTGTGGATTGTCACCGAGGGCATCGGCCAGTTGCTGATGCACTCGACGGATTTCCGCCTGCCCCGGCAGAAACACCAGCACGCTGCCGGTTTCGTCATTCAAGGCTTCGAGAACGGTTTGCACCAGGCGCGGCTCGATGAATTCTCCGGCCTGGAACGGTCGCCCCCAGCGCATCGCCACCGGGTACATGCGCCCTTCACTGCGCAGGATCGGCGCGTCATCGAGCAACCCGGCCAGGCGCTCGCCTTCCAGGGTCGCCGACATCAACAGGATTTTCAGCGGCTGATCATCACGGAACAGCTCCCGGCCGTTCAGGCTCAGGGCCAGCGCCAGATCGGCGTCGAGGCTGCGCTCGTGAAACTCGTCGAAGATCAACAGACCCACGCCTTCCAGCGCCGGATCATCCTGCAAACGCCGGGTGAGAATACCTTCGGTGACCACTTCGATGCGGGTCCTGGGCCCGACCTTGCTGTCGAGGCGAATCCGATAGCCCACGGTTTCGCCGACCTTTTCGCCGAGCTCACTGGCCAGGCGCTCCGCCGCCGCCCGCGCCGCCAAACGGCGCGGTTCGAGCATCAGGATGGTCTGCCCGGCCAGCCATGGCTCGTTGAGCAAGGCCAATGGCACGCGGGTGGTTTTACCGGCGCCGGGTGGTGCTTCGAGCACGGCTTCGTGGCGTGACGCCAGGGCTTCACGCAGGGCGGGTAAAACTTCATCAATTGGCAAAGAAATCATGCTGGCTCCCCAAGGCGTGCCCACAGTAAATTGCGAGTCGCGTTGAAGCTGTGGGCGTGCCAGGCAAGGCGCGGGACGCAGGCAAGGGTCGTTTCCTTACCAAGCTGCGCAACGCAGCATGGCGCGTCCACAGCTTCAGCCCGGAGGGCCAAACCCCGATTACAACTGCCAGCCGTTACGCGTTGTTGAACTGAAAAAAACAACGTTCATCCTCAACTATCTCTGTAGGGGTGAGACGCGGCCGCAATTTACTGTGGGCACGCCCTGCCGGCACGAGTATAACGGCGAACTGTTTGGCGTACTCTGGGCTCAAACCAGTGACGCTCTAAACGTTCTACTCAGGAGATTTGCCATGCGTGTTCCCTTTCGCCTGATTGGCGGTGTATTGGTTGCCACCCTGCTGACCCAGGTCACCGCCTGCGGTTCGATCTTCTACCCCGATCGCCGTGGCCAGATCGACGGCAAGATCGACCCGGCCGTGGTCGTGCTCGACGCTGTGGGCCTGCTGTTCTACATCATCCCCGGGCTGATTGCCTTTGCCGTCGACTTCGCCACCGGCGCCATCTACTTCGAGCCAGGCAAGACCGCCCAGGTGGCCCCGGAAAAACTCCAGGAAGCCATCGGCGCCGACGGCAAGGTCGATAACCTCAAGTTGCAGTCTATTCTGCAGCGTGAGTTGGGGCGTAGCTTGCCGCTGGATGATCCACGCCTGATCCAGCACAAGGGCAGTACTCAGCAACTGGCGATGTTCGGCCTGCAACCTGCGGCGTAATCGCCGCATCAGAGGAAAAGCCGCACTTATGATTTCCAGCTCCGAACACGCCCGCCTGCTGCGGCTGGCGACCCGTGCCTCGGTAGCCGTGGCGTGCACGCTGATCGTCGCCAAAGCCATCGCCTGGTGGTTGAGCGGCTCGGTGAGCATGCTCGCCGGGCTTACTGACTCGGCCCTCGACGGTGTCACCTCGTTGCTCAACTTGCTGGCGGTGCATTACGCCTTGCGCCCGGCCGACGACGATCATCGCTATGGGCACGGCAAGGCAGAGTCGCTGGCGGGCATGGCCCAGGCATTGTTCATTGGCGGCAGTGCGGTGCTGATCGCCCTACAGGCATTCGAGCGGCTGAAGCATCCTGAGCCGGTCGGCGCGCCGTGGATCAGCATCGGGGTGATTGTGTTCTCGCTGGTGCTGACCCTGGCCTTGCTGATGCTGCAACATCGGGTGGTCAAGGCCACCGGTTCCAATGCCGTGCGCGCCGACTCCCTGCATTACCGTTCGGACTTGCTGCTCAACGGCAGCATTCTGGTGGCGCTGGTGCTCGCCGGGTTCGGCTGGCACCAGATCGACCCCTGGTTCGGCCTGGGTATTGCCGCGTACATTTTCTGGAGCGCGGTGCAGATCGCCCGTGAGAGCTTTACCGTGTTGATGGATGAAGAGCTGCCGCCGGATATCAGCCAGCACATGCTGGAGCTGGCCTGCAGCGTGCCCGGGGTGTTGGGTGCACATGATCTGCGCACACGGATCTCCGGCAACCAATGGTTCGTGCAGTTGCATCTGGAGCTGCCGGGGGAACTGACGCTGTCAGTCGCCCACGGCATCAGCGATCAGGCAGCCGCGGCAATTCACGACGCCTACCCCCGGGCCGAAGTGCTGGTGCACGCCGATCCGCAGGAAGTGGTGAACGCTGCCAGGGCTCATTCAGTCACCTGATATCCGCGACTTCCCAGGCAGTTGCCCTGGGCCTGACGGTAGCTTTGCACCACCGACGGGGCCGGTTGATAGGTGGCGGTTCGCGGGTCGAAACCACTCTGTTGCACTGCGTACTGATAGCACTCGTAGCCATCCCGGCTGACCTGCTCCGGTGACTGGCCGTTGACCGGGTACGCCACTACGTCATAACCATTGCCGGCCGATTGTGGGGGCGATTGCGCGCTGCCAACCGGCGGCTCCACCACGACGTAATCCTGGGTATTGGCCTGATAGGCGTAATACGAGCCGGCCGCGAGAAACAGCAGCGCCCCACCCACCCAGACCTGCTGGGCATAGTCCGGCAAATAGCTGACCCGAATACCACGCGGCGGCTCCACCACCACATATTGCGGACCCAATGGGCGATACCAGTAACCGCCGGAGTAGAAGTAATCCATGCCACGGTAAGGTACGCGGTAATCACGGTCCGGGAAGCGATCGATGACTTGGCCGGGGCGATACTTCGGCCCCGGGCCCCAACCGTTGCCGTGCCCGTCCGGTCGCCCCTGCCAATGATTGTCGCTGGAAGGTGCGCCGATATAGCCATTCCACCGCTGGTTGTAGTCATTGCGTCGCGGCACATCCTGATAGTAACCGCGCTGCGGTTGCTGGGTCTGGCGCACGGTGTCTGGCCGGCCCGAAATCGGCAGGTCGTTGGCGGGAAGTTGCGGTGAGGGTGGCGGTGATCGAACCGGGCTGTTCAAATCCGGTTGCGGACGGTTCTGCCACTGACCATTGTTCGGGTTCTTGCCGTTATGCTGATCCTGGCCGTTGTGCTCGAACTGACGGCTATTGTCGCCACGAATGACGTCGTTGCCCTGCGCAGGTGGCTGATAGTGAGGCTGACCGTTTTGCGGTTGCCCTTGATAGTTGCCACCACCGCCCTGGTTGTTGCCCTGATGACCGTCAGATCCGTGCTGGCCGCCATCGGGACCCCGGTTCTGCGGTTGATCGGCCAGCGATTGCGCAGTGACACTGACACACAGCAAACCAACACCGGCCAAACGCCAGATGCGCGACTTCATGCTCTTCCTCACTGCGGGTTAGGGCCTGTAGATAAGACTGGCAAAGCCAGGGCCGGTTCTGCGACAGGTTATCCGCCGCGCAGTTTATTTATTGAGGGCCGCGCACAAGAAAAAGGGGAGACCCGTCGGCCTCCCCTTGAGAACTTCGTCCTGGCTCGACGCTTTTGACGTCGGCTCACCTCACGCCGTCTTCTGGACAGTGTGTAGCTCGGGGGCCGGCACATCCCCTGTGGGGGTGGCGACCGCGGCGGGCCTGATTGGGCGGGCCGCACTGGACTGTTTGTCCGAGCAGTGATTCTGGTGATAAGAATAGGCTTTCGGTGGCGACAGAGGATTGCGAAGATTGCTCAAATAAACATCACTTGCGCAATTTTTAACCCAGGATACATAATCTGTCGCAATAGTTACGACAAAGGACTGATTGATGAGCAAACTCGACCGTTACGACCTGAGCATTTTGGCGGAATTGCAACGCGACGCGCGCATCTCCAACCAGGAACTGGCCGAGCGCATCGGCCTGTCTCCTTCGCCATGTTCGCGCCGGGTCAAGCAACTGGAAGATGACGGCTACATTTCCCGCCAGGTCGCCCTGCTCGACCGCAAAATGCTTGGCCTGAGCCTCACTGCCTATGTGCTGATCGGCATGGACCGCCATACTCCGGAGCGCTTCGAGAACTTCGAAGCGGCGATTCGCACCCTGCCGCAAGTGCTGGAGTGCAGCCTGGTGACCGGGATGGACGCTGACTACCAGCTCAAGGTCGTGGTACCGGATATGGACCACTACCAGAAGCTGCTGCTCGGGCATTTGACCCGGATTGAAGGCGTTACCAGCGTGCGTTCGAGTTTTGTGCTGAATCAGGTTTTGAACAGTACCGAACTGCCTTTGACTCATCTGCGTAGCTGAGTCCCTCATCGCTGGCAAGCCAGCTACAGGTTTTGTGTCGTTCGCAATGTTGTGATCGGCGTTAAACCTTGCGGGAGCTGGCTTGCCAGCGATGGGGCCGGCACAGGCGACGAATGACTGCGACACACCGCCGCAGGCCCATGCTGCACCAACCCAGCGTGCCGTATACTCCCCGCGCCCTTTTAGCCGCCCCCGCGCTGGAGATGTCCGATGGATCCTGCAGTTTTCGAAGAGTGGATGATGACCGGACTGGTCAGCATCCTGATCATTTTCATGGGTTTCATCGTCTGGGATCTGGCGAAGAAGTCCAAGGCCGGGCGGTTCGGCTCGTTCATTCTGTTCTTTGTGCTGGGTCTTGGCGTAGCCGCCTTCATCATCAAGAGCGTGGTGATCGGCCTGATCGAGAGCGGCACCCTATAAGCGCGCCGGCACCTCTTTCCACTGGCCCTGATCGAGCCCTTCGATCGTCCAGTCGCCGATCCTGACCCGCACCAGCCGCAACGTCGGCAACCCCACCGCTGCCGTCATGCGCCGGACCTGCCGGTTGCGCCCTTCGCGAATCACCAATTCCAGCCAGCTGGTCGGCACACTTTTGCGAAAGCGCACCGGTGGATTGCGCGGCCACAGTTGCGGCTCTTGCAGTTGCCGCGCCTCGGCGGGCAAGGTCATGCCGTCATTCAACTCGACACCGTCGCGCAAGCGCTGCAACTGCTCGGCGCTCGGCTCGCCCTCCACCTGCACCCAATAGGTCTTGGCCAGTTTGTGTTTCGGGTCGGCGATCCGTGCCTGAAGCTGGCCGTCATTGGTCAGCAGCAGCAAGCCTTCGCTATCTCGGTCCAGACGTCCTGCCGGGTAAATGCCCGGAATCTCGATGAAGTCCTTGAGGGTCGCGCGCCCTTCGCCGTCGCTGAATTGCGTCAGCACATCGAACGGCTTGTTGAACAGGATCAGCTTCGGCTCGGTCGGGGGCGCCTTGGCGACGCGACGCGGGGCGGGTTTCGCAGGATTTGCGCCGGGACGGCGAGAGGCAGGACGTGGCGGACGAGGCATGGGAAGTAAGAACATCTAACGGTCTGGGCTGACAATGCTAGTGCCCAGACCGCCAAATGACCATGACAACCGTCAGCGGAACGGCGGTTCGTCGAAGCTGCGCAGCTTGCGCGAGTGCAACGAGTTGAGCTCGGTGCGTAACAGATCCACCGCTTCGATGCCGATCTTCAGGTGCTGGCTGACCGCGCGTTCATAGAAGGCGTTGGCCGACCCCGGCAACTTGATTTCGCTGTGCAGCGGCTTGTCCGATACACACAGCAACGTGCCGTAAGGCACCCGCAAGCGATAACCTTGCGCCGCGATGGTGCCGCTTTCCATGTCCACGGCTACGGCGCGGGACAGGTTGATCAACGGGCGCTCCTGGGCCCAGCGCAGTTCCCAGTTACGATCGTCGTAGGTCAGCACGGTACCGGTGCGCAGGCGTTTTTTCAGTTCATCACCTTTCTCCCCGGTGATATTGGCCGCCGCCTGCTGAAGGGCGAGCTGCACTTCGGCCAGGGCCGGAATGGGAATGTTCGGCGGCACGACCCGGTCGAGGATCCCGTCGCGGCGCATGTAGGCGTGCGCCAGCACGTAGTCGCCAATGGTTTGCGACTGCCGCAAGCCACCGCAGTGGCCGATCATCAGCCAGCAATGCGGACGCAGCACCGCCAGATGGTCGGTGATGTTCTTGGCGTTGGACGGGCCGACGCCGATGTTCACCAGGGTCACGCCATGGCCATCGCTGGCGATCAGGTGATACGCCGGCATCTGGTAGCGGTGCCAGACCACGCCGGCGGCAATTGCCGAGGCTTCCCCGTGATCCATGGTCTTTTCGATGATCACGTTGCCCGGCAGCACCATGCGCACGAAACGCGGGTCGTTGCGCAGCTGCTCCAGGCCATGGACGATGAACTGGTCGACGTAACGGTGATAGTTGGTCAGCAGAATCCACGGCTGCACATGCCGCCAGTCACTGCCGGTGTAATGCACCAGTCGACGCAGGGAGAAATCCACCCGTGCGGCATCGAACAGTGCCAGGGGCAGTGGGTCGGTGTTTTCCCAATCGTAGAGTCCGTCGGCAATGCCATCGGTTGCCGCCGACAGGTCGGTACTGGGGAACACCCGCGCCAGCACCGCAGCGGTGACGCCGGAACCGGCCAGCTCATCGCCCTGCTCGACGACGTATGGGTAAGGAATATTCTGCTGACTGACACCCACCTCGACCGTCACGGTGAAGTCATGCATCAACGGAACCAGTTGCTCCAGCAGGTATTTACGGAAAGCCGCCGGATGGGTGACGGTGACGCTGTAGGTGCCCGGCAATTGCACCTTGGCGTAGGCCCGGGTGGTCTGCGGGACTTCGCCCTGGCAATGGTAAGTCAGGCGCAACTCGGGATACCGGAACATCGCACGCTGTTCGGCATCAGGCTCGACACGATCCTTGAGGTAACGCTTGAGCGCCTGATTCAGCGCAGTAGTCGCACGACTGTGCAAGAGTGCGAGCCGGTCCACGGCTTGCTCGGCGGTTTGAACGACAATAAAAGCTTCGGTCACGATCAGCATCCTGTGTTCTGACTTGCAGAGCTTCATCTTGCCTGCATCGTCGCTTCACGGGAACAGTTGCGTGCTGCTACAAAAATACTGCAAACACCAAAGTTCACTGTGGGAGCGGGCTTGCTCGCGAAGGCGTCGTGCCAGCCAATGAAGATGCCGGCTGAAATACTGCCTTCGCGAGCGAGCCCGCTCCCACAGAGGATCAGGGTCGATCACACATTAGGTGTCGAGCGGGCGACAATGGCTTCTACGTCCAGCCCGCGTGGCAATGCGCCGTACACTCGGCCACCGCCATCCAGACGACTGGCAATAAACGCATCACTGACCGCCGCATTCCCGGCTTCCAGCAACAGCTTGGCCTGCAACCCCAGGGCAATATCTTCAGTCAGCTGCCGGGCACGGTACTGAATGTCGCTGGTATCCTTGAAGGCCTCCTGTAACTGGCGGATGTGTGCGGCCAGACGCTTGTCGCCATGACCGTCACCCAGCTCGCTGAACAATGCATCGAGCACACCCGGCTCTTTCGACAGCGCCCGCAACACATCAAGGCATTGCACGTTGCCGGAACCTTCCCATGTCGAGTTCACCGGTGCCTCGCGATACAGGCGCGGCAGAATGCTGTCCTCGACATAGCCCGCACCACCCATGCATTCGGCGGCTTCGTTGATCATCCCCGGCGCACGCTTGCATATCCAGTACTTGCCCACCGCCGTCACCAGGCGGGCGAATTTCGCTTCCTGCGAGTCATCCAGATGATCCAGCGCCCGGCCCATGCGCAGGCTCAAGGCCAGGGCCGCTTCGCTTTCCAGGGCCAGATCCGCCAGCACGTTCTGCATCAAGGGCTGTTCGCTGAGCAACTTGCCGCCGACCGAGCGATGGGCGCAGTGATGGCTGGCCTGGGTCAGCGCCTGGCGCATCAACGAACTGGAACCGACCATGCAATCGAAACGGGTCATGGCGACCATTTCTATGATTGTCGGAACCCCGCGGCCCTCCTCGCCGACCATCCAGGCCAGTGCCCCACGGAACTCCACTTCACTGGAAGCATTCGAGCAGTTGCCCAGCTTGTTCTTCAGACGCTGGATGTAGAACTGATTGCGCGTATCGTCCGGGCGATGGCGCGGCAACAGGAAGCAGGTCAGGCCCTTGTCCGTCTGCGCCAGGGTCAGGAAGGCATCGCACATGGGGGCCGAACAAAACCACTTGTGCCCCACCAGTTCATAAGCCTGACCAGGACCTCGGGGCCCCACCGGGTAAGCCTTGGTGGTGTTGGCCCGCACATCGGTGCCGCCCTGCTTCTCGGTCATGGCCATGCCAATGGTGACCCCGGCCTTGTGGGCCATGCCGACGTTGCGCGGGTCATATTCGGTAGCGAGGATTTTCGGCAACCACTGCTGCGCCAGCTCCGCTTGCAGGCGCAGTGCCGGTACGCTGGCAAATGTCATGGTCAACGGGCAGCCACTGCCGGCTTCGGCCTGACTGTGCAAGTAAGTCATGGACGCGCGCGCGACATGGGCGCCATCCTGTGGGTGCGCCCAGGGCAACGAAGTCAGGCCATGCTCGACTGCCGTGCGCATCAGTTCATGATAGGCGGGATGAAACTCCACCAGGTCAATACGATGACCGTAACGGTCATGGCTGCTGAACTCCGGCTTATTCTGGTTGGCCAGGAACCCGGCCTCCATCAACGGCCCGCCGGCCAATGCACCATAGGCGTCGATTCGCGACTCGGCCCAACCGGCACCGAACCGCCGCGACCACTCCTGCAACGGCAGGTCGATGCGGTACAGGTTGGCGCCATCCAGCGACGGTGGCTGGTTGGTGACTTCGTGGGTTTCGGCGAACTGATGCAGGTTCATGACAGGGCTCCTTTGGTCAGCCAAGGGACTTCAGTTAAGCACTGCCCCATGGCCGAACAAAGTGTCATATCTGCCTAACTGCCGGCGCTTTCGCCATGCTGCGGGCAGAGCACCCGACGATAAAGCGCCGCCTGCAAGTCTTCGAATTTCACCGGTTTACTCAAGTGATCGATCAATGCACCGGTCGGACAGCGTTCCCGATCGACACCGAGGGCGACCAGGAACAACGGCAATTGTGCGCAACCCGGCAAGGCGCGGATCTGACAACAGACCGACATTCCTTGCGTTTTCGGCAACTGGCAGTCCACCAGCACGGCATCAAAGGCTTCTTGCTGCAGCAGTTCGAGGGCGACGGTATCGCTGTCGGCGGTGCGCACGCGAAAGCCGAGCTTGAGCAGCATGCCGCGCATCACCAGTTGGCTGATGCTGTTGTCATCCACCAGCAGTACGGCGCATTCCTGCGGCAAGCGCAGGAGTGGAAAATCCGGGGGCATCAGGGGTGCCACAGAACGCCCGGCTGCTTCCAGTTCAACTTCGACGTCGAGCTGGAAGCGGCTGCCGCGCCCGGGCTCGGAACGGTGAGTCAGACGCCCACCAAGCAATTCAACCAACTGCCGGCAGATCGCCAGCCCGACCCCAAGTCCGCCATATTCGCGAGTCATCGAACCGTCGAGCTGGAAGAAGCGCTGATACATGGTGGCCTCCCCAAGATCGGTAAAACCGATGCCGGTGTCGATCACCGCAAAGGTCAATGCCAATCGGTCAGGCTGGTTCGCCTTCGCGGTCACCCGCAAGGCCAGGCCTCCAATGCGGGTGAATTTGATTGCGTTATCCAGCAGGCACTCCAGGCATTGCGAGATCTTCGCCTTGTCACCGTGCAGGCGGTCCGGCACACCCGAGGCGATATCGACCTTGAAATCCAGGGATTTGGCTGTTGCATTACCTTCGAACTGCCCTCGCAACGACTCGACCATACCACGCAAACTGAAGGCATCCGCCGAGGCCTTGAGCTTGCCGGCCTGCAATTCGGTGAGGGTGAGAATGCCATTGACCATGCGCATCATGTCCCGCGCCGACCCCGAGGCCGTCTGCTGGTATTGCTCCAGCTCCGGGTCCATTTCCACGGTCTGCATCAGCTCCAGAGAACCGATTACGCCGTTCATCGGCGTACGCAGTTCATGGGTCAGGGTGGCGAGAAATTCGTCCTTGAGCTGGTTGCTTCGCTCCAGTTGCTGGTTGAGCACTTCAAGTTTCTGGCTGGCATCGAGCAGGGTCTGTGCTTGCTGCTCGCGCATTGCGTTGATGCGATCGGCCAGGGCCAGGGACAGCAAAGCCACCTCGATCGCCGAACCGATCTGGCTGGAATACATGGTCAGGAACACGTTGGGCAGGTAACCCAGCACCATCAGCGTATTGACGACGCCACCGAGCAGAAACGCCGACCAGGCGATGATGAAGTACCGCGCTACGCGCAAACCGCGCAGCCAGGCAAAGATGCCGGCGGCAAAAATCACTACGGTGAACGTTAGCGCCAGCGCCGTGGCCAGCCGTAACGCCAGGGCATAACTGGCCATCAATGACAGGCCGACCACCAGCGCACTGAAGACGACCAGCGCCAGCAATAAGCGATCGGCCCAGCGGCTGTGGGTAGCCATCTGCAAAAAACTGCGGGCGAACTGACTGCCGAACAGACCCGCGCAGCCAATGAAAAATGGCGTCGCGGCATTGGCCCACCAAGGGTTGTCGGGCCAGAAATACTGCACCGCCGCACCGTTCACCGACAGCTGATACAGACCGAACGAGGCGATGTAGAAGATGTAGTAGAGGTAACTGGTGTCGCGCACACTGAGGTAGATGAACAGGTTGTAGACCAGCATTCCCAGCAACACGCCGTATATCAACCCAAGTACATAGAGGCGCACGGGTTGTTCTTCGAGGTAGGCGGTGCTCGACCACAACGTCACGGGCGCCTGGATCGAGCCTTCACTTTGCAGACGCAGATAGAGGGTTTCGCGCTGATCTGGCTTGAACGCCAGGTCGAACAGATAATTGTTCTGGCGAATCTCACGACTGGCAAATGGCAAGGCATCGCCGGTCTGCCGGACCAGATGATAGTCGCCGGCCGAATCGGGTAAATAAAGATCGAGGCGGTCCAGAGGCGGATAGGCCAGTTCCAGCAGCCAGGTCCGTTGCGCTGCCGGGTTGCCCGGACGGTAGTGCAGGTCAATTTTCAGCCAGAACACAGAACGTGAATACCCGGCGTTGAGCGTGTCTTTGTGGTGAGGCTTGAAGTTGCCGGCTGCCGCTTGCGCAAGTACATCCGCGATGGTCGCCTGACCACCCGCGTCCTCCAGCACTTGCAGGGTTCGGCCCAAGGGAAGGCTGCGAGTAAACTCATCGAACTCGACGGCGTTCGCCAAAAGGGGCAAACACAACAGCAACATCAGCAGATAGCGCATTTAAGCCCCAGCGTGGACTGTCCGGTTTTGTCAGGAAGCCCCCCATTCCCTTTGAGTAGACGTAAAACCGGTATCACCTGTTATTGGTTTGGATCCACTTTAGCATAGCCGTTGATGGCCTTTAAGCACCATCGAAAATTATATTGAAAAGGCTCTAGAACGGGCGCCTCAGCACTAATCAGCGATCCAAAACCACTGCCTTGATGGCAATGATCAAAAGATCGCTGTGCCAATGCGTGCACACACCCGAAAAACATGTTTGGTGGTAAGCTCGCGCACCATGAATATCTACAGCTCTCGCCCCGTTGTCCTCTGTCTCTCCGGCCACGACCCAAGTGGTGGCGCCGGCTTGCAGGCAGATATCGAAGCCCTGCTTGCGCAGGGATGCCATGCGGCTCCGGCCGTGACCGCCCTGACCGTGCAAGACACCGTCAATGTCACTGACTTCCGCGTCCTCGACCGTGAGTGGGTGCTGGCCCAGGCCAATGCCGTGCTCAACGACTCCGAAGTCGCTGCGGTCAAACTGGGCATGCTCGGTTCCCTGGAAATGGTCGACACCGTTGTCGAACTGCTTTCGGCTCACCCGCATTTGCCAGTGGTCTGTGACCCGGTACTGCGCGCCGGCGGCGGCGGGCGACTGGGCAAGGACGAAGTGGGCTACGCCATGCGTGAACGCCTGCTGCCCCTGTCGATCATTGCCACCCCCAACCTCCCTGAAGCCCGCATCCTCGCCGAACTGCCTGAGGGCACTGCGGACGAGTGCGCAGAAAAACTCCTGCCATACGTCAAACACCTGCTGATCACCGGCGGTCACGGCGACGAAACCGAAATCCACAATCGCCTGTACAGCCGCGATGGCCTGCGCGAAACCTTTACCTGCCAGCGCCTGCCCGGCAGCTATCATGGCTCCGGTTGCACCCTGGCCAGCGCCCTGGCCGGTCGTCTGGCCCAGGGTGAAAACCTCGCCAGCGCCGTACAGACTGCACTTAACTACACGTGGCGTACCCTGCGCGATGCCGAGCAGCTGGGCAAAGGCCAATTCGTGCCACGCCGCCTGCCACTGGACTTCTGTTCGTAATGCCATGAGGCTAGTCCGATGAAACTACGTGGCCTGTACGCCATTACCGACAGCCAGTTGCTGGCCGGTAAACTTCTTTCGTACGTGGAGGCGGCGCTGGAAGGTGGCGTCACCTTGCTGCAGTACCGCGACAAGAGCAGCGATGAGGCCCGCCGCCTGCGCGAGGCCGAAGCCTTGCGCGATCTGTGCGATCGATACAAGACCCAGTTGATCATCAATGACGACGCGGAGTTGGCCGCGCGCCTGAACGTCGGCGTGCATCTTGGCCAGACCGATGGCCCACTGTCGCCGACCCGCGCACTGCTCGGTTCCAAAGCGATCATCGGCTCGACCTGTCATGCGCAAATCGAACTGGCTGAGCAAGCCATAAAAGAAGGCGCCAGTTACGTCGCCTTTGGCCGCTTCTTCAACTCCAGCACCAAGCCCGGCGCACCCACTTGCAGCCTCGAACTACTCGACCAGGCCCGCAAGCAATTGCACCTGCCGATCTGCGCGATCGGCGGTATCACCCTTGATAACGCCGCGCCGCTGGTGGCCCATGGCGTTGATCTGCTGGCGGTGGTGCATGGCCTGTTTGGTGCACAGAGCACGGCTGAAGTGACCCGCCGCGCCCGCGCCTTCAACGAACTGTTTTCTATTTAAGTAGCTTAAAATCCGATTTGAGAGCCCGATCATGTCTCGTTCCGAAACCCTGTTTGCCAATGCCCAGAAACACATCCCCGGTGGCGTGAACTCGCCGGTGCGCGCGTTCAAGAGCGTTGGCGGCACGCCGTTGTTCTTCAAGCACGCCGAGGGCGCCTACGTCACCGACGAAGACAACAAACGCTATGTGGACTACGTTGGTTCCTGGGGGCCGATGATCCTCGGTCACAGCCATCCGGACGTGCTGGACGCGGTGCGCAAGCAACTGGAGCACGGGCTGTCATACGGCGCACCGACCGAGATGGAAACCCAGATGGCCGATCTGGTCTGCTCGCTCGTGCCGTCGATGGAAATGGTGCGCATGGTCAGCTCCGGTACCGAAGCAACCATGAGCGCCATCCGCCTGGCCCGCGGCTTCACCGGTCGCGACAGCATCATCAAGTTCGAAGGCTGCTACCACGGTCACTCCGACAGCCTGCTGGTCAAGGCCGGTTCCGGCGCCCTGACCCAAGGCGTGCCGAGCTCGGCCGGTGTGCCGGCAGCGTTCGCCAAACACACCCTGACCCTGCCGTTCAACGACATCGACGCAGTTGAAGCCATGCTCGCCGAAGTTGGCCAGGACGTGGCCTGCATCATCGTTGAACCCGTGGCCGGCAACATGAACTGCGTACCACCGGCTCCGGGCTTCCTCGAAGGCCTGCGGACGCTGTGCGACAAACACGGCGTGGTGCTGATTTTCGACGAAGTCATGACCGGTTTCCGTGTCGCCCTCGGCGGCGCCCAGGCGCACTACGGATTGAAGCCGGACCTGACCACCTTCGGCAAAATCATCGGCGGCGGCATGCCGGTCGGCTGCTTCGGCGGCAAGCGCGAAATCATGTCGCGCATCGCACCGCTGGGCCCGGTCTACCAGGCCGGTACACTGTCGGGTAACCCGCTGGCGATGGCCGCCGGCCTGACCACCCTGCGCCTGATCAGCCGTCCGGGCTTCCACGCCGAGCTGACCGACTACACCACTCGCCTGCTGGACGGCCTGCAACAACGCGCCGATGCAGCCGGCATTCCGTTCGTGACCACCCAGGCCGGCGGCATGTTCGGTCTGTATTTCAGCGGTGCCGACGACATCGTGACGTTCGATGACGTCATGGCCAGCGACGCCGCCCTGTTCGGCCGTTTCTTCCACCTGATGCTGGAAGGTGGCGTTTACCTGGCACCGAGCGCGTTCGAAGCCGGCTTCACCTCGATCGCCCATGGCGAAGCCGAGTTGAAACTGACCCTGGATGCCGCCGAGCGCGCCTTCGCTGCATTGAAGTAAGGGTGCTGCGCTGACGCTGGTCACTGCCAGCGTCAGCTTTTCACCTGCATTCCTGCGCTTTATCTGACTCCCCCCGCCCATAATTCCCCGCAAAGTGGGCGATATATTTCCCACGCAGCAGAAAAACGAGTAAAGACTTTGTAAGGTTGCCCCTGCTTATTTCATAATGCGCGCTTATTGGATCCCCTCGATGGGTCCGCGCGCCCTTCAGAGGTAAGTCGATTCCCATGAACCGCACCGGCCGCGCCCTTTCACTGGGCTGCCTGTTGCTCCTTCAGCCCCTGCTCGCGCACGCACAAGCAGGCGGCAACTCGTTGTTAATCCCAGCGATGGGTCGCTGCACCCTCAATACCCAGCCGCAAGACCTGGCCCAGGCACTCGCCGCCTGCCAGAAAGCGTCGGATGAAGGGGATGCCCAGGCGCAATACGAGTTGGGCGAGTTCTACTACGACGGCAAAAACGCGCCGCGCGACCTCAATCAAGCCCTGAGCTATTTCGAAAAGGCCTCGCTGCAGGGCCACGCCCAGGCGCAATTCAAACTTGGCACCATGTTCTTCCACGGCGAAGGCGTACCGGCCAACAACGTTCAAGCCTATATCTTGCTGAAAATGGCGGCGGTCAATGGCGCTGAAGATGCGCTGGACACCGCCGACGAAGTCACGGAAAAGATGCCGCGCGAAGAACTGGAAATCGCTACCCAGGTGCTGGGGCAAATATTCCGTAAATATTTGATGGAATTGCAGAGTGCCGATGGGCGCACGCCGTTTGCGCCGCTGCCTTAATTGTCACAAATGATTTTGTGGTGAGGGGGCTGCACTGTGGCGAGGGGGCTTGTCGGACCGCCGCACCCCACTCACCACAAAAGCCCCCTTACCACAAATGCCCTACTTCTCAGGCATCGGCATCGGAAACGGCATCACATTGCCGACCGCGCCGCGGGCTTCACTGATCTTAGGCGTACCCAGGCGCTCGACTTCGTCGATGCGCACGATCGAATGCATCGGCACGAAACTGCGCACAACGCCCTCGAACTGAGCCTTGAGCTTTTCTTCGCTCGGATCGACGACCACTTGCGTGCGCTCGCCAAAGACGAATTCTTCCACTTCCAGGAAGCCCCACAGATCACTTTGATAGATCTGCTTGGCATACATTTCGTACACCTGGCCCTGGTTAAGAAAAATCACCTTGTAGATTGGAGCTTCACGTTTGGTCATGGTGGGCGAGCAACACATCGGGGGATAAAAATGAGGGCGCGAACTATAGCATAGCCGCCGGACGCACAGCGGTAGGAACCTTGGAACATGTTCCCTATAATGCGCGGTTCTTTGAATCACGTGATGACTCTATTCCATGGCCAAGAAGCTTTACATCGAAACCCACGGTTGCCAGATGAACGAGTACGACAGCTCGCGCATGGTCGATCTGCTGGGCGAACATCAGGCCCTGGAAGTCACCGCTCGCGCTGAAGACGCCGACGTGATCCTGCTCAACACCTGCTCGATCCGCGAACGCGCCCAGGACCGGGTGTACTCCCAGCTCGGCCGCTGGCGCGAGCTGAAATTGGCTAACCCTGAAATGGTGATCGCCGTCGGCGGGTGCGTGGCCAGTCAGGAAGGCGCCGCCATCCGCGACCGCGCCCCGTACGTCGACGTGGTGTTCGGCCCGCAGACTTTGCACCGCCTGCCGGAAATGATCGACGCTGCGCGCAGCACCCGGCTGCCGCAGGTCGACGTCTCGTTCCCGGAAATCGAAAAATTCGACCATTTGCCCGAGCCGCGTATCGACGGCCCAAGCGCGTATGTGTCGGTGATGGAAGGCTGCAGCAAGTACTGCACGTTCTGCGTGGTGCCCTACACCCGCGGCGAAGAAGTCAGCCGGCCGTTCGACGACGTGATCGCCGAGATCATTCACCTCGCCGAGAACGGTGTGCGCGAAGTGACCTTGCTGGGGCAGAACGTCAACGGCTATCGCGGCCTTACCCATGACGGGCGCCTGGCTGATCTGGCCGAACTGATCCGCGTGGTGGCCGCTGTCGACGGCATCGATCGCATCCGCTACACCACTTCGCACCCGCTGGAGTTCTCCGACAGCCTGATCCAGGCCCACGCCGAGGTACCGGAGTTGGTCAAACACCTGCACCTGCCGGTGCAATCGGGCTCGGACCGCATCCTGGCAGCGATGAAGCGCAACCACACAGCGCTGGAGTACAAATCCAAGCTGCGCAAGTTACGGGCCGCCGTGCCGGGCATCTGCATCAGCTCGGACTTCATCGTCGGTTTCCCGGGCGAGACCGAGAAAGACTTCGAACAGACCATGAAGCTGATCGAGGACGTCGGTTTCGACTTCTCCTACTCGTTCGTCTACAGCCAGCGCCCGGGTACTCCGGCAGCCGATCTGGCCGATGACACGCCGGAAGAACTGAAAAAAGAACGGCTGAACGCCCTGCAACATCGCCTGAACCAGCAAGGTTTCGAGATCAGCCGACAAATGGTCGGCTCGATCCAGCGCATCCTGGTGACCGATTACTCGAAAAAAGACCCCGGTGAGTTGCAGGGTCGCACCGAGAATAACCGGATCGTCAACTTCCGCTGCGACAATCCGACCTTGATCGGCCAGTTCGCCGATGTGCACATCGATGCCGCGCAACCGCACTCGCTGCGGGGTTCTCTGATCCAGTAACACTGTGGGAGCCGGGCTTTTGTGGCGAGGGGGCTTGCCCCCGCTGGATTGCGCAGCGCTCCCTATACTTTGCGACTGCATCGCAGCCGAACGGGGGCAAGCCCCCCCGCCACAGTCAAGTAGCGAATTCGTGCATCTTATTTAAGAGCTTTCGCACCCACGCCGCTGGCGTTATCCTTGATTTCATCTCAATTGCCCCAGGGCGGCTAAATACGACCTTGAACGCACCCATAGAACCACATCGTTTCATCCTCGAGCCCTTTGAGGCTCGCCGCTTTGCCAATCTGTGCGGGCAATTCGACGAGCACCTGCGCTTGATCGAACAGCGCCTGAGCATCGAGATCCGCAATCGCGGAAACCAGTTCGAACTGATCGGCGAGCCCAAACACACCTCCTCCGCGGAAAACCTCCTGCGCCGCCTGTACCGGGAAACCAAGGGTACCGAGCTGTCGCCGGACATGGTCCACCTGTTCCTGCAGGAATCGGCCATCGAGGAGCTGGACAACCACTCCCCCGCCGAACCCTCCGTAGCCCTGCGCACCAAGAAAGGCATGATTCGCCCCCGCGGCTTGAATCAACTGCGCTACGTCAAGGAAATCCTCGGTAACGACATCAACTTCGGCATTGGTCCGGCCGGTACCGGCAAGACCTACCTGGCTGTCGCCTGTGCGGTCGATGCGCTGGAACGCGAGCAGATCCGCCGCATCCTGCTGGTTCGTCCAGCGGTCGAAGCCGGTGAAAAACTCGGCTTCCTGCCCGGCGACCTGTCGCAGAAGATCGACCCGTACCTGCGTCCGCTCTACGACGCACTCTACGAAATGCTCGGTTTCGAATACGTCGCCAAGCTGATCGAGCGCCAGGTGATCGAAGTCGCGCCGCTGGCCTACATGCGCGGGCGCACCCTGAACAACAGCTTCATCATCCTCGACGAAAGCCAGAACACCACGGTCGAACAGATGAAAATGTTCCTGACCCGGATCGGCTTCGGCTCCACGGCAGTCATTACCGGCGACATCACCCAGGTCGACCTGCCTCGCGGCACCAAGTCCGGCCTGCATCACGTGATAGAAGTGCTCAAGGATGTGCCGGGCATCAGCTTCACCCATTTCCAGCCCAAGGACGTCGTGCGCCACCCATTGGTGCAGCGCATCGTCGAAGCCTACGAGCGCTTCGAAACCAAAGCGGCCGATGATGCAGCCGCCAAGGATAGCCGCCGCGATGCTTGAGCTAGACCTGCAAATCGCCACCGAAGCGCGCGCGCCCAGCGAAGCCGAGTTCCGCCAATGGTGTGAACTGGCCCTGCGCCAGCGTAGCGCCGACTCGGAAATGACCATTCGTTTGGTCGACGAAGCCGAAGGCCGCGAGCTGAACCACACTTGGCGGCAGAAAGATTACGCCACCAACGTCTTGTCGTTCCCGGCGGATGTTCCCGACGAGTTTCTCGACATCCCGTTGCTGGGCGATCTGGTGATCTGCGTGGCGGTGGTCGAGCGCGAAGCCGCCGAGCAAGGCAAGGAACTCAAGGCCCATTGGGCACACCTGGTGATTCACGGCTGCTTGCATCTGCTTGGTTACGACCATATAGACGACGAAGAAGCCGAAGAAATGGAAGCACTGGAACGAACGTTGCTTGCAGAACTGGGCTATCCCGATCCGTACGCGGACGACGAAACTGATATTTCCCCTACCGAAACAACAAAGGATTCAGAGTAATCGCTATGAGCGAAGATCGATCGAGCAACGGGCAGAAGTCATGGCTGGGTAAGCTCACCCAGGCTTTTGCCCACGAGCCGAAGAACCGCCAGGAGCTGCTGGAGCTGCTGCGCGACGCACACCAGAACAAACTGCTGGACAGCGAAGCGCTGGCCATCGTCGAAGGCGCCATCCAGGTAGCCGACCTGCAGGTACGCGACATCATGGTGCCGCGTTCGCAAATGGTCAGCATCAAGGCGACCCAGACACCCCGCGAATTCCTCCCAGCCGTGGTCGACTCGGCCCACTCCCGCTACCCGGTGATCGGCGAAAGCCACGATGACGTGATGGGCGTGCTGCTGGCCAAGGACTTGCTGCCATTGATCCTCAAGGAAAATGGCGACAGCTTCAACATCAAGGACCTGCTGCGTCCGGCCACGTTCGTGCCGGAGTCCAAGCGCCTGAACGTGCTGCTGCGCGAGTTCCGCGCCAACCACAATCACATGGCCATCGTCATCGACGAATACGGCGGTGTGGCGGGTCTGGTGACGATTGAAGACGTCCTGGAACAGATCGTCGGTGATATCGAAGACGAACACGACGTCGAGGAAGACAGCTACATCAAGCCGCTGCCAAGCGGAGACTTCCTGATCAAGGCACTGACGCCGATCGAGAACTTCAACGAGTTTTTCGACAGCGAATTTTCCGACGACGAGTTCGACACCGTCGGCGGCCTGGTGATGAGTGCGTTCGGGCACCTGCCAAAACGCAACGAAATCACCGAAATCGGCCAGTACCGCTTCCGCATCCTGAATGCCGACAGCCGAAGGATTCACCTGCTGCGTCTGACACCCATTGCTCGCTAAGGATTGAAATGCGCTGGACAACCCGCCCCGGCTGGCCCGGTAACCTGCTGGCCGTGGCGGCCGGTGCAATCACCACCCTGGCGCTTGCGCCGTTCGATATCTGGCCGCTGGCATTGCTGGCGGTCGGATTGTTCTACGCCGGCCTGCGTGAGCTCAGTCCACGCCAGGCCCTTGGTCGAGGCTGGTGCTTCGGCTTCGGACTTTTTGGTGCCGGTACCAGCTGGATCTACTACAGCATCCACCACTTCGGTGGCGCGTCAATGCTGCTGGCCGGCTTCCTCATGCTGCTCTTCACGGCGGCGATTGCCTGGTTCTTCGCCCTGCCCGCCTGGTTGTGGGCGCGCTGGTTGCGTCGCAACGAGGCTCCACTGGCCGATGCCCTGGCGTTTGCTGCATTGTGGGTTGGACAGGAAGCCTTTCGCGGCTGGTTTCTCACCGGCTTTCCCTGGCTCTACTCGGGTTACAGTCAGCTCGACGGCCCGCTGACCGGCCTCGCGCCGGTGGGCGGGATGTGGCTGATTTCCTTCACCTTGGCCCTGACCGCAGCATTGCTCTACAACGCCCTGCGCCTGGTTCGCACTGGCCGCAAAGGCTTCATTGCAGCGGGCGCTTTGCTGTTGGTCGGCCCCTGGGTGGCGGGTTTCGCCCTAAAGCATCATGCCTGGACCAGCCCGGCCGGGGCACCACTGAGTGTCGCGGCGATCCAGGGCAATGTCGAACAGAGCCTGAAGTGGGACCCGGCGCAGCTCAACGCGCAGTTGGCGCTTTATCGCGACATGAGTTTCAGCTCCAAACCCGTCGACCTGCTGATCTGGCCGGAAACGGCGGTGCCGGTGCTCAAGGAGTCCGCCGAGGGCTACCTGAACATGATGGGCAATTTTGCAGCCGAGCGTAATTCGGCGCTGATTACCGGCGTGCCGATCCGCCAAATGGTCCACCAGGAAAAGCGTTTTTACAACGGCATTACCGTCACGGGTGAAGGCGATGGTACTTACCTCAAGCAGAAATTGGTGCCGTTTGGCGAATACGTGCCACTGCAGGATGTGCTGCGAGGCCTGATCGCATTCTTCGATTTGCCGATGTCGGACTTCGCCCGAGGCCCGGCCGACCAGCCTTTGCTGCAAGCCAAGGGTTATCAGATCGCGCCGTACATTTGCTACGAAGTGGTCTATCCGGAGTTTGCCGCCAGCCTGGCCGCCCGTAGCGATCTGCTGCTGACGATCAGCAACGACACCTGGTTCGGCACCTCCATAGGCCCGCTGCAACACTTGCAAATGGCGCAGATGCGCGCGCTGGAAGCCGGTCGCTGGATGATCCGCGCGACCAACAACGGTGTAACCGGGCTGATCAATCCATTCGGCCAGATCACCGCCCAGATCCCGCAGTTCGAGCGAGGCATCCTGTACGGTGAAGTGGTGCCGATGCACAACCTGACGCCTTATCTGCAGTGGCGTTCATGGCCGTTGATCATCCTTTGTGTGCTGTTGTTTGGCTGGGCGCTGGTGGCGAACCGGATGGCGAAAACCGTCTGAGACTGGCGGCCTTTTGTGGCGAGAGGGCTTGCCCCCCCTCGCCACAGGGTTCAGCGATAAAAAATCGAATACCCGACTTGCCCCACCGCCTCATTCATCAACTGTCCGCTCTGCCAGATCGATTTGTACTCCGGCATCCAGCCGCCCAACGGCAGGGCGTTGTCGCCGCCAAGGAAACCGACCGGGGCGGGCACCACCTCAAATCCTGCCTTGTGGAAACTCCAGACCGCGCGAGGCATGTGCGCTGCGTGAGTGACGACCACCACACGCTTGATGCCTTCGGGTAACAATACCTGCGCCGTGAGCTGCGCATTCTCCCAGGTGGTCCGGCTGCCCCCTTCCTGCCAACGCACCATCACACCGAAATCATCGCGCAAGGAATCGGCCATCAACTGCGCCTCGCTGGGCGGCGTGCCGAAATGCAACCCGCCACTGGTCAGCACTGGCAAACCTGACGCCTTGGCCAGGCGCGCCGCATAGCGCTGGCGCTCCAGGCCGTTACCCGTTGGCTGGTCGCTGCCCCAGGCCACATCGCCCCGTTCGCGCCCGGAGCCGAGCACCACGATGGCGTCGGCGCGCTGTCCCAGGGTTGCCCATTCGTCGCGAGCCAGAGGGGGCTCACGTTCAAGCTGGCTGGCACTCCATTGCACTACGACCGGCAGGCTCATCAGCCAGAGCCCGCCCAAGCCGAGGGCAAAGCACGCACCCGCAAGCCGCGGCCTTGAGCGGCGCAGCCACCAGGCGAGCAAAAGCAGCAGCAAGAGAATGCCGGGTGGCAGAAGAAGTTGTTTAACGAAATAACGAAACGGCATCGAGCATCTCCCTGAGATGCCCGAAGCCTAAGTGGGTTGACGCAATACAACAATCGATACGCAAAGACTATGCTTGGAAAAATCATGGTGCATGGCTCTTTGCCTATTTGAACTGCAAAGACCGGACCTTTACCGCGTCTCTGCCGGGGACTTTGTCCTTGAGCCAGATGATCTTGGCCGAACGTGGTGTATCGAGTTGCTTTATCGCTTCTGACAGGTATCCGTGTGTCTCACGTTCACTGCGATCCAGATACGCCTTGACCAGTGCAAACTCTGCGGGGCTCAGGCCACGCAGTTCCAGTTCCAGAGGGCGTACGTCACGCAGCCGTCCAGCAGTTTTCGCCGCTTCCAGGGCCATGCCCAGACGATCAATCAGTCTTTCGTACAGCTCCGGCTTAGTAGCTTTTCGTTGTGACTCAACCATCCCTCACCTCATTGGAAGATAAGACCTACTCCCCAGTTAGAGCTTAGCTTCCACGAACAAACCGGCTGAACGCCGCGACCAACGGACCTTGCAGTCATTTTTGCCGGATGCGCGGCAACAATCAGGGTTTCCCTCGGTAGAGCGCGGTCATGTATGCTACGGCGCTTCCTGTAACTCCACTTCCAGCTCGGCTGGACATCGAAAACGCCAATCCGGCGCCTTCAACGTCCAGCGTTGCATTGAAGAGGATTAGGCCACCCCTATTCAGTTCAAAAGTAGCCATGCACGAACAATATCAGCCCCGTGAAATCGAAGCCGCCGCCCAGTCGTTCTGGGACGAGCAAAAGTCCTTTGAAGTCAGTGAACAGCCAGGCAAGGAGACCTACTACTGCCTGTCCATGTTCCCTTACCCCAGCGGCAAGCTACACATGGGGCACGTGCGCAACTACACCATCGGCGACGTGATCTCCCGCTATCAGCGCATGCAGGGCAAGAACGTTCTGCAACCCATGGGTTGGGACGCCTTCGGCATGCCGGCGGAAAACGCCGCGATGAAGAACAACGTAGCGCCCGCCAAGTGGACCTACGAAAACATCGCCTACATGAAATCCCAGCTGCGCAGCCTGGGCCTGGCGGTGGACTGGTCCCGTGAGGTGACCACCTGCAAGCCCGATTACTACCGCTGGGAACAATGGCTGTTCACTCGCCTGTTCGAAAAAGGCGTGATTTACAAGAAAAGCGGCACCGTGAACTGGGACCCGGTCGATCAGACCGTTCTGGCCAACGAACAGGTGATCGACGGTCGCGGCTGGCGTTCCGGCGCGCTGATCGAAAAGCGCGAAATCCCGATGTACTACTTCAAGATCACCGCCTATGCGGATGAGCTGCTCGATAGCCTCGACGAACTGACTGGCTGGCCTGAACAGGTCAAGACCATGCAGCGCAACTGGATCGGCAAATCCCGCGGCATGGAAGTGCAGTTCCCGTACAACGTCGACTCCATCGGCGAAGCCGGCGCACTGAAAGTCTTCACCACCCGTCCGGACACCCTCATGGGAGCGACTTATGTCGCCGTGGCCGCCGAGCACCCATTGGCCACTCTGGCCGCACAGAACAACCCCGAGCTGCAAGCGTTCATCGCTGAATGCAAGGGCGGCAGCGTCGCCGAAGCCGACGTCGCCACTCAAGAGAAAAAAGGCTTGCCGACTTCGTTGTTCGTCGAGCACCCGCTGACCGGTGAAAAACTGCCGGTGTGGGTCGCCAACTACGTGTTGATGCATTACGGCGACGGCGCGGTCATGGCTGTTCCGGCCCACGACGAGCGTGACTTCGAATTCGCCACCAAGTACAACCTGCCGATCAAGTCCGTGGTGCGCACAAGCTCTGGCGACACCAACCCGGCACCTTGGCAGGACGCCTACGGTGAGCACGGCACCCTGATCAACTCCGGTGAATTCGACGGTCTCGACTTCGCTGGCGCCTTCGATGCCATCGAAGTCGCGCTGATCAAGAAAAACCTCGGTGCCTCGCGCACCCAGTTCCGCCTGCGCGACTGGGGCATCAGCCGTCAGCGTTACTGGGGCTGCCCGATCCCGATCATCCACTGCACTGCGTGCGGTGACGTGCCGGTACCGGAAGATCAACTGCCGGTCGTACTGCCGGAAGACGTCGTACCCGATGGCGCCGGTTCACCGCTGGCACGCATGCCCGAGTTCTACGAGTGCAGCTGCCCGAAATGCGGCCAGCCTGCCAAGCGTGAAACCGACACCATGGACACTTTCGTCGAGTCCTCGTGGTACTACGCCCGTTACGCCTCACCGCACTTTGAAGGTGGCCTGGTAGAAAAATCCGCTGCCGACCACTGGCTGCCGGTGGATCAGTACATCGGCGGTATCGAACACGCGATTCTCCACCTGCTCTACGCGCGCTTCTTCCACAAGCTGATGCGTGACGAAGGCCTGGTGAGCTCCAACGAGCCGTTCAAGAACCTGCTGACCCAAGGCATGGTGATCGCCGAGACTTACTATCGTCGCGAAGCCAACGGTGCCTACACCTGGTTCAACCCGGCGGACGTTGAACTCGAACGCGACAGCAAGGCCAAGGTCATCAGCGCCAAGCTGATCGCAGACGGCCTGCCGGTGGAAATCGGTGGCACCGAGAAGATGGCCAAGTCGAAGAACAACGGCGTCGACCCACAGTCGATGATCGACCAGTTCGGCGCAGACACCTGCCGCCTGTTCATGATGTTCGCCTCGCCGCCAGATATGAGCGCGGAATGGTCCGACTCCGGCGTAGAGGGTTCGCACCGCTTCCTCAAGCGCGTCTGGCGTCTGGCTCAAGCCCACGTCATTCAGGGCCTGCCGGGCAAACTGGACATCGCCAGCCTGAACGACGAGCAGAAAGTCATTCGCCGTTCGATCCACCAGGCCATCAAGCAAGCCAGCCATGATGTCGGCCAGAACCACAAATTCAACACCGCCATCGCCCAGGTGATGACGCTGATGAACGTGCTGGAAAAAGCCCCGCAAGGCACCGAACAGGATCGCGCACTGGTTCATGAAGGTCTGCAAACCGTGACGCTGCTGCTGGCCCCGATCACCCCGCACATCAGCCACGAGTTGTGGAATCAACTGGGTCATGCCGACCCGGTGATCGATGCTGGTTGGCCGGTGCTGGACGAAAGCGCTCTGGTGCAGGACAGCCTGCAGTTGGTCATCCAGGTCAACGGCAAGCTGCGCGGCCACATCGAAATGCCGGCCAGCGCCAGCCGCGAAGAAGTCGAAGCGGCCGCCCGCGCCAATGAGAACGTGCTGCGTTTCGTTGACGGTCTGACCATTCGTAAAGTGATCGTAGTGCCCGGGAAACTGGTCAATATCGTCGCCAGCTAATTGGAACAGGCGCCAGGTACGCCTGGCGCCGAGTAAAACCTTTCGGGCCGCCTGGTCGGCCCACATGGTTTCAAGGGGAGCAACAAGATGATCAAACGCAATCTGCTGGTGATGGGCCTTGCGGTCCTGTTGAGCGCCTGTGGTTTTCAGCTGCGCGGCACCGGCACCAACGAGCTGGCGATCAAGGAACTCGACGTGAGCGCCCGTGACGCCTACGGCCAAACCGTTACCCAACTGCGTCAGGTTCTGCAAAGCAGCGGGGTCAAGGTTTACACCGGCGCACCTTACAAGTTGGTGCTGACCAATGAACAGGAAAGCCAGCGCATCCTCAGCTACGCCGGTGCCGGCCGCGCTGGTGAGTATCAAGTGACTACGGTGCTGAGCTACGACATCCGTGGCCAGGGCAACCAGCCACTGCTGAGCGACAAGCTTGAAGTGCAGAAAATCTTCATGCACGACGGCAACAACCTCGTGGGCTCCGACCAGGAAGCAAATACAGCGCGAGTAGAAACCCGTCGCGAGCTGGTTCAGCGCATGATGCTGCGTCTGCAACAACTGACCCCGGCCCAGCTCGATCAGTTGCAGCAGACCGCCGACGCCAAGGCCAAGGCTGACGCCGCGGCACTGGAAGCGGCACAGAAGGCTGAAGCGAACACCCCGCGTCAGTCGCCTGTCGAACTGCCGCAGCAGTAAGACTTACGGGGCGCTCAGGCGCCCCGTTCGCCCTCTCTTATGAAGCTCGCTCCCGCCCAACTCGCCAAACACCTGCAAGGTACCCTTGCGCCTGTCTACATTATCAGCGGCGATGACCCGTTGTTGTGCCAGGAGGCCGCCGATGCTGTTCGCACAGCCGCGCGCCAACAGGGTTTCGATGAGCGCCAGGTATTTGCCGCCGACGCCAGTTTCGACTGGGGTACGCTGCTGCAAGCCGGCGCCAGCATGTCGCTGTTTGCCGAAAAGCGCCTGTTGGAACTGCGTCTGCCTTCCGGCAAACCCGGTGACAAAGGTGCTGCCGCGCTCATCGAGTACTGCTCGCGCCCGGCCGAAGACACGCTGCTGTTGATCAGCCTGCCGAAACTCGATGGCAGTGCGCAGAAGACCAAGTGGGGCAAAGCGCTGGTCGAGGGTCAGCAGACCCAGTTCGTGCAAATCTGGCCGGTGGATGTCAGCCAGCTGCCGAGCTGGATTCGTCAACGCCTGTCCCAGGCAGGGCTTAGCGCCAGCCAGGACGCCGTTGAACTGATCGCGGCTCGAGTCGAGGGCAACCTGCTGGCAGCCGCCCAGGAAATCGAAAAGCTCAAGCTGATGGCCGAAGGCGGACAGATCACTGTTGAAACCGTGCAGGCTGCAGTGGCCGACAGTGCACGCTTCGATGTCTTTGGCCTGACCGATGCGGTGCTCAACGGCGAAGCGGCCCATGCCTTGCGCATGCTCGAAGGATTACGCGGTGAAGGCGTTGAACCGCCGGTGATTCTCTGGGCCCTGGCCCGTGAACTGCGTCTGCTGGCCAATATTTCCCTGCAATACAGCCAGGGCACGCCGTTGGACAAGGCATTCAGCCAGGCCAAACCGCCTGTCTGGGACAAGCGCAAACCGTTGATGAGCAAGGCCCTGCAACGCTACTCGGCACAACGCTGGGCGCAGTTGCTGCTGGAAGCTCAGCGCATCGACGCGCAAATCAAGGGTCAGGCTGCCGGGTCGCCGTGGATGAGCCTCAGTCGGTTGTCGTTGTTGATGGCCGGCCAGAGATTGTCGCTGCCCGCCGAGTGAGTTTTTTGTGGCGAGGGGGCTTGTCGGAATGCCGCATCACCCCGTTGGGGCGCGAAGCGGCCCTGAAATCTGCAACAGCGTTTGTCCAGAAATCCCGCGGGCGCCGGTTTTACGACTGCTTCGCAGCCGAACGGGGCGGTGCGGCGGTCCGACAAGCCCCCTCGCCACAAAAGCCCCAGAAGACGGAAAGGTCCTACACAATGTGGGGACTAGACAGAACCCCAACTTCAGCAGATTATTTCCCCGCGCAAAAATCACTCAATCGAGAGATCCGATCATGAGCAAAAAGCCGTCCAGACACGGCCCCAACAAGGCCAAATCCATCATCGCCCAGCCCCTGTTCCGCAGCCGTCAGGAACGAACCGCCAAGGGCAAAGGCAGCTACCGCCGCGAAGCCTTCCAGTCTGATAGCTGGGAGGCTTCTTACTTTCTGGCTGCTTGAAGCGCAGCACCCCTTCTACATGTTAAGGTCTGTACCTGATCCGTTTTCCCTGGACCCGTGCATGCCCTTTTGTCTTCCCCGTCGTTGGCACCTGCGCCAATTGATTGCAGCCTCCAGCCTCATTTTGCTTGTCGCCTGCGCGGAAAAACCGACCGCAGCCGACGCTCAGCCGCTTCAGACACTTCCCGTCGCTACCGCACCGGCGGTTGTTCCACCTGTGGTTCCAACAGGTGAGAACCTCGACATACAGCCAACCCAGACCTTTGCCGAATGGCAGGCGGGTTTTCGCAAAGATGCCTTGGCCGCGGGTATCCGCGCCGATCTGTTTGATCGCGCTTTCGCCAATGTCAGCTTCGACCCCAGTGTGATCCGTGCCGATCGCAGCCAACCGGAATTCGCAAAACCGGTATGGGAATACCTCGACGGCGCCCTGTCGCCATTGCGGGTTCGCAAAGGCCAGGCGTTGGTCGACCAATATGCCGCGGTCCTGCAAAGCATCGAGCAGCGCTACGGCGTCGATCGGCAGGCCTTGGTCGCGGTGTGGGGAATGGAAAGCAACTTTGGTCAGTTCCAGGGCAGCCAGTCGGTGATCAACTCCCTGGCGACCCTGGCCTACGAGGGCCGCCGTCCCGATTTCGCTCACGCGCAATTGATCGCTGCCCTGCAAATCCTGCAGCAAGGTGATATCCAACCGGAGAAAATGCTCGGTTCGTGGGCGGGCGCCATGGGCCAGACCCAGTTTATCCCGACCACCTACAACACCCACGCCGTTGACTTCGATGGCGACGGTCGCCGCGACATCTGGGGCAGTTCCGCCGACGCACTGGCTTCGACCGCGCATTATCTGCAAAGCTCGGGCTGGCAGCGAGGCCAGCCATGGGGCTTCGAAGTGCAATTGCCGGGTGGCTTCAACTACATGCTGGCCGATGGCACGATTCGCAAGAGCGTCGCCGAATGGCGTCAGCTGGGCGTGACCCTGCCCAATGGAGCCCAGCCACCGACAGGCTCGGAACAGCTGTCCGCAGCGCTGCTGCTGCCAGCCGGTTATCGTGGCCCGGCGTTCCTGGTGCTCGACAACTTCCGGGCGATTCTCAAGTACAACAACTCGTCATCCTACGCTTTGGGCGTAAGCCTGCTGTCCGAGCGCTTCAACGGCGCAGGCCAGATCCAGGGCAACTGGCCCAAAGATGACCTGCCGCTGAGCCGTACCGAGCGGATCGAACTGCAAAACCTGCTGAGCGCGCAAAACTACGACGCCGGCACTGCCGACGGCATCATCGGCGCCAACACCCGCAAGGCCATCCGCAGCGCCCAGCAGTCGTTTGGCTGGCCAGCGGATGGGTATCCGACGCACAAGTTGCTGGAAGGGTTGCGTAACCGTTAACTAGCCGAATGGCCGGAACTGCCTTCGCGAGCAAGCCCGCTCCCACATTGAACCGCGTTCTTGCATACGAAAAGAGTGGAATGTGGGAGCGGGCTTGCTCGCGAAGACTGACTGACAGGCGATGAAAGTCTAGCGCCTGACCACCACATCCTGCTCCAGTACCAGTTCCTTGCTCCCGGCATCCAGCCTGACCAACGCCCCCATTGGCAACGTCAGGTTCGGATCGCAGTGCCCACTGCGCCACCCGGACAGCACCGGAATCTTAAATGGCTCGAAGGTCTGCTTGAGCAACCTGTCCAGCGCTGCCATCTCCACTCCCGCTACATCCCCGACCAGCACACCGCGCAACTTGTGCAACGTGCCAGCCAGCCGCAGTTGAGTGAGTAACCGGTCGATGCGATACAGCGGCTCGTTGATGTCCTCGATCAACAGAATGACACCCTCGGCGTCCATCTCGTAAGGTGTGCCCATGGTCGCGGCGATCATGGCCAGATTGCCGCCGAGCAAGCGCCCGTGAGCGATGCCTGGCTCGATCGTGGTCAATGGGTAGGCCACCGGGTGCGCCAGTACGCTGCCCGCCTTCATTTGACCGCGCAGCATGTTGAAAAACGAGGACTCGGTGGGTTTTTGCTTACCTCCCAACAAGTCCGCATTGAGCAGCGGACCATGGAAGGTTACAAAACCGGAATAGCGGCTGATCGCCAGATGCAGTGCGGTGATATCGCTGTAGCCGACGAATGGCTTGGCATTATCGCGCAGCAGCTGAAAATCAATGCGATCAAGCAAACGAGGCGTCCCGTATCCGCCGCGCAGGCAGATGATCGCATCCACCTCACGGTCGGCGAAGGCGGCGTGCAGATCATTGAGCCGCACCTCGTCGCTTCCGGCCAGGTAGCCATCCTTCTCGTATACGCCGGGAAACACTTTCAGTGAATAGCCACGAGCACGCATCCATTGCACGGCTTTGTCGGTGTCCAGCGCTGCGGGTCCTGCAGGCGCAATAACGCCGATCAGCCCTTCTGACGGCAAGGCGGGGACTGGAACATGGGGCCAAAGGGTGTGGTTCGGTCGAGCGGTCATCCGTGAATCTCCCTGCGTGAAAACTTCAGCACACAGTAGTCAGGAACGGGAACAAACAGAAGAGGGTCAATCGTCCCGCAGGTTGCAGGAAAAAGCGGCCATCGCTGTAAGACAGGCAAAAAAATGCCCGCAGAGCTGTGGAGCCATGCGGGCATTTTCCGGTGAATCACCCAATCAGGCGCCGAGCAGCTCGGCCTTGACCAGTTTCGCCTGTTCGTCGGCGTGGTACGAGGAACGCACCAGCGGACCGGAGGCGACGTTCTTGAAGCCCATTTTGTAACCTTCCTCGGCGAACCAGGCGAAGGTGTCCGGGTGCACGAAGCGCTGAACCGGCAAGTGACTGCGGGACGGTTGCAGATACTGGCCCAGGGTCAACATGTCGATGTCGTGCTCGCGCATGCGCTTCATGACTTCGATGACTTCTTCGTCGGTTTCGCCGAGACCCAGCATCAGGCCGGACTTGGTCGGAATGTGCGGCATCATCTGCTTGAAGCGTTGCAGCAGGGTCAGCGACCACTGGTAGTCCGAACCCGGGCGCGCAGCCTTGTACAGGCGCGGCACGGTTTCCAGGTTGTGGTTGAACACATCCGGCGGCTCGGCGGCGGTGATTTGCAGCGCGATGTCCATGCGGCCACGGTAGTCCGGAACCAGGGTCTCGAGCTGCACGTTCGGCGACAGCTTGCGGATTTCACGGATGCAGTCGGCAAAGTGCTGGGCGCCGCCGTCACGCAGGTCGTCGCGGTCCACCGAGGTGATCACCACGTACTTGAGTTTCAGGTCGGCGATGGCGATGGCCAGGCTTTCCGGCTCGTTGACGTCAAGTGGCTTCGGCCGGCCGTGGCCGACGTCGCAGAACGGGCAACGACGGGTGCAGATGTCACCCATGATCATGAAAGTTGCGGTACCACCGGAGAAGCACTCGCCCAGGTTCGGGCAAGAGGCCTCTTCGCAAACGCTGTGCAGCTTGTGTTTACGCAACAGGGCCTTGATGCGGTCGACTTCCGGAGACACCGGGATGCGCACGCGAATCCAGTCGGGTTTCTTCGGCAGTTCGGTGGTCGGAATGATCTTCACCGGGATGCGTGCAACCTTCTCGGCGCCGCGCAGCTTTACGCCGGCTTCAACCTTGGCACGCGGGGCCGGACGCTCGGTGACATCCTGCGTCGGGATCATGGTTTGCACTGCATCAGTAGTCATATCAGTCGATTCCGCCCGTTAGGGTCGTCTGCTCAGCATAGTCGAGGTGTTTGACGAGCTGCGCACGCAGCCGGGCACTTACCTCGGCAAATTCAATCGATCCTGCGTGATCGCTCAGCTGGGTCATCGCCAGCCCGGCGTAGCCGCAGGGATTAATCCGTCGAAACGGTTCCAGGTTCATGTCCACGTTCAGGGCCAGGCCATGAAAGGAACAGCCGTGGCGGATCCGCAGACCCAGTGAAGCGATTTTCGCCCCGTCGACGTAGACGCCTGGTGCATCGGGCTTGGCCGCGGCGGTCACGCCGTAACTGGCCAGCAGCTCGATCAGGCATTGCTCCATCCGGCTGACCAGATCGCGCACGCCAAAACCCAATTTGCGCACATCGAGCAGCAGGTAAGCCACCAACTGACCCGGCCCGTGGTAAGTCACCTGACCACCACGGTCGACCTGCACCACCGGAATATCACCGGGAAGCAACAGATGTTCGGCCTTGCCCGCCTGGCCCTGGGTGAACACCGCAGGGTGCTCGACCAGCCAGATTTCGTCAGGGGCGTCGTTGCCGCGCTCGTTGGTGAAGCGTTGCATGGCATGCCAGACCGGCTCGTAAGCCATCTGGCCGAGCTCGCGAAAGCCCAGCGTGCCAGACATCACAGCACCATGTGCACGAAACCGGTGGCCCGCAGTTCGCTGTTGATGTTGTACAGCTGGTCCTGGTCGGTCGCGACAATGTGCAACTGAATGGTGGTGTATTTGCCGTTGCTGCTCTGGCGCTCGTCAACACGCTCATCGTTGATGGTGGCGTGTTTCCTGACGATGTCGATGATCCTGTCCTTGTTGCCCACGCCAGTATCGCTGATCACCTTAACCGGGTAATCAGTGGCAGGGAATTCGATCTTTGGCGCCTTTACTTCGGTATCGGTCATGGCGTAACGGCCTCGTAAGCGTAAGCCGTGGCGACGGGCATGGCCCCGCGCCGGATCAGCGCGGGGCCATGCAGGTGCACACTAAATTCAGTTGAACAAGCCGTAGAAGAATAGACGGATGCTATCCCACATGCGGCGGAAGATACCACCTTCCTCGACAGCGTCCAGAGCGATCAGATCGGCGCTGTGCACCACCTTGTCGTCCAGTTTCACTTCGACTTTACCGATCACGTCGCCCTTGGCGATTGGCGCGATCAGTTGCGGGTTCATGGTCATGCTCGCAGCGAGCTTTTTCAGCTGGCCTTTTGGCAGGGTCATGGTCAGGTCTTCAGCCAGGCCAGCCTTGACCTGGTTGGTGGAGCCTTTCCAGACAGGAGCCTGAGCCAGCTCGGTGCCCTTCTGATAGAAGGTCTGGGTTTCGAAGAAGCGGAAACCGTAGGTCAGCAGCTTCTGGGTCTCGGAGGCGCGAGCCACTTCGCTGTTGGTGCCGAACACCACGGCGATCAGGCGCATGCCATCACGTACAGCCGAGGACACCATGCAGTAGCCGGCTTCGTCGGTGTGGCCGGTTTTCAGACCGTCGACAGTCTTGTCGCGCCACAGCAGCAGGTTACGGTTCGGTTGCTTGATGCCGTTCCAGAAGAACTCTTTCTGCGAATAGATCGCGTAGTGAGCCGGGTCTTCGTGGATGATCGCGCGAGCCAGCACGGCCATGTCGTGAGCCGACGAGTAGTGCTCAGGGTTCGGCAGACCGGTCGGGTTCATGAAGTGGGTGTTGCTCATGCCCAGATCGGCAACGCTCTTGTTCATCATGTCGGCGAACGCATCTTCGCTGCCGGCGATGTGCTCGGACAGCGCCACGCTGGCATCGTTGCCCGACTGGATGATGATGCCGTGCAACAGGTCGCTGACAGTCACCTGCGAGCCGACCTTGATGAACATCCGCGAACCACCGGTACGCCAGGCGTTTTCGCTGACGGTCACCGGATCGTTTTCGCCAATCTGGCCACGACGGATTTCCAGGGTCGCAATGTAGGCGGTCATCAGCTTGGTCAGGCTGGCCGGCGGCAGTCGCTGGTCACCGTTGTTCTCGACCAGCACATTGCCGCTGCTGGCATCCATGAGCACGTAGGCCTTGGCGGCCAGTTGCGGTGGCGACGGCATCATCTCGGCCGCGAACGCGGCGGGTGAGAGGAGCAGCGGGACTAGCAGGAACAGGCGTTTGGCAAAGGTGGTGATGTTCATCCGTCTCTCGAAATCGCTAATGGAAACTTGCCCGCAGGCAAAACTAATCAAATGACTTTCTAACGAGTCATCGCGTGTTTAGTTGCTCACTCCAGTCACCCTTGCCGGGCTTTTGTTCTCGACGAGCCAACAACCTGGTTCACCCCCGACTGCGAGTGAACCGTCAATCAAGTCCTACGTATTTTACTCTGTCACTACGCTCGGCGAACCGAGGTTGGCCAGGCGCACACTGTTTTGCACTTGCTGGATTTCACCCGGCGATCCGATCGGCCCCAAGCGTACCCGATGCAGGGTTTGCTGATTGCGCACGATCGAGCTGATGAACACCGGAGCGCTCACCATCCCGCTGAGCTTGGATCTCAGGAGTTCTGCAGCGTCCGGGTTGGCGAACGCGCCCACCTGCAGATACTGGCCAGACGCTGCAGAAGCGGTTTTTTTGGTATCAAGCTGCACCGGCACCACGGCGGCAGCGTGTTGCTGTGGCGGCGGCGTCCATTGCTCAACGGTGCCGGTCGAAGGCGTAATCACCGGGGCGCTATTTTGCGCGACTTTTGGCTCGTTGAGCATCAGCGGCGCCGGCCGGCCCTTGGCAGCCCACCAGGCCTGCGGGTCGATGCCTTCGACCTTGACTCGCGCGGTACCGGTTTCGGCATAGCCGAGCTTTTTGGCGGCGGCGTAGGACAAGTCGATGATCCGGTCCGAATAGAACGGACCTCGGTCGTTGACCCGCAGGATCACGCTCTTGTTGTTGTCCAGGTTGGTTACCCGAACGTAACTCGGCAGTGGCAATGTCTTGTGCGCGGCGCTCATGCCGTACAGGTCATACACTTCGCCGTTGGCGGTGTTCTGACCGTGAAACTTGGTGCCGTACCAGGAGGCCGTGCCTGAAGCAACGTAGGTCTTGGACTCCTGCTGCGGGAAATATGTCTTACCCAGCACGGTATACGGGTTGGCCTTATAGGGCCCGGTGTGCAGAGTTGGCGTCGCATCAGGGATGCGCGAAACATCGACATCCCACCAGGGTGCGCCATCCTTGTGGGCACGGTTGATGTCCAGCCCCGGCGTGGTGCGCACGGCGGCGGTGGGGGCGGGTTTCTGAGGAGCCGGTGCACGACTGGTCGAGCAACTGGCCACCAGCACCGCCAATGCGGCGAAAGCCATCAGCTTCAGGGGTTTATCCATAGGCAATGCCCGCATTACTTGACGCCCCGTGCTTGGACCAGCTGTTCAGACAGTTGATGTACGGCCATGGCGTACATCACGCTGCGGTTATAACGCGTGATCGCGTAGAAGTTCTTCAGGCCCATCCAGTACTCGGGGCCATTGTCGCCTTCCAGGCGGAAAGCGGTAACCGGCATATCATCGCGCAGCGCATCATGACTTGACCACCCCAGAGCCCGCAACTCCCCGACGGTTTTCGTCGGTTCGATACCGGTGGTCAAACCTTCGTCCACCTGTTCGCCGCGTACATCGGCGCGACTGACCACCGGTTCGCCGGCAACCCAACCGTGACGCTTGAAATAACTGGCAACGCTGCCGATGGCATCGTCCGGATTGGTCCAGATATTGATGTGGCCATCGCCGTCGAAGTCCACGGCATAAGCGCGAAAGCTACTCGGCATGAATTGCGGCAGCCCCATCGCACCGGCGTAAGAACCTTTTAGCGTCAATGGATCAACCTGTTCTTCCCGGGCCAGCAACAGGAATTCACGCAATTCCTTGCGGAAAAATTCGGCACGGGGAGGATAGTCGAAACCCAGGGTCGACAGGGCATCGATCACCCGGAAATTTCCGGTATTACGGCCGAAAAAGGTTTCAACGCCGATGATCGACACAATCACCTGGGCCGGCACGCCGTATTCCTGCTCGGCACGGGCCAGTACCGCCTCGTGCTGACGCCAGAAGTCCACCCCGCGGGCGATCCGCGCGTCGGTGATGAACATCGGGCGATACTCGTTCCACTGCTTGACCCGTTCCGCGGGCCGGGAGATCGCATCCAGAATCGACTGCTTGCGCTCGGCTTCGCGGAACACTCCCATCAGTTGCTCACCGGCGAAGCCGTAGTCGCGGGTCATTTCACCTACGAATTCGGCCACCTGGGGTGAACCTTCATATTCGCCGGCCATTGCTGACTGCGTTGTGCCAAGGATGCTTACCAGGCTGACCCATGGCGCGTATCGAGTCACCCAGCCACGCATTGCTTGCATTGAAATCTTCACCTTATTCAAACCTGCGCGATCCACTTACGATGGGTATGGATCGACATCAAAACCCCAAACGCTGACAGCAGCGTCACCAGCGAAGTTCCTCCGTAGCTAATGAACGGCAACGGCACCCCCACCACCGGCAACAGGCCACTGACCATACCGATGTTGACGAAAACATAAACAAAAAACGTCATCGTCAGGCTGCCCGCGAGCAACTTGCCGAACAATGTCTGGGCCTGGGCCGTAATCACCAGGCCGCGCCCAATCAGCAACAGGTAAATCAGCAGCAGCGCGCAGATACCCACCAGGCCGAATTCTTCACCCATCACCGCGATGATGAAGTCGGTGTGGCTCTCCGGCAGGAAATCCAGATGCGACTGAGTGCCCAGCAGCCAGCCTTTGCCGAACACACCGCCAGAACCGATGGCCGCCTTGGACTGAATGATGTTCCAGCCGGTGCCGAGCGGATCGCTCTCGGGGTCGAGGAACGTCAGGATTCGCTGCTTCTGATAGTCGTGCATGATGAAGAACCACATGGCTATCGCCACAGGCACGGCAGCGGCGAGCACGCTGAGGATCCAGCGCCAGCGCAGGCCACCCATGAACAGCACGAACGCCCCACCGGCCAGAATCAGCAGCGAAGTGCCCAAGTCCGGTTGCCGCACGATCAGAATGAACGGGATGCCAATCAGCATGAGACTGATGCCCACGTGCTTGAGCTGCGGCGGCAAGGTGCGCTTGGACAGGTACCAGGCGATAGTCGCCGGCATCAGGATCTTCATGAACTCCGAAGGCTGGAAGCGAATGACGCCGGGAATGTTGATCCAGCGCGTAGCACCCATGGCGTTGTGACCCATTACGTCCACCACCACCAGCAACAGCACACCGACCACATAGCCGACCGGCACCCAGCGGGCCATGAAGCGCGGCTCGAACTGGGCGATGACGATCATCGACACCAGGCCGATGCCGAATGAAGTGGCTTGTTTGGCGAGCAGATCCCAGCTCTTGCCGCTGGCCGAATACAGCACGAACAGGCTACCGGCGGCCAGTGTCAGCAGCAGGATCAACAACGGGCCATCGATGTGCAGGCGTTGCAATAACGTCGCTCGACGACGCATCACATCCTCGCTGGAGAGCATGCGATCAAAATTATTCATCACGGGCGGTAGCCTCTGCACTGATAGGGTCGGCGTATTCGGGCTTCAACCGGCCGTCCGGGCCCAGCAGCCAGGCGTCCATGATTTGACGAACGACCGGCGCGGCGACGCCGGAGCCGGACTCACCGTTCTCGACCATCACCGACACTACGATTTTCGGGTCGTCGGCCGGCGCGAAGCCAACGAACAAGGCGTGGTCGCGATGGCGTTCCTGGACCTTGGAACGGTCGTACTTTTCTCCCTGCTTGATCGCGACCACCTGGGCCGTACCGCTCTTGCCGGCGATCCGGTATTGCGCACCGATCGCGGCTTTGCGCGCAGTGCCACGGGCACCGTGCATCACTTGCTGCATGCCATGGTTGACCTTGGTCCAGTCGGACGGGTCACGCAGGATGATGTCCGGCATCGGGTGCTCATCCACCGGCTTCTGGCCTTCGATGGTCCTGGCCAGGTGCGGACGGTTCCATACGCCTTTGTTGGCCACCAATGCCGTGGCCTGGGCCAATTGCAATGGCGTCGACTGCATGTAGCCCTGACCGATCCCCAGAATCAATGTTTCACCCGGGAACCAGGCTTGCCGACGGGTCGCGCGCTTCCATTCCCGGGTCGGCATAAGCCCCGGCGATTCTTCGAACATGTCCAGGGATACCTTCTGGCCAATGCCGAATTTGCTCAAATACGCCGACAACCGATCGATCCCCAGCTTGTGGGCCAGGTCATAGAAGTAGGTATCGTTGGAGCGCATGATTGCCGTATCCAGGTCGACAAAGCCGTCGCCAGTACGGTTCCAGTTACGGTATTTGTGATCGTAGTTGGGCAGCATGTAATAACCCGGGTCGAACACCCGGGAAGACGCGGTCACCACGCCCGCATCCAGCCCCGCGATCGCTACCGCCGGCTTGATGGTCGAACCCGGCGGGTACAGACCGCGCAGAACGCGGTTGAACAGAGGCCGGTCAATGGAGTCGCGCAATTCGGAATAGGCCTTTGAGCTGATTCCGGTCACGAACAGGTTCGGATCGAAGCTCGGCTGACTGACCATCGCCAGGACCTCGCCGGTTTTCGGGTCCAGGGCCACCACCGCACCTCGACGACCACCGAGCGCAGCTTCAGCGGCTTCCTGCAATTTGATATCCAGGCTCAGGACGATGTCCTTGCCGGAGATCGGCTCGGTACGCTTGAGTACCCGCAATACACGGCCCCGAGCGTTGGTCTCGACTTCCTCGTACCCCACCTGACCGTGCAACTCCGCCTCGTAGAAGCGCTCGATGCCGGTTTTGCCAATTTGATGGGTGCCGCTGTAACTCACCGGGTCCAGGGTCTTGAGCTCTTTCTCGTTGATCCGCCCCATGTAACCCACCGAGTGGGCAAAGTGCGCGCCCTGCGGATAATGACGGACCAGTTGCGCGACCACTTCCACACCGGGCAGGCGGAACTGGTTCACGGCAATACGGGCGATCTGCTCTTCGGTCAATTCAAACAGGATCGGCACCGGCTCGAACGGCCGTCGCCCCTGGCGCATGCGCTTCTCGAAAATCGCCCGATCCTCGGGCGTCAGCTCCAGCACTTCGACGATCACATCGAGCACCTTCTGCCACTCGCCAGAACGCTCGCGGGTCATGCTCAGGCTGAAACTGGGCCGATTGTCGGCGATCACTACGCCATTGCGGTCGAAAATCAACCCGCGGGTCGGCGGAATCGGCTGCACATGGACGCGGTTGTTTTCCGACAGGGTCGAGTGATAGTCGTACTGGATCACCTGGAGGAAATACAACCGGGCAATCAGCACGCCAATCAGCAGCACCACTGCGATGGCCCCGAACACGACGCGGCCACGCACCAGACGGGCGTCTTTTTCGTGGTCCTTGATGCGGATCGGCTGGGACATGAGGGCAGAACTACTTGTGGTAAGGGTGACCGGACAGCACGGTCCAGGCACGGTACAACTGTTCGCCGATCAAGATCCGCACCAGCGGGTGCGGCAAGGTCAGCGGCGACAACGACCAGCGTTGATCAGCCCGGGCACAGACTTCCGGCGCCAGCCCCTCGGGGCCGCCGACCATGAAATTGACCGTACGCGAGTCCAGCCGCCAGCGATCGAGTTCGACCGCCAGTTGCTCGGTGCTCCAGGGCTTGCCGTGGACTTCGAGGGTAACGATTCGCTCGTTCGGCCCGACCTTGGCCAGCATGGCTTCGCCTTCCTGGCGGATGAAGCGGGCCACATCGGCGTTCTTGCCCCGGGTATTGAGCGGTATTTCCACCAGTTCCAGCGCCAGCTCGGACGGAAGACGCTTGGCATATTCGTGCCAGCCTTCTTCCACCCATTTGGGCATGCGTGAACCGACGGCGATCAGTCGCAGTCGCACAGCGGTCCCTTATTGCTGGTCTTTGTTGAGCTTGGTGAAGTGCTCATGGGTGTTTTCCGGGCTGTGGTGAGCAGCGCTGGCCGAACGGCTCTGCTCGGCACCGGCCCACAGGCGCTCCAGGTCGTAGAACTGGCGAGCCGACGCGGTCATCATGTGTACGATGACATCGTCCATGTCCAGCAGGACCCAGTCGCTGTCGCCCTTGCCTTCTTCACCCAGCGGCTTGACGCCTTGAGCCTTGACCGCCTCGCGGACCTTGTCCAGCATCGCGCCGATCTGGCGGTTGGAGGTACCGGTAGCGATGATCATGTAGTCAGTGATGCTCTGCTTGTCGCGAACGTCGATCACCTGGATGTCCTGGGCCTTGACGTCTTCCAGGGCAGCTACGGCAACCTTGACCAGCTCTGCGCCGGCCAGAATCACGCCCGTGTGAGCCTCTACTGGCAGCGGGGCGCTCTTGAACGTGCCTTTGCGCTTAACTTTGGTTTGGTCTTTGTCTGTCATATAAAACTCGTTTTGCTCGTATGTTCGGGCGCTTCGATACACGTTGTTGCCACGTGCCTTGAAGCACTCCTATTCAGTTCGACGCACGGTAAAGTCCGTGCGCATCGATGTAGGCCAGGACCGCGTCGGGCACCAGGAAACGTACCGACTTACCGCTGGCCAGCAGTTGACGGATCTGGGTGGCGGATACCGCGAGCGGCGTCTGCCAGACGAATGCAATCTGTCCGCTCGGCCCTTTGAGGGCCAGCGGGTCGCTCACCGAGCGCGCGGCCAGCAGGTTGCGCAAGGCATCCGGCGGCTCGCTGTCGGCATCCGGGCGTTGCAACACCAGGATGTGGCAATGCTGGAGCAACTCTTCCCAGCGGTGCCAAGTGGGCAGGCCGCAAAAAGCGTCCCAGCCCAGAAGCAGAAAAACCTGGTCGTGCGCGGCCAACTCGGCCCGCATCAGTTCCAGGGTATCAATGGTGTAGGACGGTTTGTCCCGCTGCAATTCACGGGCGTCCACCACCAACGGTGCCACACCGGCCACCGCGCACTCGACCATCGCCAGACGGTCTTTCGCCGACACCTGCGGCGTATCCCGATGAGGGGGCCTGGCACTGGGTGTCAGGCGCAGCTCATCGAGCGCCAGTGTCTCGGCGACTTCCAGCGCACCGCGCAAATGGCCGATGTGCACCGGGTCAAAGGTTCCGCCCAGTACGCCAATGCGGCGAGGCACAGGTTCTGGGGCAGTGACCGGGGCTGACGGGTCGAAGTCGCCCAAGTCAGACCGGCTCCTGTCCGCGCAAATGGCCATCACCGACCACGATGTACTTCTCGCAGGTCAGCCCCTCAAGACCCACCGGGCCTCGGGCGTGCAGCTTATCAGTAGAAATGCCGATCTCGGCACCCAAACCGTATTCGAAGCCATCGGCGAAGCACGTCGGGGTATTGATCATCACCGACGCGGAGTCGACTTCAGCCACAAAACGCCGGGTGTCGCCCTGGTGTTCGCTGACGATCGAATCGGTGTGATGGGAACCGTAATGATTGATGTGCTCGATGGCCTGGTCCAGTCCGTCCACCACACGGATCGACAGGATCGCCGCCAGGTATTCGGTGCTCCAGTCTCCTTCGGTGGCCGGCAGCGCTTCGATGATCGCCCGGGTGCGCTCACAACCGCGCAGCTCGACGCCTTTTTCGCGGAACTGGGCGGCCATAGCTGGCAGGAAATCTTTCGCAACGGTTTGATCGACCAGCAGTGTTTCCATGGCGCCGCAGATGCCATAGCGGTAAGTCTTGGCGTTGAACGCGATGCGTTGGGCCTTGGCCAGGTCGGCGTGCTCACTGACGTAAACGTGGCAAATACCGTCCAAATGCTTGATCACCGGCACCTTGGCGTCGCGACTGACGCGCTCGATAAGGCCACGACCGCCACGGGGCACGATGACATCCACGTATTCGGGCATGGTGATCAACGCACCGACGGCAGCGCGATCCGTGGTTTCGACCACTTGCACCACCGCGGCCGGCAGATCGGCCTCGGCCAGGCCGCGCTGGATGCAGGCGGCGATGGCACGATTGGAATGAATCGCCTCGGACCCGCCACGCAGGATAGTCGCGTTGCCAGACTTCAGGCACAGGCTGGCGGCATCGATGGTCACGTTCGGCCGCGACTCGTAGATGATCCCGATCACGCCCAAAGGCACGCGCATCTTGCCCACCTGAATACCCGACGGCCGGTAGCTCATGTCACGGATAGCGCCCACCGGGTCCGGCAAGGCAGCAACCTGACGCAGCCCGACGATCATGCCGTCGATCCGTGCCGGAGTCAGTGCCAGGCGTTCCAGAAGCGCAGGCTCCAGCCCATTGGCACGGCCAGCCGCCAGATCCTGTTCATTGGCAGCGGTCAGCTCGGCGCGAGCGGCGTCCAGCGCATTGGCGGCAGCCTGCAGGGCGCGGTTCTTTTGCGCGGTGCTGGCACGGCCGATCACGCGGGAAGCTTCACGGGCAGCGCGACCCAGGCGGGTCATGTAGTCAAGAACGGACTCAGTCATGGTCTGGCGTGGCCTTTTCCAAGGTCGTGGCAAAGAGTAAAGCGGCAGATTATAGCTGCCGCGTCTCCTGACTAACAGCGGTGACGGGCGGATGGTCGAAATGGAGGGTGATTTGCCTGCATTCAGGCTCGATTAAGCTGCAAATTGTTATCATCACGACTCATTCAGCCCTTATTACGCCGCTTATCATGTCCGATCTGACTGTTCGCGCGAACGCAATGACCCAGCCCAAGGCACTTGGAGACGCCTTTTTCGATCGGGACGCCCAGGTCCTGGCCCGGGAATTATTGGGCAAGGTCATCCGCCACCGGATCGGCGACCTGTGGCTCAGCGCTCGAATCATCGAAACCGAAGCTTATTACTGCAGCGAGAAAGGCAGTCACGCCTCACTTGGCTACACGGAAAAGCGTAAGGCTTTATTTCTGGATGGCGGCCACATCTATATGTACTACGCCCGTGGCGGCGATTCGCTGAACTTCAGCGCCCAGGGGCCCGGCAACGCGGTGCTGATCAAATCGGCTTATCCGTGGGTCGATGAGATCAGCGGGCCGGCCAGCCTGGCGCAAATGATGCTGAACAACCCCGATACCCAGGGCCGTCCTCGCCCTTCGCAAAAGCTCTGCTCCGGGCAGACATTGCTGTGCAAGGCCCTGGGACTGAAAGTACCGGTGTGGGATGCCAAGCGTTTTGACCATGAAGTTCTGCTGGTGGAAGATGTCGGGCCGGTACCGACGCACATTATTCAGACCACGCGCCTGGGCATTCCCCACGGGCGTGACGAACATTTGATGTACCGCTTCGTCGACGCAGCGTATGCGCCCTACTGTACGCGCAACCCGCTGCGTCGCGGGCAAATCGAAGGTCACGACTACATACTGCTATGAACATCCCCCTGTAGGAGCGAGCCTGCTCGCGATGAATCTGAAGGCGACGCTTTTTTGCAGGCAGTGCGCGTCATCGTTCACGATCATCGCGAGCAAGCTCGCTCCTACAGGGGGAGGCACTTATAAACTGGAGTTTTGAATATGGGCCCATGGCTCGATAGCGTGACCGGATGGTTGGCGGTCAACCCGCAATGGCTGGCGGCGGCAGTGTTCATCGTGGCCTTTGTCGAATGCCTGGCGATTGCCGGGCTGATCGTGCCCGGCACGGTTTTGCTGTTCGCCGTGGCGGTGCTGGCCGGCAGCGGTGCGCTGTCACTGAGTGAAACCTTGCTGCTGGGCTTTCTCGCCGGCGTGCTGGGCGATGTGGTTTCGTATTTCCTCGGGCGCCACTTCCATCAGAACATCCGGCGCCTGCCTGGCTTGCGCCACCACCCGGAATGGATCGCGGGTGCCGAAGCCTATTTCCAGCGCTACGGCATAGCCAGCCTGTTGGTCGGGCGCTTCATCGGGCCCCTGCGGCCAATGCTGCCGATGGTCGCCGGCATGTGCGATATGCCCTTTCCACGATTCTTCGCCGTCAGCCTGCTGGCCGGCGCGGGTTGGTCAGTGGCTTATCTGATGCCTGGCTGGGCTACCGGCGCGGCGATTCGCCTGCCATTGCCCGAGGGTTTCTGGCTGCAGGCCGGGGTCGTTGCCGCCAGCATTGCGGCCATGGTCGGGATCAGTGCAACCAGCAGCCTGCGCCAACACCGCCGAGCCACGCTGTTCATTGCCGGCATGAGTTTGCTGATCCTTGCCGGTCTGTTTATCGGCTATCCGCACCTCAGCGCCCTTGATCAGGGGGTGATGACCCTGGTGCAGGAACACCGCAGCCCGGCGCTGGATGAAGTGGCCGTGGTTTTCACCTTGATCGGCGAGTTCCACTACATGCTGATGTTCAGTGGGTTGCTGGTAGCGCTGCTGCTTATTACCCGGCAGTGGCGGCATGCGATTTTCGCCTGCGCCACCCTGCTCTGCACATCGCTGGCCAATACCGGGACCAAGTTTTTCTTCGCCCGCGTGCGCCCGGAAGTGCTCAGCGATCCGCTGACCAGTTACAGCATGCCCAGTGGCCATGCATCGGGAGCGTTCGCTCTATTCCTGACCCTGGCCGTACTGGCGGGTCGCGGACAACCACCACGGATGCGCCTGACCTGGTTGCTGGTGGCTTGCTTGCCGGCACTGGCGATCGCCCTTTCCCGGGTCTACCTCGGCGTTCACTGGCCGACGGATGTCTTGGCTGGTGCGATGCTGGCGGCTTGTATCTGCGCGGCCAGCCTCTGGTTGACCCAGCGCCAGGCGCCGCTTACCGCTATGCCAACCAGAGTCTGGTGGCTGGTGCTGCCGGCACTGGTAGCGCTGTTCGGGTTCTTCGTATTGCGGCATTTGCCCCATACGCTGTTGCGGTATGCCTATCAGTAACCAGGCCTGTCAGGCAAACAACTCACCCTGCAATTCATCCAGCAGCGCCTGAATGGCATCCAGTCGCTGCTGCGGATCATCGAGTTGCAGCAGATCAATCTTGTCCACTTCGGCAAACGGCAACAGGTAGGCCAACTGATTGGCCAGCGATTGCTGACCAGTCGCTTCAGTACCCATGTTCAGGGCCTCGACCATAGGGTGCTCCGCCAGGGCCTTGAGCAAGGCGACCAGGTCGGCGTCCTCGTCCTGCAACGGTTGCTCCGGCTCGTCTTCCAGCCACTCGACCTCGGCGACGGTCAATTGATCGCGCTGGACTTCGCTGCGCAGCACATTGAAGCGCCGCGCGCCCTGCACGCGAATGCCCAACAGGCCATTATCCTGCTGCTTGAAATCGGTGATCAGCGCTTCACAGCCCACCAGCGCATACCCCTCGGGAGCAAGGCCAACTTCCTCGCCATCAAGGATGCATACCACGCCAAAGCCGCCGCCCTGCTTCATGCAGCGGCCGATCATGTCCAGGTAGCGCGCCTCGAAAATCTGCAAGTCGAGGATGCAGCCCGGAAATAGCACCGTGTTCAGTGGAAAAAGCGGCAGACTCATAGACATTTCCTTTACACCACCATCGATACCGCCAGCGGCAGCAACACCGCCGTGGCCACGCCCATCAGACTCATCGCCAGCGCGGCGAAGGCACCGCACTCTTCACTTTCCTGCAACGCCACCGAGGTGCCCACGGCGTGGGCGGTCATACCCAGGGCCATGCCCCGGGCTTCGGGACTGTGCACGCCGAGCCGGGTCAACAGGCTCGGGCCGAAGATCGCGCCGATCACACCGGTTATCAGCACAAACACAGCCGCCAGCGCCGCGACGCCACCGATCTGCTCGGCCACCAGCATGGCGATTGGCGAGGTCACGGACTTTGGTGCCATGGTCATCAGGATCATGTGTTCGGCCCCGAACCACCAGCCGAGCAGTACGCCCATTGCGGTGGCCACCACGCCGCCTATCACCAGCGTAGTAAATATCGGCCAGAACAACTGCCGAATCCGTCGCAGGTTGAGGTACAGCGGTACCGCCAGCGCGACAGTGGCCGGGCCAAGCAGGATGCTGAGAATTTCGGTGCTCTTGCGGTACTCGGCGTATGTCAGGCCACAACTCACCAGCACGCCGATCACCAACAACATGGAGAGCAGCACAGGCTGCAAAAAGATCCAGCGGGTTTTTTCGTAGGCTGCCAACACCAGTTGATAGGCGCCAAGGGTAATGCCGATGCCGAACAGTGGATGATGAATTACCGACGTCCAGGCGCCCTGCCAGTCCAGGATCATTGGCCGTCCTCAGGGTGCGTATGACGCTTGACCATGCGTTGCATCAGCACACCGGCAAAGGCCATGGACAGCAGCAGCGACAGAACCAGCGCACCGACGATGGCCCAGAAGTCGGCGGCAATGTCCTTGGCGTAAACCATCACACCCACCGCCGGCGGTACCAGCAGCAATGGCAGATAGCGCAGCAGGCTGCCGGCTGCCAGGTTCAACGACTCACCGACCTGGCCTCGACTGATGAGGTACACCAGCAGCAACAGCAGACCGACAATCGGACCCGGTAGCACCGGCAAAAACAAATGATTGATCGCCGTGCCGAGCAATTGGAACAGCACCAGCCATGTCAGGCCCCGTAACAACATCGTTGATCTCCCGCAAAAATCCATCACCCGCATTGGCACACGCATTATAAGCACGCCTGCGCTATGGATCGGCATTCGCCAAACGCATCGGCAGTTGACCGGGGCCTTTTGCCATGTTGATCTAAGGCAGTAAGCCGGGAGGTCGAAATCCCCCCTCAACAATTATAAAAGTGAAGAATCCAAGGAGTGTCTCAATGCCCTATGTTCCAGTTGCGGAGCTAAATGACTATATCGGCAAGGAACTTGGAAGTTCCGAATGGCTCACCATCGATCAGGAGCGCATCAACCTGTTCGCCGAAGCCACAGGGGATTTTCAGTTCATCCACGTCGACCCGGTCAAAGCTGCTCAAACGCCGTTTGGCTGCACCATTGCCCACGGCTTCCTGTCGCTGTCGCTGATTCCGAAACTGATGGAAGACATCCTCGTCATGCCTGAAGGCTTGAAGATGGTGATCAATTACGGCCTGGACAGCGTGCGCTTCATTCAACCGGTCAAGGTCAATTCGAAGGTGCGGCTCAAGGTCGAGCTGACCGAAGTCATCGAGAAAAAACCCGGCCAGTGGCTACTCAAGGCTACCGCCACCCTGGAAATCGAAGGCTCGGACAAACCTGCATACGTCGCCGAACCTCTGTCGCTTTGCTTCGTGTAAAACGTCCCGGATGCGAAACAGCTCACGCTGTTTCGCGCCCTCTCCCTGCTCCCGGCCCTATATATGGGCACATGGCTGCGGCATACTCGGTCGCCTAATTGCCCGGAACCCGCTATGCGCCCACTTGCACTCCTTGCCTTGACCCTGATGCTCACCGCTTGCGGGGACGGCGAATCGCCATTGCCTCCCGATGCCCGCCTGCCGGACGGCGGACGCTATCGCGGCGAACTGGTCAATGGAATGCTGCAAGGCCAGGGCCGCATCGACTATCCGAACGGCAGCTGGTACGCCGGCGAATTCGACAAGGGCCAGTGGCATGGCCGGGGCGAATGGCACGGCAGTAACGGCGAGGTTTATCGCGGGCAATTCAATCAGGGCCTGTTCGACGGCCAGGGCAGCCTGACCACCAGCGCCAGCAGTTACAGCGGCGGATTCAAGTCCGGGCGGCGCGACGGTGAAGGCACCCTCAAAGAAAACGGCATGACCTACCGCGGCGAATTCAAGGCCGATCAGTACTCCGGTCTCGGTCGCCTCGAACTCGAAGACGGCAGTAGTTATGAGGGCCAGTTCACCCGCGGCAAACCCAACGGCGAAGGCCAGCGTGGCGACAGCAGCGGCAATCAATTCACCGGGCATTTCGTCGACGGTCAGCTGGAAGGTAACGGTACATTCAACAGCGCCGATGGCGACATCTATGTCGGCGGCTTCAAGAACAATCAACTGCACGGCAAGGGACGCTACGAGAACGCCGACGGCGACGTCTGGCTGGGTCAGTTCAAGGAAGGTTCGCTCAATGGCAAGGGTGAGCTGATCGGTGCCGACGGCAGCCATTACATCGGCCATTTCAACGACTGGCGATTTACCGGCCAGGGTCGCTTGAACCTGGCCGACGGCAGCTTCTACACCGGGCAGTTCGACAACGACAGCTATCAGGGTCGCGGCACCCTGGTACTGACCGACGGCACCGTCATGAGCGGCACCTGGATCAACGGCCAGCGCGTGCGGGACGCCGACGGCAAATTGCTGCCTGACACACTGGAACTCGGCCTGCTGGCCCAGGGACGCCTGCTCGAAGAAGCACTGGCCAGCGTGCCGGCCTCGACCCCGGCAGTGGAACTCTATTCGCTGACCCTGGGTGGTGACGGCAAGCAGAGCGTGTTCCTGCGCGAGTCTGATTTCGTCGCCAACATGCTCACCTCGCGCTTCGGCGCCTATGGCCAGATCCGCCTGGTGAACCATCGCGACCACCTCGGCGACCGCCCGATGGCCACCCGGGAAAACCTGCGCCGCGCCGCTGTGACGCTGGCCGAACGCAGTGGCCCGGAGGATCTGGTTTTCATCTACCTGACCAGCCACGGCACCGCCGAACACGAACTGGTACTCGAACAACCACGCATGGAGCTGGCGGATCTGCCGGCCGACGAAATGGCTGCCGTCCTGGCCCCGCTGAAAAACCGTGACAAGGTCATCGTGATTTCCGCCTGCTACTCCGGCGGTTTCATCCCCGCCCTCAAGGATGAACGCACGCTGATCATCACGGCGTCCCGGGCTGATCGGGTGTCCTTCGGTTGCTCGGAAGAAGCCAACTTCACCTACTTTGGCGACGCCCTGTTTGCCCAGGCCCTGAACCAGACCGATGATCTGGAGCAAGCCTTCAAGCTGGCCAAGGCTACCGTCGCCGAGCGTGAACTGGCGGACGGTTTCGAGGCCTCCGAGCCGCAGCTCTGGGCACCGAAAACCGTCCTCTCGCACTGGCAGTTGTTACGCAAGCAACAGGCACGAAAGGCATTACAAAGTGTCTCTAACGACAGCAAGGATACAAACAGCAACTAAGCTGAACAGTATCAAGGGAGAAACACTATGTACTTGACGCCTCAACACGTGCTGCTTGCCGGAGCCACCGGCTTGACCGGTGAACACTTGCTGGATCGCTTGCTGAACGAACCAACGATCACCCGCGTGCTGGCGCCTTCTCGCCGGCCATTGGCCACGCACCCGCACCTGGAAAACCCTATCGGCGACCCCATTGTGTTTCTGCCGCAGTTGAACGGGCGCGTCGATATCGCCTATTGCTGCCTGGGTACCACCATCAAACAGGCGGGCTCCGAACAGGCATTTCGCGCGGTGGATCTGGACATGGTGGTGGCGTTTGCCAAACGCGCCCGGGAAATGGGCGCACGACACCTGATCGTGATCAGCGCCTTGGGGGCTGATCCGAAATCGTCGATTTTCTACAATCGGGTCAAAGGTGAGATGGAACTGGCATTGCGCGCGCAGGACTGGCCGCAGCTGACCATCTGCCGCCCTTCGTTGCTGCTGGGCGAACGCACCGAACCGCGCCTGGGCGAAAAACTCGCCGGCCCGCTGTCACGGCTGATCCCCGGTAAATACCATGGCATCGAAGCCTGCCAACTGGCCCGCGCGATGTGGCGCCTGGCCCTGGAAGAACAGGATGGCGTGCGGGTTATTGAATCCGATGAACTACGCAAATTAGGTAAATAGCGGACCTGTGGCGAGGGGGCTTGCCCCCGTACGGCTGCGCGCAAATCCTGTGCGTGTGGTGTATCTGTAAAACGGAGATGACCTTGTTGGGGGCTGCTTCGCAGCCCTACGGGGGCAAGCCCCCTCGCCACAAAAGCGCTTCCTCCTACAATCCCCCGGTCGCCTGAAAACCTACTCCAAGCACGGTCAGCAATGACAACGGCAACAGCAGCGTGTCGAGCAACGCACTGGCCGGCAGGTCGACGCCGGGATAACTCGGTGCTTCGGCACCGAATCGGTCCATGGCGCAACAACCGCCTTGGATCGCATACCAATCCAGACGAGTCCCCGAGTACACCACCGGCGCCCCCGGCTTGGCCGCGTCGAGGGTGCGTGCCGTGGCGCAACCAGCCAGTTGCAGCGCCAGCACAATCGCCAGCAGCTTATTCATCACTGGTCAGATGATGCTCGCCCCAGCGCGGCAGCATGTCCTGAGGAATGTTCAACAGGTTGAGAATCCGCGCCACGACGAAATCGATCAGATCATCAATGGTTTGCGGTTGATGATAAAAGCCCGGCGACGCAGGCAGGATCGTCACGCCCATGTTCGACAACTTGAGCATGTTCTCCAGATGAATGCTCGAATACGGCGCCTCACGAGGCACCAGAATCAGCTGGCGTCGTTCCTTGAGCGTCACATCGGCGGCGCGTTCGATCAGGTTGTTGCAAGCGCCCGTGGCGATGGCAGACAGGGTGCCCGTGGAGCACGGAACCACCACCATCGCCGACGGCGAGCCGGAACCCGAGGCCACCGGCGACATCCAGTCTTCCTTGCCGTAGACGCGAATCTGCCCTGCGGCAGCACCGGTGTATTCGGTGAGGAAGGCTTGCATCATCTGCGGCTTGGCCGGCAGCGTAACGTCGGTTTCCGTGGCCATCACCAATTGCGCGGCCTTGGAGATCAGGAAGTGCACTTCTCGATCTTCCCGCACCAGGCAGTCGAGCAGGCGCAGACCATACTGGGCGCCCGAAGCGCCGGTCATCGCCAGAGTGATGCGGTCCGGACCGTTGTTCATTTGAGCGCCTCGGCGAGTTTGCCGTGCAGGCCGCCAAAGCCGCCGTTGCTCATGATCACCACGTGAGTGCCGGGTTGAGCCTGGCTCTTCACACGCTCGATGATGCCTTCCAGGGAATCACTGACAATCGACGGTACGGTGCACAACGCAGCGGTGCCCGCCAGATCCCAGCCGAGGTTGGCCGGCGCGTACCAGATCACCTGATCGGCATCGACCACGCTTTCCGGCAAGCCATCGCGGTGAGCACCGAGCTTCATGGAGTTGGAACGTGGTTCGATGATCGCAATCAACGGAGCATCGCCGATGCGTTTGCGCAGACCGTCCAGCGTGGTGGCGATGGCTGTCGGGTGGTGAGCGAAGTCGTCATAGATGGTAATGCCACGCACGTCCGCGACTTTTTCCATCCGCCGCTTCACGCTCTTGAACGCGCTCAATGCGGCGATACCCATGGACGGCACCACACCGACATGGCGCGCGGCCGCCAACGTGGCCAGTGCGTTGGCGACGTTGTGCTGACCGGTCATGTCCCACTCGACCACACCTTGGGCGACGCCTTCGAACATCACTTCGAACTTCGAACCGTCTTCGCTGAGCAGCTTGACCTGCCACTGGCCGCCAGCGCCGGTGGTTTGCACCGGGGTCCAGCAGCCCATCTCGATGACGCGCTGCAAAGCCGGCTCAGTGGTCGGATGAATCACCAGGCCTTCGCTCGGGATGGTCCGCACCAAATGATGGAACTGGCGCTCGATGGCCGGCAGGTCCGGGAAGATGTCGGCGTGGTCGAATTCCAGGTTGTTCAGGATCGCCGTGCGCGGACGGTAGTGTACGAACTTTGAGCGCTTGTCGAAGAACGCGCTGTCGTACTCATCGGCTTCAATCACGAAAAACGGCGTGCCGCCCAATCGGGCCGACACCGAGAAATTCTGCGGTACGCCACCGATCAAAAAGCCCGGGCTCATGCCGGCGTGCTCCAACACCCAGGCAAGCATGCTGCTGGTGGTGGTCTTGCCATGGGTACCGGCAACCGCCAGCACCCAGCGCCCTTGCAGCACGTGATCGGCCAGCCACTGCGGCCCCGAGACGTAAGGCAGGCCTTTGTTCAGTACGTATTCCACGGCGGGATTGCCCCGCGACATGGCGTTGCCGATCACCACCAGGTCCGGCGCCGGATCGAGTTGCGCAGGGTCGTAGCCTTGGGTCAGCTCAATGCCCTGGGCCTCCAGCTGAGTGCTCATCGGCGGATAGACGTTGGCATCGGAGCCCGTCACGTGATGGCCCAGCTCTTTGGCCAGAACCGCCATCGAACCCATGAAGGTGCCGCAGATACCCAGAATATGAATGTGCATAGTCGACCTCGTAAAACATGGCCGCAGGTTAGCTTAGGGAGGGGAAAATCGCACTCTTTAGGTGAGGGGACCGAGGGATGGTGGCTTTGGCGTCTTGCGTTTTGCTCGAGATCCATCCCCTCACCCCAATGGGGAGAGGGGGAAGGGAGCTGATCTCGGTTGGTTTCATGTTCTCGGCTCACCTGGAAATATCAGGCCGCGAAATCATTGACAGACAACTCGGTCAGTCCCCTCTCCCTCCAGGAGAGGGTCAGGGCGCTTTTGAGGTCTACCGCGCAATCCCATGCTTACGCAACTTGCGATACAACGTATTGCGGCTCACCCCCAACTGCTGCGCCGTATGCGTCATATGCCAGCGCGTATGCTCCAGCGCATTGAGCAAGGCCAGCCGCTCAGCATCCTCCAGCGGATGCCCGGACGCCCCCTCAACCGGCAATGCCAGCGGCCGCGCCTGACGAATCATCGCCGGTAAATCCTCAAGCCCGATACGCCCGTTGTCACACAACGCCGCCAACGTTCGCAGCACATTGCGTAACTGCCGCACGTTGCCAGGCCAGGCAAAACTCAACAAGGCTTCCCGCGCCGGCGCGTCGATCAGCACGCTGTCCCCAGCGGCCTCTTCGGCCAGCAGGAAGTCGAGCAGTTGCGATTTGTCCGTGCGATCACGCAATGCCGGCAATGCCACTTCCAGCCCATTGAGGCGGTAATACAAGTCTTCGCGAAAACTACCGTCCTGCACCCGTCCCAGCAGGTCACGGTGGGTGGCGCTGATGATCCGCACGTTCACCGACTCCGGCTCGCCGCCGATCGGCACGACCTGCCGGTCTTCCAGCACTCGCAACAACCGTGTCTGCAGGGCCAGCGGCATATCGCCGATTTCATCGAGGAACAAGGTGCCACCATCGGCCTGTTGCAACTTGCCGCGCATACCTTCCTTGCGCGCACCGGTGAAGCTGCCACCGCGATAACCGAACAACTCGCTTTCAATCAGGCTCTCGGGAATCGCCGCACAATTGAGGGCGACGAAGGCTTTGTCGGCGCGTTGACTGGCGTGATGAATCGCTTTGGCGAACGCTTCTTTGCCCGATCCGGTTTCACCGTTGACCAGTAACGGCACGTCTCGCTCGTACACGCGCAGAGCCTTGCGAAAATCTGCCTGCAACGTCGCATCACCCAGGCAGATGCCAGGAATTTGCGCACGCTCTTCAACCACTGGCGCGGGCACCAGCGGCATGGGCGCGCGGCGGGCTTGCCCGCGCAACACTGCGAACAGGCAGCGCCCGTCACGGGTGCGCAACGGCCAACTGCCGCTGGCGTTCACGCACGCTCGGCCGAGCAGTTCGTCCAGTGAACAATCGAAGAACGCCTCAACCGGCTTGCCCAATAAACCGCCACGAATATGCCCCAACAGGTTCAGCGCACTCTGGTTGACCGCGCAGATCCGCCCTTCCCCGTCAAACGCCAGCAAGCCTTCGCTGAACAGCCCGACAGACTCGGCCTGTAAATGAAAACGCAGCAGCCATTGGTTATCGAAGCAGCGCAGGAAATAGCAGCTCTCGATCATCTTCGCCGACAGATTGACCAAGGCCATGGTGTGAAACTGACTCTGCCGGGAGACATCGCGTCGCGCCGAAGACACGTCGAGTACCGCCAGCAGTTCGCCATGGGGATCGAACACCGGGCTGGCCGAGCAGGTCAGCCCGGTGTGCCGACCGCGAAAATGTTCGTCCTGATGGATGGTCAGCGATTGCCGCTCCACCAGGCAGGTGCCGATGCCGTTGGTACCTTCGCAGGCTTCGCTCCAGTCGGCGCCGAGCCATAGCCCGGCGCGCTCGAAAATCCTGCGCTCGGCGGGGGCGGTGACGCAGTTGAGGATCACGCCGCGTGCGTCGGTCAGCAACACTGCGTGGCCAGCGCCCGAGAGTTGCTGGTGCAGGCTGGTCATCTCGTTGCCGGCGATGTGCAGCACTTGCTGCAAGCGCTCGCGACTTTCGAGGACGCGGCCGTGCTCCAGCACTGTCGGCGCCATGGTCTGGGCCGGGTCGAGGTGATAGTCCTCAAGGCAACGCAGCCAGGACCGGGCGATGGATGGATCGCTGCCAGGACCTTGCAGGTGGGCTTTGCCCTGGGTCACGGTCAGTACTTGCTGGGCATGGCGACTCAAGTGGTTGTCGTGCATTTCTTATTGTTCTCCCCGGTCCTCGGCGACGCGCACGTCCGAGCATCCTCCAGCCGGGCGGGCTTTGCAATGCTGGCGAGACTGGTCAGTCACTCGCTGTACCAGCAACGGTACAAAGTGTCACCCAGCTTGTACCGAAAGCGTCACAGCGGTCCTCCGCCCGTCCGACAAAAACCGCGCAAAGCCTTGATTTGCCTGAGCTGCAGGGCGCTGGCCCGGCCTTTGCTCTACGCTTATAACAAGCGCACATGCGCACCTCCCTATAAGCACAAAAGCAAGGAGAGACTCATCATGCGTTACGCTCACCCCGGTACTGAAGGCGCTATCGTTTCGTTCAAGAGCAAATACGGTAACTACATCGGCGGCGAGTTCGTCGCGCCTGTCAAAGGTCAGTACTTCACCAATACCTCGCCAGTGAATGGCCAACCCATTGCCGAATTCCCACGCTCCACGGCCGAAGACATCGACAAGGCCCTGGACGCTGCCCACGCCGCTGCCGATGCCTGGGGCGCCACGTCCGCCCAGGCGCGCTCGCTGGTGCTGCTGAAAATCGCCGACCGCATCGAACAGAACCTGGAACTGCTGGCAATCACCGAATCCTGGGACAACGGCAAGGCCGTGCGTGAAACCCTCAACGCCGACATTCCGCTGGCTGCCGACCACTTCCGCTACTTCGCCGGCTGCATCCGCGCCCAGGAAGGCAGCGCTGCCGAAATCGACGGCAACACCGTGGCCTATCACATCCATGAGCCACTGGGCGTGGTTGGGCAGATCATTCCGTGGAACTTCCCGATCCTGATGGCCGCCTGGAAACTCGCCCCGGCCCTGGCTGCCGGCAACTGCGTGGTACTCAAGCCTGCCGAGCAGACCCCGCTGGGCATTACCGTGCTGGTCGAACTGATCGGAGACCTGCTGCCACCCGGCGTGCTGAACATTGTCCAGGGTTACGGCAAAGAAGCCGGCGAAGCCCTGGCCACCAGCAAGCGCATTGCCAAGATCGCCTTCACCGGTTCGACCCCGGTCGGCTCGCACATCATGAAATGCGCCGCCGAAAACATCATTCCGTCCACCGTGGAGCTGGGTGGCAAATCGCCGAACATCTTCTTCGAAGACATCATGAAGGCCGAACCGTCCTTCATCGAAAAAGCCGCTGAAGGCCTGGTGCTGGCGTTCTTCAACCAGGGCGAAGTTTGCACCTGTCCGTCTCGCGCCCTGGTGCAAGAGTCGATCTACGACGACTTCATGAAAGAGGTGATGAAAAAAGTCCTGTCGATCAAACGTGGCGACCCGCTGGACACCGACACCATGGTCGGCGCCCAGGCGTCCGAACAGCAATTCGACAAAATCCTTTCGTACCTGGAAATCGCCAAGGGCGAAGGCGCCGAGCTGCTGACCGGCGGCAAAGTGGAAAAACTCGAGGGCAGCCTGGCGACCGGGTATTACATCCAGCCGACCCTGCTCAAGGGCACCAACAAAATGCGTGTGTTCCAGGAAGAAATCTTTGGCCCGGTAGTGAGCATCACCACCTTCAAGGACGAAGCCGAAGCCCTGGCCATCGCCAACGACACCGAGTTCGGCCTGGGTGCCGGTCTCTGGACCCGCGACATCAACCGCGCCTACCGCATGGGCCGCGCCATCAAGGCCGGTCGTGTGTGGACCAACTGCTACCACCTGTACCCGGCCCACGCTGCGTTCGGCGGTTACAAGAAGTCCGGCGTCGGTCGTGAAACCCACAAGATGATGCTCGATCACTATCAGCAGACCAAAAACCTGCTGGTGAGCTACGACATCAATCCGCTGGGCTTCTTCTGATCGAGCCTCCCGGCGACTTCGGTCGCCGGGAGGGGCTTGTTCCGGCAAGACCCATTTTTTGTCCAATGCATTCGGCCCCCGTCGGCGGCCGGATGCACGGCTGCACGCAAAAAAACGCAAAGGCCCGCGCGCCCTTGGTGAACACAGCGTCCGCGCTTGAAAACAACAATAAGGAAGGAGTCCGCATTGGATCAGATCGGCAACTACGTGCTCTATCTCATCATGTTCTGCGCCGTACTCGGCGCCTTCGCGGCGATCTACAACAGCGACGAAGGACTTGGTAAAGAATTCATGGAGGGTATCCACGCCACGGGGCACATCTTCGTGCCAGCGGCGGGGATCATGGCGTCCATCCCCTACCTGACCGTGGTCATCGAAAAAGCCTTCGGCCCGTTCTTCAGCTCCCTGGGCGCAGACCCGGCGCTGGCAGCGACCATGATCATCGCCTCGGACATGGGCGGCTATCACCTCGCCTCGGCCCTGGCGGCCAGCAAAGAAGCCCTGGTCATGGCGCTGATCACCGGGTTCATGGGCGGCGCAACCATTGTGTTCTCGATCCCGATGGGCCTGGCAATGCTCGACAAGCGTGACCATAAATACATGGCCCTGGGCATCATGTCGGGCATCCTGACCATCCCCCTGGGCGTGCTGATTGCCAGTGTCATCCTCGCGTTCAGCAACCCGCTGGTCCGGGAACTGGTGTCGACCAACGGCGAAGACACCTATCAATTGGCCCTGGGCCTGGGCAGCATCTTCGCCAACCTGTTGCCGATCCTGATCTTCGTCGTAGCCCTGGCCCTGGGCCTGCGCTTTTTGCCCGACCTGATGATCAAAGGCTTCATCATTTTCGGCCGCACCCTGGACGCGGCGATCAAGCTGGTGCTGGTGTTCTCCATCGTCGAGTACTTCACCGGCGTGTTCACCCTGGTGTTCGGCACTTGGGGGTTCCACCCGATCATCGCCGACGCCGAGGACCAGACCCGCGCCCTGGAAACCGCCGGCTATATCGGCATCATGCTGGCCGGCGCCTTCCCGATGGTCTACCTGTTGCGCAAATACCTGGGCAAACCGCTGGAAAGCCTGGGCAGCAAGATCGGCCTGAGCGCCGTTGGCAGTGCCGGCATGCTGGCCACCATCGCCAATATCCTGGCCATGTTCCGCCTGGTGCGCTTCATGCCGCCCAAAGACAAAGTGATCAACATTGCCTTTGGCGTGTGCGCGGCCTTCCTGCTGGGCGACCACCTGTCCTTCACCGCCAACTTCCAGCCCACCATCATTGTGCCGGTGCTGATTGGCAAGATAAGTGCAGGTTTCATTGCCGTGGGCCTGGCGTATTGGCTGTCGGTACCCAAGGCCTTGCAACTGGAGGCCGAGGACCGCGCCGCCGGGATCATTGCCAAGGGCGAGTACCTGGGCCTGCCACTGCCGGAAACCCTGCACCCCGACGGCACCAAGGCAACGGCCTGAGTCCGCTGCATTGAAGTGCGCTGCCCACACCGGGCGTGGCATGCTCAGCCACGGCCGGCCCCGGGCAGCGCACTGTCCCATTTGAAACGGAGACTGAAATGGCAAGTTTTTCCCATAGCGTGGGCGCCCAGACCTACCGCTTCGACGACCTCAAGGACGTCATGGCCAAAGCCAGCCCGGCACGCTCCGGGGACTTTCTGGCCGGTGTCGCCGCGCTCAACGATGGCGAGCGTGTGGCCGCGCAAATGACCCTGGCCGACATCCCGCTGAGTCACTTCCTGCAGGAAGCGCTGATTCCCTACGAAACCGATGAAGTTACCCGGTTGATCATCGACACCCATGACAAGCAGGCCTTTGCCATCGTCAGCCACCTCACCGTCGGCGATTTCCGCGACTGGTTGCTCAGCGACGCCGCCGACGAACACAGCCTGCGCGCGCTGGCCCCCGGCCTGACCCCGGAAATGGCCGCCGCCGTGTCGAAGATCATGCGCGTACAGGATCTGGTGCTGGTGGCCCAGAAAATCCGCGTGGTCACAAAGTTTCGCGGCACCCTGGGCCTGCGTGGCCGATTGTCCACGCGTCTGCAACCCAACCATCCCACCGACGAACCGGCCGGAATCGCTGCCAGCATTCTCGATGGCCTGCTGCACGGCAATGGTGATGCCATGATCGGCATCAACCCCGCCACCGACAGCATCGCGTCGATTTGCACGATGCTGGAAATGCTCGACGCAATTATCCAGCGCTACGAAATTCCCACCCAGGCCTGCGTACTGACTCACGTCACCACCTCGATCGAAGCCGTCAATCGCGGTGTACCGCTGGACCTGGTGTTCCAGTCGATCGCCGGCACTGAAGCGGCCAACGCCAGTTTCGGTATCAACCTGAACCTGTTGCAGGAAGGTTATGACGCCGGTCTGAGCCTCAATCGCGGCACCCTGGGGCAGAACCTGATGTATTTCGAAACCGGCCAGGGCAGCGCCCTGTCGGCCAATGCCCATCATGGTGTCGATCAGCAGACTTGCGAAACCCGCGCCTACGCCGTGGCACGGCATTTCAAACCGTTTCTGGTCAACACCGTAGTCGGCTTCATCGGCCCGGAATACCTCTACAACGGCAAACAGATCATCCGCGCCGGCCTCGAAGACCATTTCTGCGGCAAGTTGCTCGGCGTGCCCATGGGTTGTGACATCTGCTACACCAACCATGCCGAGGCCGACCAGGATGACATGGACACCCTGTTGACCCTGCTGGGCGTGGCCGGGATCAACTTCATCATGGGCATTCCCGGCTCTGACGACATCATGCTCAACTACCAGACCACCTCGTTTCATGACGCGCTGTACGCCCGCCAGACCCTTGGCCTCAAGCCGGCGCCGGAGTTCGAGCAATGGCTGGCGAAAACGGGCATCTTCACCCAGGCGGACGGCAAGGTCAGGTTTGGCAGCAACTTGCCAGCCGCCTTCCGTCAGGCCCTGGCACAACTGGGATGACTGCCGATATGGATAAACCACCCTACGATCCGCACAACCCTTGGCTGGAATTGCGCCGCCTGACCCCGGCAAGAATTGCCTTGGGCCGCACCGGTACCAGCCTGCCAACCCGCGCCCAGCTGGACTTCCAGTTCGCCCATGCCCAGGCGCGAGATGCCGTGCACCTGCCATTCGACCATGCGACCCTCAGCTCGCAGCTGGCCGAACAGGGCCGCGAAAGCCTGCTGTTGCACAGTGCGGCAATCGATCGCAACAGTTACCTGCAGCGCCCCGATCTGGGGCGAAAACTCAGCGATGCGTCGGCGCAGCGCATGCGCGAGTACGCTAGCGCCCATCCTGGCGGCGTGGATCTGGTGATCGTGGTCGCCGATGGCCTGTCGGCATTGGCGGTTCATCGCCACACCCTGCCGTTTCTGGCGCGCCTTGAAGAACAGAGCGCCGCAGATGGCTGGACCATGGCACCGGTCATGCTGGTGGAACAGGGGCGTGTGGCAATCGCCGACGAAATCGGCGAGTTGCTGGGAGCAAAAATGACCGTAATCCTGATCGGCGAACGCCCCGGCCTCAGCTCGCCAGACAGCCTGGGATTATATTTCACTTACAATCCCAAAGTCGGCCTGACCGATGCCTGGCGCAACTGCATCTCCAATGTCCGGCTTGAAGGGCTGAGCTATGGCGTGGCGGCACATCGTTTGCTTTATTTGATGCGCGAAGCCTGTCGGCGGCAGCTTTCAGGGGTCAATCTGAAGGACGAAGCGCAACTGCAAACGCTGGAAGCAGCCCCGGGCACAGAGCTCAAAGGCAACTTTCTACTCGACTCATCGCAAACCTGAACCGTTCCACATTGCGTTTGTGTGGCGGTTTCAGGCACGATCGTTCCGCGGCCGCCAAGGTTTCCCGTTGCCGTCAAATGACGTTAGACAGCCACTTGAAGACGAGACCTACGATGCGGATTATTCAAGCGACCCTCGAACACCTGGACCTGCTAGTGCCCTTGTTCGTCAGATATCGCGAGTTTTATGGTTCCCTGCCGTACCCGGACTCGTCGCGGGCGTTCCTCGAAAAACGCCTGCGCCGCAAGGAATCGGTGATCTACCTGGCCCTTGCCGATGATGACAACAACAAACTGATGGGCTTCTGTCAGTTGTACCCCAGCTTTTCTTCGCTTTCGCTCAAACGCGTGTGGATTCTCAACGACATCTTTGTCGCCGAAGACGCCCGCCGCCAGTTGGTCGCCGACAATCTGATCCGCACCGCAAAAAAAATGGCCAAGGAAACCAATGCCGTGCGCATGCGCGTTTCCACCAGCAGCAACAACGAAGTCGCGCAGAAAACCTATGAATCCATCGGATTCAAGGTGGATACCCAGTTCAAGAACTACGTGCTGCCGATCAGCGACGAACTGTAAATAGCCTCGCAAGAGATCGTCCGAACCGGCCCGAGCCTTCGGACGATCTTTGCACCACCCTGCCCGTCCCCCCGAAAACATCCCCCGCTACAATCTCGACGCGCTTTTCATCTCACGGCCCGTATAATGCCGACCTTTTCCGGCTTGTAAGAATAAACTACGCATGCATGTAGTCTTACGCGAAGTCATCCGCACAGGCCTGCTGAGCCGGGCCATCACCATAGGTGCTTTCCATGGATTTCAACCCGATCGATCTCATCCTGCATCTCGACGTCTACCTCGACATGCTCGTGACCAACTACGGGACCTGGATCTACGCGATTCTTTTCATGGTGATCTTCTGTGAAACCGGCCTGGTGGTCATGCCCTTCCTGCCGGGCGACTCCCTGCTGTTCATTGCCGGCGCCGTTGCGGCTGGTGGCGGCATGGACCCGGTATTGCTCGGCGGCCTGCTGATGCTGGCGGCGATTCTCGGTGACAGCACCAACTACCTGGTCGGACGAACAGCCGGGGAAAAGCTGTTCAGCAACCCGGACTCGAAAATATTCCGCCGCGATTACCTGCAACAAACCCACGATTTCTATGACAAGCACGGCGGCAAAACCGTGACCCTGGCGCGTTTCCTGCCCATCATCCGCACCTTCGCCCCGTTCGTCGCCGGCGTCGGCAAGATGCCGTACCCACGTTTCTTCGCCTTCAGCGTACTCGGCACCATTTTGTGGGTTGGCGGCCTGGTGACCCTCGGCTTCTTCTTCGGCAACGTGCCGTTCATCAAGCAGAATCTGTCGCTGCTGGTGGTCGGGATCATCCTGCTGTCGCTGTTGCCAATGATCATCAGCGTCGTGCGCAGCCGTCTCGGCGGCTCCAATCCCAAAGCCGAATCACGCTGACAGCATGTGGTCCCTCAGCGCCTGGCGTCGCCGGCGCATCCTGGCCAGGCACCCGATTGCCGATGACATGTGGCAACGGGTGCGCCATCACCTGAGCTTTCTCGATGGCATCAGCGCCGCCGAAGACCGCTGGCTGCGCGAAGCCTGCGTACTGTTTCTCGAAGACAAACACCTGACAGCCCTGCCCGGTGTCGAACTGCACCAGGAACAACGCCTGCTGCTCGCCGCCCAAGCGCAACTGCCGCTGCTGCATCTGGGCGACCTCAACTGGTATCAGGGTTTCCACGAGATCATTCTCTACCCCGACGACTTTCTCAGCCCCCAGCGTCATCGCGACGCCAGTGGTGTGGAGCACGAGTGGGACGGCGAACACAGCGGCGAAGCCTGGCAGCAAGGTCCGATCATCCTCGCCTGGCCGGGCGTGATGGCCAGCGGCGGCTGGGAAGGCTACAACCTGGTGATTCACGAACTGGCGCACAAACTCGACATGCTCAACGGCGACGCCAACGGCCTGCCGCCGTTGCACGCCGACATGCGGGTCAGCGATTGGGCCAGGATCATGCAAGAGGCCTACGACGACCTCGACCGGCAGCTGGAGCGCAACCCCGACGCAGAAACCGCCATCGACCCCTACGCCGCGGAAAACCCTGCCGAGTTCTTTGCCGTCACCAGCGAATACTTCTTCAGCGCCCCGGATCTGCTCCACGAAGCGTATCCACAGGTCTATGAACAGCTGCAACTGTTCTATCGACAGGACCCGCTGGGCCGGCTTCGGCAACTTCTGGCGCAAGATCCGGTCTACCGGGCTCACTGATGACTACACGACCTCTGGTACATGGCGTCGCCGTAGGAATATGCCTATAATCGCCGCCACTTTTTGGTCAATCCGGCCAAGTGTTTCTGGTCAACTAACGGGGGCAACGCCCAATGAGCTACAGCAAGATTCCGGCTGGCAAAGACCTGCCGAACGACATCTACGTCGCGATCGAGATTCCGGCCAACCACGCGCCGATCAAATACGAAATCGACAAAGACAGCGATTGCCTGTTCGTTGACCGTTTCATGGCCACCCCAATGTTCTACCCGGCCAACTACGGTTACATCCCGAACACCCTGGCTGACGACGGTGACCCCCTCGACGTGCTGGTCGTGACCCCTTACCCGGTTGCGCCAGGCTCGGTCATCCGCGCTCGCCCGGTCGGCATCCTGAACATGACCGACGACGGCGGCGGCGATGCCAAAGTCATCGCAGTTCCACACGACAAGCTGTCCCAGCTATACGTCGACGTGAAGGAATACACCGACCTGCCGCCACTGCTGATCCAGCAGATCGAGCACTTCTTCGCGAACTACAAAGATCTCGAAAAAGGCAAATGGGTGAAGATCGAAGGCTGGGCCGGCGCAGACGCCGCCCGCGAAGCGATCACCAAGTCGGTTGCGGCCTATAAAGGCTAAGTACAGCCAGTAGCTTTTAGCTGCTAGCGACAAGAAGAACCCCGGTTAAGCCGGGGTTTTTTTTGGCCGCGAAAAAGCACCAACCACACAGCACGTTTAATTCGATCTTATCTCGATATTTCCTGTTTAATTTTCCCCAAGAGCGTCTTACATCCGGTCTCGAATTTCCCGCTGATTTTGAACATAGCGTTTATTCAAAGCCTTATCCCGCGCCAGTAGACTCGTGTTTATGAAAAAGAACACCAGCGGCCCTCGCTTTAAAGAGCTACTTGAAGCAGCGAACATCACGACCACAGGATTTGCCGACTTCCTGGACACGGCACCGCAAAATGTACATAACTGGTACACCCGCGGCGTGCCCGCCCACTGCATGGAAGAAGTCGCCAGAAAACTGTCCGTCAACAGTGCTTGGCTGAAAACCGGCGAAGGCCCCAAGGACGCCCGGCACCTGCGCCTGCTCGACGACAGCGGCAATACCTTCGACGCCCAGACCATTCGTGGCGTCTACACGGTCGTCGAACCCACCGACGTCGAATTGCCTTTCTACAAAGAAGCCGTCACCGCCCCCGGTTCCAACAAAACCCACGTCATCGAAGATCGTGATCACTCCATCCGCCTGCCCCGCAGCCACCTCGACTCCCTGGAAGTCAAACACATCGACGCCATCTGCGCGCAGATGATCGGCAACAGCATGGCCGAGAAAATTGAAGACGGCTCCACCCTGGCAATCGACCGCGGACTGACCCAGATTATCGATGGCGAAATCTACGCCATCGAACATGACGGCATGCTGCGCATCAAGTACCTGCATCGAATACCCGGAAACGCGCTGCGATTGCGCAGCCATAACCGCGCCGAGTACCCGGATGAGATCTTCAGGGCGGCACAGATTGAAGAACAGAACATCAGGATATTGGGCTGGGTGTTCTGGTGGTCGACCTTGCATAAACGGCGGCCACAAGTGCCCTTCCTGTAAATGCACAACCCGCCGCCGCAGACGAAACCTGCGGCCGCACACCAGCAAAATCGCCCCACCCGACACACCAGACTGGGAATTCCCCAAAAAAATCAGTATGCTGCGCCCCACATTTGCGCATCGACCCGCCCCAACGCGGTTCAGATCGCATCGACCGGCAGATGACTTTCTCGCCAGGTCCCACAGCCGGACGCAAGATCCGGGTGTACGTTTTGAAGGCTGGCGCGGTTTACCAAAAATAAACCAAGCCAGTCCCCGAGAAGCCGGCCACAAGCCGGCTTTTTAATGCCTGAAGTATCGTCCATTGGGTGATGTCTCTCACAGATAACTGCCTCCTTCCAACAACGCACCCAATTGACCCTCTCCACCCTGCTTGCTCGGGCGCACCACCCTCATTCACCGACACCCACTCGGTGTAAAACACCAGCACCCACAAGCCTGAAACTCCACCGGCCAACCGTACACACTCCGCGGCCGTGAGCCGATTAGGGATCTATTCGGCTCACAAAATGAGCCGAATAGCTCCCGACCCCGGGTCCACCGCTCATATCACCCAAGGCCGTATCACCCTCGCTCATTTGCCCATAAACCCCATGTCTGCTAGTGTCGCGCCGGTTTAACGTCAACCGGAAATCGCCGCCATGGCCCGCAAAAAAGCTGCACTGGATTTCGAACAGTCCCTCGCCGACCTGCAAACGCTGGTGGAGCGTCTGGAGAATGGCGAATTGTCGCTGGAGGATTCGCTGGCCGCTTTCGAGCAAGGCATCGGTCTGACCCGTGATTGCCAGGCGGCGCTGGCCCAGGCCGAGCAAAAGGTTCAGGTGCTGCTCGAGCGTGATGGCGAGTTGGCCGAGGAACCCTTCGACGCGGATCAGCCAGAATGATTGCAACGTATTCGGCGACCAGCCAGGCCCGCGTCAATGCTGCCCTGGAGACTTTGTTCAGTGCGCCAAGCCCTGAGCTGGCGCGGTTGTACGAGGCCATGCGCTATAGCGTGATGAACGGCGGCAAGCGGGTACGTCCGCTGCTGGCCTATGCCGCGTGCGAAGCGCTGGGCGGCAAGGCCGAGCAAGCCAACGGCGCGGCCTGTGCGGTGGAGTTGATCCACGCCTATTCGCTGGTACACGACGATTTGCCGGCGATGGACGACGACGATCTGCGTCGCGGCCAGCCGACTACCCACAAGAAATTCGATGAAGCCTGCGCGATCCTGGCCGGCGATGGCTTGCAGAGCCTGGCGTTCACCGCCCTGCTCGATCCGCGCCTGAGCACGGTAGACGCCGAGATTCGCCTGCAAATGGTCAGTGCTTTGGCACAAGCGGCAGGCCCTGCGGGGATGGTCGGCGGTCAGGCGATCGACCTCGGTTCGGTCGGCTTGAAACTCGATCAGAAAGCCCTCGAATATATGCACCGGCACAAGACCGGCGCGTTGATCGAGGTCAGCGTCAAGCTCGGCGCTTTGGCCAGCGGCCTGGCCGAGGAAGACGAGCTGACGTCGCTGCAGACTTATGCACAGGCCATCGGCCTGGCGTTTCAGGTCCAGGACGACATTCTCGACGTCGAAAGCGATACCGAAACCCTCGGCAAACGCCAGGGTGCCGACATTGCCCGGGATAAGCCGACTTATCCGTCGCTGCTCGGTCTCGACGCCGCCAAGGCTTACGCTCTGGAGTTGCGCGATCAGGCCCTGCACGCGCTGCGACCGTTTGACGCGGCGGCCGAGCCGTTGCGCGAACTGGCCCGGTATATCGTCGACCGGCGCAGCTGACGGCGTTTCCGCCAAAAAAGACCTATGCGTGGGCAGGGTGCGATCCATCAGGTAAACTGCCGCATCTTTTATACCTATAACGATTCGCCTGATGCCCACGACGTTTCATGAGATTCCCCGCAAGCGCCCGACCACGCCACTGCTCGACCGTGCCAACACGCCGGACGGGTTGCGCCGGTTAGGCGAAGCCGAGCTGGAAACCCTGGCTGATGAGCTGCGCCTGGAATTGCTCTACACGGTCGGCCAGACCGGTGGGCATTTCGGCGCCGGCCTGGGCGTTATCGAGCTGACTATCGCGCTGCATTACGTGTTCGACACCCCGGATGACCGGCTGGTGTGGGACGTGGGTCACCAGGCTTATCCACACAAGATCCTCACCGATCGTCGCGAGCGCATGGGCACCCTGCGCCAGAAGGACGGCATTGCCGCTTTCCCGCGCCGCTCCGAGAGTGAGTACGACACCTTCGGCGTCGGCCACTCCAGCACCTCGATCAGCGCAGCGCTGGGCATGGCCATTGCCGCCCGCCTGCAGAACAGTGAGCGCAAGGCCATTGCCGTTATCGGCGATGGCGCGTTGACCGCCGGCATGGCCTTCGAGGCGCTGAACCATGCGCCGGAAGTGAACGCCAACATGCTGGTGATCCTCAACGACAACGACATGTCGATCTCGCGCAACGTCGGCGGGCTGTCGAATTACCTGGCGAAAATTCTTTCCAGCCGCACCTACGCAAGCATGCGCGAGGGCAGCAAGAAGGTCCTGTCGCGCCTGCCCGGCGCCTGGGAAATCGCCCGTCGTACCGAAGAATACGCCAAAGGCATGCTGGTCCCCGGCACCCTGTTCGAAGAGCTGGGCTGGAACTACATCGGCCCGATCGATGGCCACGACCTGCCGACCCTGATCGCCACCCTGCGCAACATGCGCGATCTGAAAGGCCCGCAGTTCCTGCACATCGTCACCAAGAAGGGCAAAGGCTTCGCCCCGGCGGAAGTCGACCCGATTGGTTACCACGCCATCACCAAGCTCGAACCACTGGACGCTCCGGCCGCTGCGCCGAAAAAAGCCAGCGGGCCGAAGTATTCCGGTGTGTTCGGCGAATGGCTGTGCGACATGGCGGCGGCCGACCCGCGCCTGGTCGGGATTACCCCGGCGATGAAGGAAGGCTCGGACCTGGTGGACTTCAGCGAGCGCTTCCCGCAGCGCTACTTCGACGTGGCGATCGCCGAGCAACACGCCGTGACCCTCGCGGCCGGCATGGCCTGTGAAGGCGCAAAGCCCGTGGTGGCGATCTATTCGACCTTCCTGCAGCGTGGCTACGACCAACTGGTGCATGACGTAGCGGTGCAGAACCTCGACGTACTGTTCGCCATCGACCGTGCCGGTCTGGTAGGCGAAGACGGCCCGACCCATGCCGGCAGCTTCGATTTATCGTACCTGCGCTGCATCCCCGGCATGGTCATCATGACCCCGAGCGACGAAAACGAACTGCGCAAAATGCTCACCACCGGTCACTTGCATAACGGTCCGGCGGCGGTGCGTTACCCGCGCGGCAGCGGTCCGAACGCCACCATCGAGAAAGACCTCGAACCGATCGAGATCGGCAAGGGGGTGGTGCGCCGCCAAGGCAGCAAAGTGGCCCTGCTGGTGTTCGGCGTGCAATTGGCCGAAGCACTGAACGTCGCCGAGAAGCTCGATGCGACCGTGGTCGACATGCGCTTCGTCAAGCCGCTGGATGAAGCCCTGGTACGGGAAATCGCCGGCAGCCACGAGTTGTTGGTGACCGTCGAAGAGAACGCGATCATGGGCGGTGCCGGTGGCGCGGTCAGCGAGTTCCTCGCCCGCGAGAACATCCTCAAGTCGATGCTGCACCTGGGCTTGCCGGACATCTACGTCGAACACGCCAAGCCTGCGCAGATGCTGGCCGAGTGCGGGCTGGATGAAGCAGGCATTGAAGCGTCGATTCGCGAGCGCCTGCGACTGCTGAACATTTAAACATCAGACATTTGCGAAACCCTGTGGGAGCGGGCTTGCCCGCGATAGCGGATTGACAGTCACCTCTTCATTGACTGACACACCGTCATCGCGAGCAAGCCCGCTCCCACATTGGTTTTGTACAACCCTTCAAGAATGTGTTCGCTCCAAGTACCAACGGACTGCCATGAAACTCTCCCCTCTCGCCCTGACGCTGACCTTGCTGCCAGCCGGCCCACTGCTGGCCGACTCCTTCGAACGCGATCAGGCCCTGAAACTGCCCGACGTGTTGATCAGCGCCAACCGCCAGGTCGAAGCGCGCAACGACAGCAGCGCTGCCAATACCGTGTTCACCCGCGAAGACATCGATCGCCTGCAACCCGACAGCGTCACCGACCTGTTGCGTCGCGTACCGGGCGTGCAAGTCTCGCAAACCGGAGGGCGCGGCAGTCTGCCGGGGGTTTACATCCGCGGCACGCAATCGGCCCAGAGCCTGGTGCTGGTGGACGGTCAGCGCATCGGCAGCTCGACCTCTGGCGACAGCAACCTGCAACACCTCAACATCGAACAGGTCGAGCGCGTGGAAGTGCTGCGTGGCTCCCGTTCGGTGATCTACGGCAGCGATGCGATTGGCGGGGTGGTGCAGATCTTCACCCGACGCGGTGGCGAGCAAGGCCTGCAGCCACGGTTGCACATGGGCGTTGGCAGCAACCAGACCTGGGAGCGCAGCCTCGGGTTGTCCGGCGGCGATGAAAAAACCCGTTTCAATCTCGGTGCCAGCCTCGATGAAACCGCCGGGATCAATCGCACCCACGAGTCTTACCCCAGCGATGGCGACCACGACGAGTACCGCAACAAATCGCTGAGCCTGAGCCTGAGTCATGCGCTCAGTGATGACATCGAAGTCGGCGCCAATGTGCTGAATAACAGCGGCAAGAGCGAATTCGACAACCCGTTCGGGCGCTTCGACATGACCACTTTCGAGTCGGTCCAACAGCAGCCCTACAGCGATTTCGATGTGAGTAGCGTCAGCAGCTACGCCGATGCGCGGATCCATGAACGCTGGAAAACCCGTGTCGAACTCGGTCACAGCGAAAACCGCGAAAAGACCCGCGACAAGCTCAGTGACGAACGCACCGTATTCAATACTTACCGCGACTCGCTGAACTGGCAGAACGACCTGACGCTCACCGAGCGCAACAGCCTGATGGTTGGTGGCGACTGGTATGAGGACCGGGTCAACAGCAGTACGGCGTACGATGAAGACAGCCGCTGGAACCGCGCGGCGTTTATCCAGCATCGCTATCAGGCCGACCGTTTCTCCACTGAACTTGGCCTGCGTCACGATGATAACCAGCAATTTGGCAGCCAAAATACCTGGAGCGGCACCTTTACCCTGCCGCTGAACCCGGATAACGAAGTACTGCTGACCTACAGCGAAGGCTTCCGCGCGCCGACCTTCAATGACCTGTACTACCCCGACTTCAGCAACCCCGACCTGAAGCCTGAAACCTCGAAAAGCTACGAGTTACAGTGGCGCAGCCAGTTGAGCGAAAACAGTCGCCTGGAGGCCTCGCTATACCGCACAGACCTGCAAGACGCGATCATCTTCGGCAGCAATTCGCGCCCGGAGAACGTCGCTTCGGCGCGGATCAACGGCTTCGAAGCGGCGTTGAAGCAGGAACTGTTCGGCTGGCAGAGCAACCTCGGCGTGGCGATCATCGATCCGCGCGACCGCGACACCGGCCACACCCTGGCCCGACGCGCCCGGCGCACCCTGAGCCTGGATCTGGATCGGCAGTTCGATCGCCTCGGTCTCGGCGCCAGTTGGCAGGCGGTCAGCAGCAGCTATGACGACGTGAACAACCAGCAGTCGTTGGCTGGGTATGCGTTGTTGGGGCTACGAAGCAGATGGGAGCTCAATCGTGAAATCCAGCTGGAGCTCAAGGTCGACAACCTGCTGGACAAGGGTTACAGCCGGGCGATGTACAGCCATGACGGCAATCAGTATGGGTATCGTGAGGAAGGTCGGGCGTGGATGTTCGGGGTGAGCTGGACACCGGAGATCTGATCTGAAATTTGTATCGCCTGCATAGACCTCTTCGCGGGCAAGCCCGCTCCCACAGGTTTAGCGCGATCCTGTGGGAACGGGCTTGCCCGCGATTGCAGACGCCTCGGTCTCAGCGCTCGGGCGCGATCAAGTGGCAGAGTTTTGCTGTCGCTTCAATCATCTGCCCACTCGGCCGCTCCAGCCCTTTATCGGTCACCAGTCGCAACTGCCCCTGCGCTACCGCCGCCACCTGCGGCCAGGCCTGCCACGCATCGAGCTGGACCTGATCGCTGGCCAGGATCACCTCGGGATTACGCTGTAACACGGCTTCCACGCTGACCTGCGGTGCCGGCAATGTCTGGTCCCCGAACACGTTCCGCGCGCCGCAAACCTCGAGCGCATCGCTGATGATCTGTCCGCCGCCAACGGTGTACAACGGGCGGTCCCAGACCTGATAGAACACCCGCAACGGCGTGTCCCGTCGATAGCGCTGACGCAATTCATCCAGGCGCCGGCGCAAATCGCCGGCCAACGAAGTTCCACGCTCAGCCCGACCGAGCTGGGCAGCGATGGCCTCGATCTGCGCGGTGAGTTGTTGCAGATTATGGGGCTCGGCAACGTAGGTCGGGATGTTCAAGCGTTTGAGCTGGTCACGCTGGGCCGGGCCGACGCTAACGGGCCATAACAGCAACAGATCGGGTTTCAGACTGACCAGGCGCTCCATGTCCAACTGGCCGTAGCGGCCAACGGAGGGCAGGTTCTTGAGTTCGGCAGGTCGTTCACCGGCGTCCAGCACACCGACCAGGAGGTCGGCGGAACCCAGTTCAACGACGATCTCCGAGAGCGATGGCGCGAGGCTGACAACCCGTTCGACCGCCACTGCCGGGCCGCTGGCCGCCAGCAGCAAAACCGCCAGCCAGACAGCGCGCATCAACCGAGTTGACGCGGAATACGGTAAAGGTAGAACAACACCGCGGTCGACAGTGCCAGCAGCATCAGCGGCACAGCTTCGAGGCCTACGAAAACCGCCAGGGCACCAATCCAGGCGGGCAGCCCGGCGGCCAGGAAGGCCGTACGACGTTTGGCGGCGAGACTGATCCAGGCAGCGGGCTCTTCAGGAGTGTCCAGGGCTTTCTGGGTAGCGATCAGCGCGTGCTTGTAGCCGCCGAAGAACTTCAGGCTGACAAACATCGAGGCTACGCCGGCGATGAACAACGGCATCGCCAGCACCGGCAGAATCGCCTCACCCTGACCAAACACCGCGTTGATCACCAACAGCGGCAACAACGCCAGCGCCAGGTATTGCCACCAGTTGACGGACAGTCGCCGCCGGACCTGACCGCGGGTCACGCCCGGTCTACCTCACCCTGATGTTCATTGCCCATCATGTGGTCGAGTTTGCTCGCCTTGGTCGCCAGATACAGCTTGTTGTGCGGGTTGTGACCGGTATGCAGCGGCACACGCTCGGCAACCACGATGCCCATGTCGGTCAAGGCTTTGACCTTGCGCGGGTTGTTGGTCATCAGGCGCAGGGATTTGACGCCCAGGTGCTCCAGCATCGGCAGGCACATGGCGTAGTCGCGCTGATCGGCCGCGAAGCCCAGGCGCTCGTTGGCTTCAACGGTATCGGCGCCGCCGTCCTGCAATTCATACGCGCGGATTTTGTTCAGCAGACCGATGCCACGGCCTTCCTGACGCAAGTAAAGCAACACGCCACGACCTTCGCGGGCGATGGCCTGCAACGCGGCTTCAAGTTGCGAGCCGCAGTCGCAACGCTGGCTGAACAAGGCGTCGCCGGTCAGACATTCGGAGTGCAGCCGGCCGAGTACCGGGGCACCGTCGGCGAACTCACCCAGGCTCAGCACGACGTGCTCGCGGCCGGAGGCTTCATCGAGAAAGCCATGCATGGTGAATTGCGCAAAAGGCGTTGGCAGCTTGGAAGCGGCGACAAAAACGACAGGCACCGTTGTGCTCCTGATCTAAAGTCTGTAGTTCGCAAAGCCGGCATTGTAACAGCAGGTTCCAGCCGACGCTTAGGCTGAATTATCGGCCATAACGATCTAAATGTTTGATATTCACCCCCCTAAAACCCTGTGGGAGCGAGCCTGCTCGCGATGGCGCAATGGTAGTCGACACATGAATTGACTGATACACCGCTATCGCGAGCAGGCTCGCTCCCACAGGATTATCGTCCGCCACCAGACTATGGTCAGTTTGAATCAAACGGATAAGGCTGTTTCCAGCGCTCGAAGACGGGCTTGAGCTCGCCGTTTTTCACCAGTTGCTCCATGCGCTGGTCGAACAATGCCATCAGGGCGCGAGCCTTGGGGGTCTTGGCGAAACACAGATACAGCGGCAATTCCGCAATATGGCTGCGGCGTAACTGCGATGGATCCTTGGCGCGACTCATGACGTAATCGACTTCTGTCAGTGCATCAATGTAGAAGTCGGCGCGATTGCGGGTCAGCATCGACACGATGCCGGTTCGCCGCATCACTTCGTCATAGCGACGCACGTTGGGAAGGTAATGCTGGTAGCCGTAGCCGCGGACCCAGGCCAGCCGGTAGTTGCCCAGGGTTTGTAAGGTCGGCACCGGAGTGCTGGCGAGCCCCAGGGCGTAGATATGATCGGTATCGAAATTCCAGCGCGGATACAGCACTTCGCTGGACTCGTCACGGTAGGAACCGACACAGGCGTCGACCTCGCCGCGCTCGGCCAGGCCCACGGAGCGCAAGTAGGGCTCGGTGCGGATATTCACCTTCACGCCTGCCGGTTCGAAGACGTGTCGCAGCACGTCCCAAGCCAATCCATGACCATCAGCGGCGGTGTAGTCTTCCCACTCTTCGCTCGCCAGTTGAATCACCGATGGCGGAGTGTCGACGTCTCCCGCCCGGGCGAAAGAGCAAAACACCGCAAACAGCAGTACCAATATCCCGCGCAGAGCCATCCTTAGTTCTCCCGACTGACAGTTCTCCTGATTAACCCCTGGCCATCCGTCTGGTCAGTTGAAAAACCACACCAGCCCCTGCATCGCCAACCAGGCAAACACCCCGGCCAGGACGTCATCGAGCATGATCCCGACGCCACCATGCACATGCCGGTCGATCCAGCGGATCGGCCACGGCTTGAGAATATCGAAGAAGCGGAACATCAGGAAACCCGCTAGCAGCCATTGCCAACCTTCCGGCACCAGCCACAGGGTGATCCACATCCCGACCATCTCGTCCCAGACGATGCCTTCGTGGTCGTGCACGCGCAAATCGTCGGCCACTTTGCCGCACAGCCAGAAGCCGAACAGCATGGTGATGCCGAGCATCAGCCAGTAAGCCCAGTCGGGCATCATCTGCCATAACGGGATAAAGGGTAGCGCAACTAACGAACCCCAGGTTCCCGGAGCCTTTGGCAAGGTGCCCGAGCCGAAGCCGAACGCCAGAAAATGCCACGGGTTACGCCAGACCGACGGCGGTACGAATTCCGCCGGGACCTGCTTGGGGTGATCTGTCACGGTGACTCCCGAAAATGTTGATAACCCCGGGTTTGCGGGGTGATGTCTTGTCCATCGGCATCCAGCAGCGTTACGCCCTGCCCGTCCACCACTCGCCCGATCACATGGATCGGCCAGCCATCCGCCAGCAACAGCGGCAACTCGACGGACGGCAAGGTAAAAGCCAGCACGTAATCGTCACCACCGCTGAGCGCAGCGTCTTGGGCAGCCGCTTGGCCAAGGAATGCAACCAGCGCCCTGGACAACGGCAAACGATCGCGCTCGACCTCAATGCCAACCTTCGATGCCAGCGCGATATGTCCACAGTCAGCGAGCAGGCCATCGGAGATGTCCAGCGCTGAAGTGGCCTTGCCACGCAGGGCTTGCCCCAGGCGAAGCTGCGGTTGCGGCGACCAGTAATGCGCCAGCAGAGGATCGGCAGTGGCCGCTTCAGCGCTGCGCTGGCCGAGCACCAGCGGCAAGGCGCCAGCGGCATTGCCCAGCTCACCGCCGACACACAACAGGTCGCCCGGTTGCGCGCCGCTGCGGGTCAGGGCCAATCCAGCCGGCACACGGCCGAACACCGTCATGGTCAGGCTCAACGGCCCGCGGGTGGTATCGCCGCCCACCAGTGCCACGCCGCAGCTTTGCGCCATGAGGTTCAAACCACGGGCATAGGCTTGCAGCCAATCGGCAGTCACCGTCGGCAAGGTCAGGGCAAGGGTAAAGGCAACGGGGGTGGCGCCCATGGCGGCCAGGTCGCTGACGGCCACGGCCAGCGAGCGCTGACCGAGCAGAAACGGATCGCAGGGGTCGGCGAAATGCACACCGGCCACGAGGGTGTCGGTGGAAATCGCCAACTGCTCCCCGGGAGGAACAGCCAGCAAGGCGCAGTCATCGCCGATCCCGAGGGCAACGCCTTCGCCGCCCTGCGCACAAGGCGCGGCGGCGAAGAAATTGCGGATCAGCTCAAACTCGCCCATCAGGACACTGGATTCAAGCGCAGGTTAGCGCTTGAACGCCTTCACTTCAGCTTCACGCAGACGCGGGGCCAGCTTGTCGAGCACACCGTTGACGAACTTGTGGCCGTCGGTGGAACCGAAGACCTTGGCCAGTTCGATACCTTCGTTGATCACAACGCGGTACGGCACGTCGACGCGCTTGAGCAGTTCCCAGGTGGACAGGCGCAGAACCGCCAGTTCAACCGGGTCCAGCTCTTCGATGGTCAAGTCCAGGCAAGGCGTGAGTGCAGTGTCGATTTCGGTCTTGAACTGCGGAACCCCGTGGAGGATTTCGCGGAAGTAGGCACCATCGACATCGGTGAAATCGTTATCGACCCGGAATTGCGCTTCGATCTCGTTCAGCGACTGCTTGGCCATGTGCCATTGGTACAGCGCCTGAGTCGCGAGCTGACGGGCTTCGCGACGCTTGACGCTTTTCGATGGCTTGCCGGCGTCCGCAGGCTTTGGATCGCGCGGGTTGAAACGATCGCTTTCGTCGCTAATCACTTGGCCTCCAACTGCGCCAGCAGGCTGACCATTTCCAGGGCGGACAGGGCAGCTTCGGCGCCTTTGTTACCGGCCTTGGTGCCGGAACGTTCGATGGCTTGCTCGATGGAATCAACGGTCAGGACGCCGAAAGCGACCGGAACGCCGAACTCCATGGAGACCTGGGCCAGGCCCTTGGTGCACTCGCCAGCCACGTATTCGAAGTGCGGAGTACCGCCACGAATGACCGCGCCCAGGGCGATGATTGCTGCGAACTCGCCTTTCTGAGCGACTTTCTGCGCAACCAGCGGGATTTCGAAGGCGCCAGGTGCGCGGATGATGGTGATGTCGCTTTCGCTCACGCCGTGGCGAACCAGGGCATCAACTGCACCGCTGACCAGGCTTTCAACGACGAAACTGTTGAAACGGCCCACTACCAGAGCGTAGCGGCCTTTAGGGGCGATGAAGGTACCTTCGATGGTCTTCAGGGTCATTCGATAGATCTCTTAAAGAGCCGGGACGCGTCTCGTACGCGTCCCTCGGTGATATTTGAACCGCGAATTCAAGGCCGGGAACAACCGGTCATTATTCGGAGGGCACGTATTCTACAACTTCCAGATCGAAACCGGATATCGCATTAAATTTCATTGGTGCCGACATCAGGCGCATTTTGCGTACGCCGAGGTCACGCAGGATCTGCGAACCGGCACCCACAGTGCTGTAGGTGGTCGGTTTTTTCACCGCTGTGTGATCGGCGGTTTCGCGGATATGCGCCAGCAACACGTCGCCATCGAGTGGGTGACCGAGCAGCAGCACCACACCGCTACCGGCCTCGGCAACCGCGGACATGGCGGCGCGCAGGCTCCAGCGGCCCGGTTGCTTGACCATCAACAGGTCGCGCAGCGGGTCCATGTTGTGCACACGGACCAGGGTCGGTTCTTCAGCGCAGACAGTGCCCAGGGTCAGGGCCATGTGCACATCGCCCTCCACGGAATCACGATAGGTCACCAGGTTGAATTGGCCCAGTTCGCTGTCCAGCGGCTGCTCGGCAATCCGCTGAACGGTACGTTCGTGGATCATCCGGTAGTGAATCAGGTCGGCGATTGTGCCGATCTTGATGTCGTGTTCTGCAGCGAAGGCTTCCAGTTCGGCGCGACGGGACATGGTGCCGTCGTCGTTCATCACTTCGCAGATCACGCCACTGGGCTCGAAACCGGCCATGCGCGCAAGATCACAGGCGGCCTCGGTGTGGCCAGCACGAGCCAGGGTGCCGCCGGCCTGGGCCATCAGCGGGAAGATGTGGCCGGGGCTGACGATGTCTTCAGCCCGGGCATCACGGGCAGCGGCAGCCTGGACAGTGCGCGCACGGTCGGCGGCGGAGATGCCGGTGGTCACGCCGGTGGCCGCTTCAATGGAAACGGTGAACTTGGTGCCGAAACCGGAACCGTTGCGCGGTGCCATCAATGGCAGCTTGAGCGTTTCGCAGCGCTCGCGGGTCATCGGCATGCAGATCAGGCCACGGGCGTGCTTGGCCATGAAGTTGATGTGCTCGGACTGGCAGCACTCGGCGGCCATGATCAGGTCGCCTTCGTTCTCGCGGTCTTCGTCATCCATGAGGATGACCATCTTGCCTTGGCGGATGTCTTCAACCAGTTCTTCGATGCTATTGAGCGCCACAAGGCACCCCCCTTCTTTCGAAATTAGAGCTTCAGGATTTGAGGTAGCCGTTTTGGGCCAGAAAGCTTTCAGTAATGTTGCTGCCCGATGCTGGCTCTGCGGCCTTGTCGCCGAGCAACAGGCGCTCCAGGTAACGGGCCAGCAAGTCCACTTCCAGATTCACCCGGCGGCCTGGCTGGTACGACGCCATGATGGTTTCGCTCAGGGTGTGCGGAATGATAGTCAGCATGAACTCGGCGCCATCGACCGCGTTCACGGTCAGGCTGGTGCCGTCGACGGTGATCGAGCCTTTATGGGCAATGTACTTGGCCAGATCTTTTGGCGCACGGATGCGAAACTCCACGGCACGCGCGTTTTCGGTACGGGCAACCACTTCGCCCACGCCGTCGACATGGCCGCTGACCAGGTGCCCGCCGAGGCGAGTGGTCGGGGTCAGGGCTTTTTCCAGGTTGACCGGGCTGCCGCTTTTCAGGTCATTCATGGCGGTGCAGTCGAGGGTTTCGCGACTGACGTCGGCAGCGAAGCCGTTGCCCGGCAGTTCAACCGCTGTCAGGCACACGCCGTTGACCGCGATGCTGTCGCCCAGCTTGACGTCGCTCAGGTCGAGCTTGCCGGTGGCTACGTGGACCCGCACATCTCCACCTTTAGGGGTCAATGCACGAATACTGCCGATGGATTCGATGATGCCGGTGAACATGGGGTTCTCCTCGAGAACAAGGCCAGCGCTATAGCGATGGCCGGGAATTATACGCTCGCTGCTGGCGAAGGAATGGCAGTGACCCGCCAGTCATCGCCAACCGCGCGAATTTCGGTAATTTTGAGCTCGGGCGCATCCTTCATTTGCACGAGCGGCCAGTCCAGCAGCGGCCGCGCCGAAGAGCCCAAAAACTTGCCGGCAATGAAAATCTGGAACTCGTCCACCAATCGGAGCTGAGCAAAAGCTCCGGCCAGACGCGGGCCGGCCTCGACCAACACTTCATTGACTCCGCGAGCGGCAAGTTCGACCAGCAGCTGACGCAGGTCGACCTGACCATCGTAGCCAGGCACGATCAGGCATTCCGGGCCGTTGGCGTATTGCTCTTCAACCGCCACGCAAGTGGCGACCAGCGCCGGGCCGGCCTTGAAAAACGGCGCATCCAGCGGCACCCGCAAACGACCGTCGACCAATACGCGCAGCGGCGGCCGGCTCATGGCCAGGGCAGTTTGCGCGGCATCCAGACCCAGTTCATCGGCACGCACGGTCAAACGGGCGTTGTCCGCCAGCACCGTGTCGGCGCCGGTCAGCACCACACTGGCCTGGGCGCGCAGACGTTGTACCGCAGAACGCGCCGCCGGACCGGTGATCCATTGGCTCTCGCCGCTCTCCATCGCCGTACGACCGTCCAGGCTCATGGCCAACTTGACCCGCACGAACGGCAAGCCGTGTTCCATGCGCTTGAGGAAGCCTTGATTGAGTTTGCGCGCCTCGCTTTCCAGCACGCCGCTATCGGTGGCGATGCCCGCCTGGGCCAGACGTTGCAGGCCGCGACCGGCCACTTCCGGGTTCGGATCCTGCATTGCCGCCACTACCCGCGCGACACCGGCATTGACCAGCGCATCGGCGCAGGGCGGCGTGCGGCCATGGTGGCTGCAGGGCTCGAGGGTCACGTATGCCGTGGCGCCCCGGGCCTGTGCACCGGCGGCACGCAAGGCGTGGACTTCGGCATGGGGCTCACCGGCGCGCTCATGCCAGCCTTCGCCGACGATCTGCCCGTCACGCACGATCACGCAGCCAACCCGAGGGTTGGGGTGGGTTGTGTAATGACCTTTGCGCGCCAGTTCCAGGGCACGGGCCATGAAATGAGCGTCGAGGATGGCAAGCTCTGCGGGCGAGGTCATTCTTTCACCGGCTCACGGGCCAGGCGATCGATCTCTTCGCGGAACTCGTTGAGGTCCTGGAAGCGGCGATACACCGAAGCGAAACGGATATAGGCGACTTCGTCGAGCTTTTGCAGCTCGGCCATCACCAGTTCGCCGACCACGAGGGATTTGACCTCGCGTTCGCCGGTGGCGCGCAGTTTGTGTTTGATGTGCACCAGCGACGATTCGAGGCGCTCGACACTCACCGGGCGCTTTTCCAGCGCGCGCTGCATGCCGGCGCGGAGCTTTTCTTCGTCGAACGGCTGGCGACTGCCGTCGGTTTTGATCAGGCGCGGCAACACCAGTTCAGCCGTCTCGAACGTCGTGAAACGCTCGCCGCAGGCCAGGCATTCACGCCGGCGGCGCACCTGTTCGCCCTCGGCGACCAGACGTGAGTCGATGACCTTGGTGTCGTTGGCACCGCAGAAGGGACAGTGCATGGTGGCAGGCAACAAAAAAAGGGAGGGCCATGGTAGCGCATCCCCGTGGCAAGACAAGCCATAGGGTTTGCGGTATACAGATTGGTTATATATGGATTACGTCTTGCCGGAGCCGCAAATGTCCCTGAGACCACTCGTTTTGCTCAGTTTTTTCAGCCTGCTGGTCGCTTGCAGCAGCGATGCCCCCAAGCCCCAGCCGCCAACGCCAGGCCCTGCACCAGAACAGGCGCAGAAGAAAGCCCGGGAATCGGCGAATCTCGGTCCACTGCCGGCGTATCAGCGCGAATTGAGCGGTACGCTGCAAGGTGTGCCGGCAGGGGCTGAAGTGGAGCTGGCGCTGCTGGTGATCGACGAAAAAGATCGGCCGCAGCAATTGCTCGCCAGTTCCAACCTGATCGGCAACAACCAGGCGCTACCGTTTCACCTGCGCTTCAACCCCGAATCGTTCCCGGTCGGCGCCCGTGTAGAGCTGCGTGGCCGCGCCAGTCAGTCCGGCCAGTTGATCCTGCACCTGCCGTCACAGCTGATTAGCCAGCCGACCACCCAGGCGCTGGGCCAATTGCAATTCGTCAAAGCGCCATGAGTGCACCGCACGACCTGCAACAGGCTTTGGGCGAATTGCTGGGTGATGCGCAGCTGGTCGCCTGTCAATTACCGGGGACCGATCTGAAGTTGTGGTTGATTGATGGCGACAACATGGACCGGGCCTTCAGCCCGGAAGAAACCCGGCGGATCCTGCATGAACCGCCTTATTGGTGTTTTTGCTGGGCCAGTGGCCTGGCGGTGGCACGTCATCTCGCCGACTTCCCTGAGTGGGTCAAGGGCAAGCGCGTGCTGGATTTCGGCGCGGGCTCCGGCGTGGCCGGGATTGCCGCAGTGAAGGCCGGGGCGCTGGAAGTGGTGGCTTGTGACCTTGACCCATTGGCGATTGCCGCCTGTCGGGCGAATGCTGAACTCAATGATGTCGAGCTCAGCTATTCGACGGACTTTTTTGCCGAGGCCGATCGCTTTGATTTGATCCTGGTAGCCGATGTGCTCTACGACCGGGCGAACTTGCCGTTGCTGGATGAATTTCTCAGTCGCGGCCGGGAAGCGTTGGTAGCCGATTCACGGGTGCGCGATTTTCGTCATCCGCTGTACCGGCGCATCGAGATGCTGGAAGCCATGACCCTGCCGGATCTGGCCGAGCCACACGAATTTCGGCATGTAAGCCTGTACCACGCCTCCCGGCCTTGATTGATTGATCGTTCCCACGCGTGGGAACGATCGGTGTCCTGTCTTCCGGCCGCCCCCCGTCAAGCCGTATAGTTGCCCCATTCACGCTTTTACGAGATCCCCCATGAGTCAGCCAACGCCGTACATCTTCGACGCCACGACTGCCGATTTCGACCAGTCAGTAATCGAGAACTCCTTTCACAAGCCGGTGCTGGTGGATTTCTGGGCCGAATGGTGTGCGCCTTGCAAACAGCTGATGCCGATGCTGCAGGCCATCGCCGAGAGCTATCAGGGCGAACTGCTGCTGGCCAAGGTCAACTGCGACCTCGAACAGGACATCGTCGCTCGCTTCGGCATCCGCAGCCTGCCGACCGTGGTGCTGTTCAAGGATGGCCAGCCTGTCGACGGTTTCGCCGGTGCGCAACCGGAGTCAGCCGTTCGCGCCCTGCTCGAACCCCACGTGCAAATGCCGCCACCGGCCGCCGCCGACCCGTTCGAACAGGCCCAGGCGCTGTTCGACGACAGCCGCTTCGCCGATGCCGAAGCCCAGCTCAAAGTGCTGCTGGGCGAGGACAACACTAACGCCAAGGCGCTGATCCTCTACGCCCGCTGCCTGACCGAGCGCGGTGAACTGACTGAAGCGCAAACCGTACTCGATGCGGTCAAGAGCGACGAGCACAAGGCCGCCCTGGCCGGTGCCAAAGCACAGATCAAGTTTCTTGGCCTGGCCAGGGACTTGCCGGACGCCGCCGACCTCAAAGCCCGCCTGGCGAAAGACCCACTGGACGACGAAGCGGTGTATCAACTGGCGATCCAGCAACTGGCCCGTCAACAGTACGAAGCCGCCCTGGATGCATTGCTCAAGTTGTTCATGCGCAACCGCAGCTACAGCGAAGGTTTGCCGCACAAGACCTTGCTGCAGGTGTTCGAGCTGCTGGGCAACGACCACCCGCTGGTCGGCACCTACCGTCGCAAGTTGTTTGCCGCGCTTTATTAAGATCAACAGATCGCAGCCTGCGCCAGCCCCACACGGACACTGCAGGAGCTGGCGCAGGCCGCGAGCTTTTGCGGTTTATTCGAGCCAGCGGTAGAGCGGCGTATCCCCGCCGCTCTCGACCTTCACGTCGGGACTATGGCGCAACCGCACCAACAGGCGCTTGCCCGCCCCCGCACTGCCGGTCAACCCTTCCAGCTGGTCGAGCAAGTCCGGCCCGCTGAGTTGCCCGGCCTTGCGCAACAAATCCCTGGCGATCTGCCACAGCGCATCATCCTGATTCAGCGGTTTTGCCGTTGGCGCGCTGGCTGCGGTTTTCTCCACCTGCAGCTGCGCGCCCAAGCGTGCCCAGTCGCTGTCATCCATCTCCAGCGTCAAATCCACCGGCCAGTCGCCGATGTTTCCGCGAATTCGCAACATAGCTCTGCTCCCGCACATTTCTTGCGTGCATGCTCCCACGGGACTTGTGCAACGCCAAGCAGACGGTCAAACTCTCCGCACTAATGTAATAAGATTACATAACATTATCTTCACTTTACCTTTCGGAGAATCGCCATGCGTCATCTGCTTCTCGCTCTGCCGTTTGCCTTGTTGCCACTGGCTGTCGCCCAGGCCGCCGACGAACATGATCATGAGCACGGCAGCCTTGGCGCCCATGAACACGGCGTCGCTCGCCTGAATGCGGCGTTGAGCGGGCAGACTCTGGAACTGGAACTGGAAAGCCCGGCGATGAATCTGGTGGGGTTCGAACATGCTGCCGCCAGCGATGACGACAAGGCTAAAGTCGCCTCCGCCCGCGCCCGCCTTGAAAAACCCCTGGCTCTTTTCAGCCTGCCAAAGGCCGCAGGTTGCGTGGTGCAAAACCAGGGACTGGAAAGCCCGTTGTTTGGCGACAAACCGCATGCCGACGATGATCACGATGAAGACGCCAAGGCCGAAGTGGCCCACGAGCACCATGAGGGTCACAGCGAAATCCACGCGCTTTACCAGTTCACCTGCGCCGCTCCTGGCGAGCTGAAAACCCTGGACCTGGTAAATGTTTTCAACACCTTCCCGGCGACCCAGAAGATTCAGGTACAACTGATCGGCCCGAGCGGCCAGCAAGGCGTTGAAGTGACGGCCAAGGCTGCCAGCCTAAAATTCTGATCCGCCCAAAAGTCCCCTGTCCAACAGGTCCAACACAGGTCATCAACATTCATGAAATCGGCTAAATGACCCAAGCACTCATCGAACTGTCCGACCTGGGCTTCAGTTGGCCCGGTCACCCGCTCTTGCTGGATATCCCGGCGTTTCGTCTGGAGCGAGGGGAAACCCTGTTTCTCAAAGGTCCCAGCGGCAGCGGCAAGACCACCCTGCTGGGCCTGCTCGGCGGCGTGCAAAAGCCGGATCGCGGCAGTATTCGCCTGCTCGGCCACGAACTGAGCGAAATGTCCGCTGGTGCCCGCGATCACTTTCGCGTCGATCACACAGGCTACATTTTCCAGCAGTTCAACCTGCTGCCGTTTCTGTCAGTGCGCGAGAACGTCGAACTGCCCTGCCACTTCTCGAAACTACGTGCCGCACGGGCCAGGCAGCGTCACGGCAGCGTCGACAAGGCCGCAGCCACCCTGCTCGCGCACCTGGGTTTGCAGGATGACAACATCCTCGGCCGCCGCGCCGATTCGCTGTCCATCGGCCAGCAACAACGAGTCGCGGCCGCGCGGGCATTGATCGGTCAGCCGGAACTGGTGATCGCCGACGAGCCGACTTCGGCCCTCGATTACGACGCCCGGGAGAACTTCATTCGCCTGCTGTTCGCCGAATGCCGCGAAGCCGGCTCGAGCCTGCTGTTCGTCAGCCATGACCAGAGCCTGGCGCCGCTGTTCGATCACAACCTGTCGCTGGCCGATCTCAATCGCGCCGCCACGCCCGCAGAGGTTTGAGATGTATCTGTTCCGTCTAGCCATGGCCAGCCTGGCTAACCGCCGTTTCACCGCGATCCTCACCGCGTTCGCCATCGCCCTGTCGGTGTGCCTGCTGCTGGCCGTCGAGCGTGTACGCACAGAAGCCAAGGCCAGTTTCGCCAGCACCATCAGCGGCACCGACCTGATCGTCGGCGCCCGCTCCGGCTCGGTCAACCTGCTGCTGTACTCGGTGTTCCGCATCGGCAACGCCACTAACAACATCCGCTGGGACAGCTTCGAGCACTTCGCCAATAACCCGAAGGTGAAGTGGGCGATCCCGATGTCCCTCGGCGATTCCCATCGCGGCTATCGGGTCATGGGCACCACCGAGGCGTACTTCGAGCACTACCAGTACGGGCGCCAGCAACATCTGGAACTGGCGGATGGCCGCGCCTTCGCCAGCGACCCGTTCGAAGTGGTGCTCGGCGCTGAAGTCGCCGAGGCACTGCACTACAAGCTCGGCGACAAACTGGTGCTGGCCCATGGTGTGGCGGCGATCAGCCTGGTCAAACATGATGACAAGCCGTTCAACGTGGTCGGCATCCTCAAGCGCACCGGCACCCCGGTGGATCGCACGCTGCACATCAGCCTCGGCGGCATGGAAGCGATTCACATCGACTGGCACAACGGCGTTCCGGCACGGGGCGATGGGCGCATCAGCGCTGATCAGGCGCGCAACATGGACCTGACGCCGCAAGCGATTACCGCGTTCATGCTCGGCCTCAACAACAAGATTTCGACGTTTGCCCTGCAGCGCGAAATCAACGAATTCCGTGGCGAACCGATGCTGGCGATCCTGCCGGGCGTGGCGTTGCAGGAGCTGTGGAGCTTGATGGGCACGGCAGAAAAAGCCTTGTTCGTGGTCTCGCTGTTTGTGGTGCTGACCGGGTTGATCGGTATGCTCACGGCGATTCTCACCAGCCTCAACGAGCGTCGCCGGGAGATGGCGATCCTGCGTTCGGTAGGCGCTCGCCCCTGGCACATCGCGACGTTGCTGGTGATGGAAGCCTTTGCCCTGGCGCTGTCGGGCGTGATTGCTGGCGTGGCCCTGCTGTACCTGTGCATCGCGGCGGCCCAGGGTTATGTGCAGGCCAACTACGGTCTGTATCTGCCGCTGGCCTGGCCCAGCCAATATGAATGGACACTGCTTGCTGGCATCCTGATCGCCGCGCTGCTGATGGGCAGCGTGCCGGCCTGGCGGGCCTACCGCCAATCCCTGGCCGATGGTTTGTCGATCCGTTTATGAGGATGTTGAAAATGCCCCGCGCTGTACTTGCGCTGTTGATGCTGGTTGCCCTGCCCCTGTGGGCGGCGCAGCCAAAAGACCTGACCTGGTCGGAAATGATTCCGCCGGACGCGCCCAAGGAAGTGCCGAACATGACGCCCCTGCACGACCTCTCGCAGATGAGCAGCGCGCTGTCGGCCGAGTCAGCGCCGGCAGCCAGGCAGGACATGCCCAACGCGCCAGTGGTCAAGGCCCTCGACGGCCAGGACATCCGCCTGCCGGGCTACATCGTGCCGCTGGAAGTGAGTGAGGAAGGTCGCACCACGGAGTTTCTGCTGGTGCCGTATTTCGGCGCCTGCATTCACGTACCGCCACCGCCGTCGAACCAGATCGTGCATGTCAGAAGTGAAGTGGGCGTGAAACTCGATGAGCTGTATCAGCCGTACTGGATCGAGGGTGCGTTGCAGGTAAAGGCGTCTACAAGCGAGTTGGCGGACGCCGGATACCAGATGGAGGCGGACAAGATTTACCTGTATGAGCTGCCGGAGTGAGCCCCCATTGGTCCGCCGTCGTTCAGAAAATAGTTTTCGCGAGCAAGCCCGCTCCCACTTTAAGCCCAGGTGCGACTGGCGCTCCGACGAAGGCTTCATCAAAACCACAATAAAATACAAACCCCGTTCACTTTGTTGAGCTAAATCAAGGTAACTACTAAATAGCGAGCTACCATTGGGCATAGAAAATTTTAATGTCCTCTGGAGCCCCCCATGAACAAGTCCTTGCTCAGCGCTTCGCTGGTTGCCCTCGCGCTCGCAGCCCCGCTCGCCAATGCTTTCGAAGCCGGTGACATCATCCTTCGTGCCGGCGCCATCACCGTTGACCCGGAAGCTGACAGCTCCAGCGTCAAGGTCGATCAAGGCCCGCTGGCAGGTGCAGACCTGGGTGGCAAGGCAACCCTGAGCAGCGACACGCAGCTGGGCTTGAACTTTGCCTACATGCTTACCCCTCACCTCGGCATCGAGCTGCTCGCCGCGACCCCGTTCGAACATGACGTAAAAATCAAGAACACCGCGCTGGGCCCAGCCAACGGCAAACTCGGTAGCATCAAACAGCTGCCGCCCACCCTGAGCCTGGTGTATTACCCACTGGATCCAAAGTCGAAGTTCCAACCGTACGTCGGCGGTGGCATCAACTACACCTACATCTACGACGAACACGTCGGCAGCCGAGCCGAGTCCGCCGGCTTCAGCAACTTCAAGGCGGATAGCTCCTGGGGCCTGGCCTGGCAGGTCGGCGCCGACTACATGTTGACCGACAACGTGATGATCAACGCCCAGGTGCGCTACATCGACATCGATACCACCGCCACAGTGGAAAACAACGCCATTGCACCGGGCACCCGGGCCAAGGTTGACGTGGATGTGGATCCGTTTGTCTACATGATCGGTCTGGGCTACAAGTTCTAAGTAACGTTCACGTGGTGGTGAATGAGGCCGTGGCGAGCAGACTCAATACTGATGGCGACCGTTACAGGCTCGACCTGGAGCAAGCTCCCTCGCCACTGGAATTGCACAGTTTGTAGTGGCAAATTCCGGCCGTGAAAAAGGCGCCTTCGATAGGCGCCTTTTTCATTCATAGCTACCTGAAGGAGCGAGCATGCTCGCGATGGTCGTTAACGATGACGCGGGAAGTCTGGTTCCCCATGGTGCTCTTGAGTCCATCGCGAGCGTGCTCGCTCCTACAGTAGTCGAGCGCATTCCCCTGTAGGAGCGAGCATGCTCGCGATGGTCGATAACGATAACGCGGGAGTCTGGTTCCCCGCGGCGTTCTTGAGTCCATCGCGAGCGTGCTCGCTCCTACAGTAGTCGAGCGCATTCCCCTGTAGGAGCGAGCATGCTCGCGATGGTCGTTAACGATAACGCGGGAGTCTGGTTCCCCGCAGTGTTCTTGAGTCCATCGCGAGCGTGCTCGCTCCTACAGTCCCAGCAACCGTGCCAGCCCGACGCTCATGGGGGTTTGCTCGCTGGCAGCGAAGCGCTCCAGCAAGCGCCGGTTGTCGGCCCGGGAATGACGAATGTCACCGGAGCGTGCCGGGCTGTAGCTCACCGGCGGCAGCTCACCGACCACTTCTTCAAGGGCCTGGAGCATCTGCTTGAGAGTCGTCGCCTGGTTCCAGCCGACGTTGACCGCGCCCACTTCGACCTGGGGTTTCTCGATGGCTTGCACCAGCAAGTCGACCAGATCCTCGACATAGACAAAGTCGCGGGTCTGCTCACCGTCACCGAACACGGTGATCGGCAAGCCTTTCAGCGCGCGCTCGCTGAAAATACTGATCACCCCGGAGTACGGCGAGGAGGGATCCTGGCGCGGGCCGAAGATGTTGAAGAAACGGAAAATCACCGGCTCCAGAGCATGCTGGCGCCGATAGAAATCGAAATACTGCTCACTGGCCAGCTTGTCCACGGCGTAGGGCGTCAACGGCGCTTTAGGCGTGTCTTCGTCGATCGACTGGCCTTCGCCGTTGTTGCCGTATACCGCTGCACTGGAGGCAAACAGCACGCGTTTGACTCCAGCCTGACGCATGGCCTCACAGACGTTCAGCGAGCCGATGAAGTTGCTTTGGTGGGTCTTCACCGGATCGTCCACCGAAGCCTGCACCGAGGCCACCGCCGCCAGATGCGCCACGGCGCTGCAACCGGTCATCGCCCGGGCAACCAGGGCGGCATCGGCCACATCGCCGACGATCAATTCGACCCTGGGATTGTCCAGCGGCAGATTGCTGCGCTTGCCCGTGGACAGGTCGTCGAGAATCCGCACTGCATGGCCCTTGGCGAGCAACGCGTCGGTCAAGTGCGAACCAATGAAACCGGCACCACCGGTGATTAAAACGGGACCGTCAGCCATGCCGATAAAACCTGTCCAATAGACCGGGAAGCGCCGCGCGCCATGCGCGTGGCTTGATGCCGAACGTGTGCAGAATCTTCTTGCAGGCCAGTACCGCGTGCTGCGGCTCTTCGGCGGCATCCGGACGCGCGGCGTGGGCCTGGGCGGTGGGTGCCTCAATGGCCAGCGTATGCAGGTTGCGGGCTTCGGTCAGGATTGCCTGCCCCAGCGCCAGCGGCGTGGTCGCCTCGTGCCCGGCGTAATGATAGGTACCCCACAGCGGCGCGGCGCAATCGAGTTGCTTGAGCACGGAAATGATCACCCGGGCGGCGTCATCCACGGGCGTCGGGTTGCCGCGACGATCGTCGGCCAGCAACAGCTCTGCGGGAGTTTCGGCGCGGGCGAGGAATCGGCCCAGGGCGCCGTCGGGGCTGTCGTCGAGCAGCCAGCCGAAACGCAGCAACACATGCTGTGGGCAGGTCGCGCGCACGCTTTGCTCGATCCGCCACAGGGCCTGACCGCGCAGGCCCAGGGGCACCGGTTCGTCTTTTTCGCTGTAGGCAGTGGCGCGGGAGCCGTCGAACACCCGATAGCTCGAAGGCTGGAGCAACACGATATTGTGATGCTTGCACAACTCGGCCAGACGCTCGATCGCCCGCTCCTGCCCGGCCAGACGCTGCTCGCTGACCGCTTCGGCCTGGAACCAGTCGAAGTAGTAGGCGAGGTTGATCAACGCATCCGGTCGGGTGTCGTCGAGCAGTTGCGTCAGGCTCGCGGCATCCCAGCCGTCTTGCGGCGGGCGGGGGGCGAGGAAACCGATATCTTCCTCTGCACCGAGGCGAATCAGCGCCTGCCCAAGGGCATTTCCGCCGCCCAGTAACATAAGGCGCATTCGCATAGAGTCAGCAGGCCCAGTCTGATTGGAACGATGGCTATATCGACACCGCGTACAGGCGATGTCGTTGTCAATTGCCGGAATCGTTGCATTTTGCGGGTTTAGTGCGCAACCGTCATCCGTAAAGTGTAGTTATCCTGCTTTTGCGGTGCCCGTGCCTGCCACTGGAGATCCCAAGCGGTACTTGCATCTTGCGCCCCCCACCCGCATAACTGGCTCCATGAACCTGCCCATCCCTGCAGACAGTGCCCTGAACGGCTTCCACCCCGCCGTCAGCGCCTGGTTCAGTCACACCTTCGCGACGGTCACCGCCGCCCAGGCCCGCGCGTGGCCGTTGATTCGCCAGCGCCGTTCGACGTTGATTGCCGCGCCCACCGGTTCCGGCAAGACCCTCACCGCCTTCCTCGCGGTGATCGACGACCTGGTGCACCGAGGCCTGGAAAGCCCCGACGGCCTGCCCGTCGAAACCCTGGTGGTCTACGTCTCGCCGCTCAAGGCGCTGTCCAACGACATCCAGATCAACCTGCAAGACCCGCTGGCCGGGATTACCGGACAACTGCACGCGATGGGCTTGCCGCCCCTGCAGATCAACACCGCCGTGCGCACCGGCGATACGCCGCAAAAAGAACGCTCGGCGATGCGCAAGAATGCGCCGCATATCCTGGTGACCACCCCCGAATCCCTTTACGTGCTGCTCGGGTCCGACTCGGGCCGGCAGATGCTGAGTTCCACGCGCACGGTGATTGTCGACGAAATCCACGCCATGGCCGCCAGCAAACGCGGCAGTCACCTGGCCCTGAGCCTGGAGCGCCTGCAAGCCCTGTGTGCCGAACCGCTGCTGCGCATCGGCCTGTCGGCCACGCAAAAACCCATCGAGGCCGTCTCGCGGTTTCTTGTGGGGCAGGACCGCCCCTGTGAGATCGTCGACATCGGCCACGCCCGCCCGCGGGATCTGGATATCGAAGTACCGCCCGTGCCGTTGTCGGCGGTGATGTCCAACGATGTCTGGGATCTGGTCTACGATCGCCTCGCCGCTCTCGCCCGGGAACACCGGACCACACTGATTTTCGTCAACACCCGGCGCCTGGCCGAACGCCTGAGTCGGCACCTGAGCGAACGCCTCGGCAAGCACGCCGTGGCCGCCCACCACGGCAGCCTGGCCAAGGAGTTTCGCCTCGACGCCGAACAGCGGCTCAAGCGCGGCGATCTGCAAGTGCTGATTGCCACCGCTTCGCTGGAGTTGGGGATCGACATTGGCGACGTCGACCTGGTTTGCCAGATATCCTCGCCGCGTTCTATCGCCGGTTTCCTGCAACGGGTCGGCCGCTCCGGCCACCAGGTCGGCGGAACGCCCAAGGGCCGCTTGTTCGCCACGACCCGCGACGACCTTATCGAATGCGCGGCACTGCTGGACTGCGTGCGCCGGGGCGAACTCGACACCTTGTTGATCCCTGTGGCACCGCTGGACGTGCTGGCGCAACAAATCATCGCCGAGGTCAGTTGCCAGCAATGGCAGGAACAGGCTCTGCTGCAAATGCTGCGCCGTGCCTCGCCCTACGCCGGGCTCGACGACCAACATTATCAGGCGCTGCTGCAGATGCTCGCCGAGGGCTACAACGGTCGCCAGGGCATCCGCAGCGCTTATCTGCATCGCGACGCCGTGAGCCGCACCCTGCGCGGTCGCCGGGGCGCTAAGCTGACGGCGGTGACCAGTGGCGGCACCATCCCGGACAACGCCGACTACAGCGTGCTGCTGGAGCCCCAAGGGCTGAACATCGGCAGCGTCAACGAAGACTTCGCCGTGGAAAGCATCGCCGGGGATGTCTTCCAGCTGGGCAATACCTCCTATCGAATCCTGCGCGTGGAGACCGGCAAGGTCCGGGTCGAAGATGCCCAAGGGCAGCCGCCGACCATTCCGTTCTGGCTCGGTGAAGCCCCGGGGCGCAGTGCCGAACTGTCGATGGCGGTAGCGCGCTTGCAAGCGCACCTCGACGACCTGCTCGGTGCCACGCCGGGCAACCTGCAACCGGCCCTCGACTGGCTGACCGACACCCTCGGCCTGAACTTCGCCAGTGCCGAACAAATGGTGGAATACCTGGCCCCGGCGCGGCAGACCATGGGGGCCCTGCCTTCCCAGGACACACTGCTGATGGAGCGGTTTTTCGACGAGTCGGGCGGCACGCAACTGATCATCCACACGCCGTTCGGCAGCCGTATCAACCGCGCCTGGGGCCTGGCCCTGCGCAAGCGTTTCTGTCGCACCTTCAACTTCGAATTGCAGGCCGCCGCCAGCGAAGACGCCATCGTGCTGTCACTGTCCACCAGTCACAGTTTTGAACTCGATGATGTCTGGCGCTACCTGCACAGCAACAGCGCCGAACACACCCTGATTCAGGCCGTGCTCGATGCGCCGCTGTTCGGTGTGCGCTGGCGCTGGAATGCCGGCGTGGCCCTGGCCCTGCCGCGTTACAGTGGCGGACGCAAAGTGCCGCCGCAGATCCAGCGGATGAAAAGCGAAGACCTGATCGCCAGCGTGTTTCCCGACCAGATCGCCTGCGTGGAAAACCTCGCGGGGGAACGGGAGATTCCTGACCATCCGCTGGTGGAACAAACCCTCGACGATTGCCTGCACGAGGCCATGGACACTGAAGGCTGGCTCGCGTTGTTGCGGCGTATCGAGGGCGGCGATATCCGCCTGATCAGCCGCGACTTGCCGGCACCTTCACCGCTGGCAGCGGAAATTCTCAGCGCCCGCCCCTACACCTTTCTTGACGATGCACCGCTGGAGGAACGCCGCACACAGGCCGTGCTCAACCGGCGCTGGAGCGACCCGCAATCGACCGATGACCTTGGCAAGCTGGATGCCGACGCCATCACCGCCGTGCGCGAAGAAGCCTGGCCCGCACCCACTGGCGTCGATGAAATGCACGAGGCATTGATGAGCCTGGCGTGCATCACCGATGCCGAGGTCCAGGCCAATGCGCAGTGGCTCGATTGGCTCAACGCCCTGGCCGGAGGTGGACGCGCCAGTCGCCTGCAAATCAACGCCAGCCATTGCGTGTGGCTGGCCGTGGAACGCCTGACTTGCCTGCAGGCGATTTATCCACAGGCGGTTTTATCGCCGCCGCTGCAGGCACTGCCGGGGTTCCACGAAAGCTGGGGCACGGATGAGGCTGTACTCGAAGTAATTCGGGCACGGCTCAGTGCATTCGGCCCGCTACCGCTGAACAGCATCGCCGAGCCACTTGCAATGGCACCATCGCAAGTCACTCAGGCCCTGGCGCAACTGGAACGCGAGGGGTACGTTTTGCGTGGCCGCTTCACCCCTGGCGCCAGTGAGGAGCAATGGTGCGAGCGGCATTTGCTGGCACGGATTCATCGCTATACGGTCAAGCGTCTGCGTCGGGAAATCGAGCCCGTGGCATTGCAGGACTTCATGCGTTTTCTGTTCGACTGGCAGCATGTCTCGACCGCAACCCAAGGCCAGGGCGCAAAGATGCTGCCGGCTATCGCCGCGCAATTCGAAGGCTACCCCGCCGCTGCCTCGGCCTGGGACAGCGACGTCCTGGCAGCGCGCATCAAGGATTACTCGGCGAGCTGGCTGGATGAACTGTGCCGCAGCGGCAAGCTGGTGTGGCTGCGCCTGACCGCAAGCAACAAGGGCGCCAGCACGGCGCTGCGCAGTACGCCGATTGTATTATTGCCACGCAATCAGGTCGGGCTTTGGAGCGGGTTGACCGAACAGACGCCAGCCAGCGAACTGTCACCCAAGGCACAGAAGGTTCACACCGCCCTCAGCCAGCATGGCGCGCTGTTTTTCGATGAGCTGATTCATGAAGCGCACCTGCTGCGTGCCGAGCTGGAAATCGCCCTGCAGGAACTGGTGGGCGCCGGCCTGGTGAACGCCGACAGCTTCGCCGGTCTGCGGGCGCTGATCACCCCGGCCAGCAAACGCCAGAACCGCAGCACTCGTCGCGGGCGCGGAGCGTTTTCCGGGGGCATGGACGATGCCGGGCGTTGGGCCCTGTTGCGACGCGCCACTGCCGCGTCGGTTGTGGATAACCAGCGTCCGGCGGCTACGCCTTCCGACACGCTTGAACACATTGCCATGACCTTGTTGCGCCGCTACGGCGTGGTGTTCTGGCGTCTACTGGAGCGTGAGGCGGACTGGTTGCCAAGCTGGCGTGAGCTGCTGCGTACTTTCCACCGGCTGGAGGCCCGCGGCGAGATTCGTGGCGGGCGGTTTGTCAGCGGCTTGGCGGGTGAGCAGTTCGCCCTGCCAGAGGCGATTGGATTATTGCGCGAAGTGCGCCGCCGGCCGAAGGACGGCAGTCTGATCGCGGTGTGCGGGGTTGATCCGCTGAACCTTGCCGGCACGCTTTTGCCCGGTGCGAAAGTGCCGGCGCTGGCCGGTAATCGGCTGGTGTATCGCGATGGATTGCCGGCGGCTGCCGAGATTGCCGGCCAGCAGCATTTCTGGCTGGAGCTGGATCAGCAGGCCAGTGCCGAGGTGCGCAGCAAGCTGATCCAGCATTGAGGCCAGTGCAGTCGCCACCCTATTGGGAATGCGACCGATCCGGAATCAACACCGCCGAATGCTCCGGCTCAACCGCATGTTCCTCCGGCGCCTCCACTGCATGCCTGGGCACCAGCACCTGCTGTGGATAAGTCTGCGCGAAATGTACCCAGGGGCTGTTATCCACAAGCTTTTTCAACCGCTGGTTGAACGCCCGGCTCACCGCATACTGGCCGCCCGACACCGTGCGAAACTGCGCCGTCAGCACCACTCCGTTCAGGTCCATCTTGTCGACGCCGAACACATCCAGCGGTCCTTGCAGGTTGTACTTGAGAAAGGGGTCGTCGCTGATGGAGTGCCCGGCTTCGCGAATCAGGGCAATGGCCTTGTCGACATCGGTGTCGTAGGTGAATTGCACCGAGAAGAACGCGTAGGCGAACTGCCGCGATTGGTTGGTCACGGCCTTGATCTGGCCGAACGGAACCGAATGCACGAAGCCCTTGCCGTCGCGCAGGCGCAAGGTGCGGATGGTCAGGCCTTCGACGGTGCCGGCGTGGCCGGAGTCGAGCACCACCCAGTCGCCGATGGACAGGGTGTCTTCAATGATGATGAACAGGCCGGTAATCACATCTTGCACCAGTTGCTGGGAACCGAAACCGATCGCCAAGCCGATGACCCCCGCACCGGCGAGGAACGGCGCGACGTTGATGCCCAGGTTGGCCATGGTGGTGATGGCGCAGATCACCACCAGGATGATTTTGATCGCGTTGCGCAACAACGGCAGGATGGTTTTCACCCGCGTACTCGGCTGGCGCGCCGAGCGTTTGTTGGCCGATGGCTTCAGGGCTTCCTGAATCGCCGTGTCGAGCACCACCCAGACCATCCAGGTCACCAGGAAGATCAAACCGATGTGGCTCAGGGAATCACTGATCGCCCGACCCACCGCATTGCTCACCGCAAACTCGAACAGCGAAACGCCCCAGATCCGCCCCAGAATATCGATGAACACGATGGCCATGGCGATCCGCAGCAAGGCATGGGAAAGGTTGAGAAAACGTTCTTTATAGGCGCTGCTGCGACGCGGATCTGACTCATTACGGGATCGGAACAGGTGATGCAGCGTGGTACTGAGAAACACCGTGGCAATCAGCAACACCGTGGTGAACAACGCGCTGCGCAGCACTTGCTGGTTGTCATCGCCAATACCGATCAGGTTGATGATCGAGACCAGCACCATCAACAGGATCGGCCAGTACCAGAGCCCGGAAAAGATCCGCAGGGTTTCGCGCAGCGCCGGTTGGCGGGTGCGCTGGGCCAACGGCAGAATGCGGATCACGTGGGCCACCGGCCGACGCATGCGGATGACCAGCAGGCCGAAGGAAATCGAAGCCGCAAGGCCGGTGAACACCGCAATACTGCTGGTCAGGTTGTTGCCCAGTTGATGGGCAATCTGCGGGCTGGTCAGGGCGTCGCTCAGGGCCACCAGAAAGCCGATGCCGAACAAGGGTCGGGGACTGTGCTGGCGGATGATTTGCACCGCCCGACGCTTGTGCCCGGTGTTGAACAGCACCACCAGGGACATCACCAGCGATGCGGCAAAGATCCCGGCGCTGGTCGCATAGGCAAGACACAGCGCCAGCGCCCGCCCGGCTGAAACCGGTAAAAACTGACTGGCATAAATCGTCAGCGGCAAACTGGCCAATGCTGGAAGGGTGTACGGCAATACATAACCGAGCAAGGCCTGGCCCCGCTCCCGGCTAAGCAGCAGGCGGTGCTCGCAGAGGCGGTGGGCGGCTTGCCGGCCGAGTAGCCAGAGCACGGCGAAAGTGCCGACCCAGACGCAGGTCAGCAGCATAAAGTCCCTGACGACACTCCAGCTCGAGCGGGCCGAGGGCTGATTGACCAGTTCATCCGCTTCGTCGACCGCGCGATCGGCGCGCAGGCGCCAGGCGTCGAGCAGATTTTCGTTGAGGTCGAGCTTGTGCTGCACCTCGTCGATGCTTGAACTGATGGCGCCGAGCAGCCCACCTTGCACCAGCGGTTGAGGGTGTGCCTGTGGTGCTGCGGTGCTAGCGCCCGGCAGCCCCGGTATGGCTGCCGCTTCCAGCTCCTCGCTGCCCAGGAACACTAACGCCCCCAGTAGTATCACGGTCTTGAGCTTGATCAAGGCAACCGCTCCTTTGGCTGTGACTATAAGCAACTGATCGGGAAACGGCGGGCAAGTTCGGACATTGCCCACAGCGGCCCTATCGTTCGGGGCAGACATTACCACGCATCGCCCGCAAGCGATCGTCACTGGCATCGATGGCCTCTGCAGCAGCGGGCCTTGTGGCGAGGGGCCTTTGTGGCGAGGGGGCTTGCCCCCGTTGGGGTGCGAAGCGCCCCTCCCATATCCAAAAAATCGGGTGCTAACTGACCACAGAGTATCCAGATATTGGGGACGGCTGCGCAGTCCAACGGGGCGATGCTGTGTTCCGCCAAGCCCCCTCGCCACAAACCTTGTTCCTACCGTTGGAGCAGTACCGTCCGTAGCACCATCGAAACTTTCGCCACCACCCGACAGTCCTTCAAAAACAGGGCCAGTCCCACCGGAGGCGGCATGACGGCAATTCATATGGGTATTTCAGGTTGGCGCTATATGCCTTGGCGGGGCGACTACTACCCGAAGGGTTTGACCCACAAGCGCGAATTGCTATTCGCCTCGCGGGCGGGCATCAGCCTTTGGCCGTTTGCGCGCGATCTCAAATTCAATACTGAACAAAGTGATCGTTGTTTCGAGCCACTCTCCCGGGGCGCCGATCAGGCCGCCGCCCTCGCCCGCCAGCACGAAGCAAAGGTAAACGACTACACCTCACTTCAAGCATGTACGCCCATGTTTCACGCCGTGGAAATCTGCCACGAAAACTTTGAGGGCGTGTTGTCATGAGTATTCCCGAACCTGTCGGCATGACTGACACTCAGCCTCCGAGCAACACCGAGGTCCGCCGATTCACGGTACTGACGGTCAATACCCACAAAGGCTTCACCGCGCTCAACCGCCGCTTCATCCTCCCGGAGTTGCGTGAAGCGGTGCGTGGTGTGGCTGCCGACGTGGTGTTTTTGCAGGAAGTCCACGGCACCCACGAACACCACCCCAAGCGCTATGACAATTGGCCGGCGATACCGCAGTATGAATTCCTCGCCGACACCCTCTGGCCGCAATTCGCCTATGGACGTAACGCGGTTTATCCGGCGGGCGATCACGGCAACGCGCTGTTGTCGAAATTCCAGATTATTCGCCACGACAACCTCGACGTTTCCATCAGTGGCCACGAGAACCGCGGACTGCTGCATTGCGTATTGCGCCTGCCCGGGGATGGCCGGGAAGTGCATGCCATTTGCGTGCATCTGGGGCTGCGCGAAACCCATCGTAACGCCCAGCTCAAGTTGCTGGCGCAACGCCTGGATGCTTTGCACGAGGAGACGCCAGTGATCGTCGCCGGTGACTTCAATGACTGGCGCCAGCGCGCCGATGCGCTGCTCAAACCCTGCGGATTGCGCGAAGTCTTTGCCGAACACCATGGCAAACCGGCGCGCAGCTTTCCCGCACGAATGCCGACATTACGTCTGGATCGCATCTACGTACGCAACCTCAAGGCCAGCCGCCCGCAAGTGCTGACCACCCGGCCATGGTCACATCTTTCCGATCACGTTCCGCTCTCGGTGGAGATTGAGCTATGAGCAGCCAGCCAATGGAAAAAACCACGATGCAGCACATCCCTGCTCCGCCGCTGCAAATGCCGACAGCAGTCGATGTCGAGTACGGCTGGCAAGGCAGTAACCGGGTTGAACTGCTGGAAAACGGCGAAGAGTATTTTCCCCGGGTGTTCGAAGCGCTGCGTCAGGCCCAGAGTGAAATCCTTCTGGAAACCTTCATTGTGTTCGAGGACAAGGTCGGCAACGAACTGCAGCAGATCCTGATCGAAGCCGCGCAACGGGGCGTACGCACCACGGTCAGCCTCGATGGCTTTGGCTGCGGCGAACTCAGTAGTGGCTATCTCTCGGCCTTGAGCGCGGCCGGCGTGCATTTGCAGATGTTCGACCCGGCTCCGAAACGCCTGGGCATCCGCACCAATTGGTTCCGCCGCCTGCACCGCAAGATCGTAGTGGTGGACGGCACCATCGCGTTCATTGGCGGAATCAACTTTTCCGCCGACCATCTGGCCGATTTCGGTCCCGAGGCCAAGCAGGATTATTCCGTTGAAGTGCAAGGCCCGGCGGTGGCCGACATTCATCACTTTGCCCTGCTGCAATGCGGTCGTCCGGTGCGGGCCAAATACTGGTGGCAACGGCGCAGGCAGCGGCGCTCGGAATTGGCCTTCACTGAGCATGATGGACAGGTACGGCTGGTGTTTCGCGACAACGGCGAACACCCCACCGATATCGAAGAGGTCTACCGCCAGGTACTGCGGCTGGCGCAACGGCGCGTGGTGATTGCCAACGCCTATTTTTTTCCGGGTTACCGGCTGTTGCGCGAGATCCGCAACGCCGCACGCCGTGGCGTCGATGTGCGGCTGATCCTGCAGGGCCAGCCGGACATGCTGGTGGCCAAACTCGCGGCGCGCATGACCTACGACTACTTGCTCAAGTCCGGGGTGAAAATCTACGAGTACTGCGACCGTCCGCTACACGGCAAGGTTGCGTTGGTAGACGAAGACTGGAGCACCGTCGGCTCGAGTAATCTCGACCCATTGAGCTTGTCGATGAACCTGGAAGCCAACGTGCTGATCCGGGACCGCAGCTTCAATCGGCTGTTGTTCGAGCGACTCGAAGACCTCAGCGATCACCACTGCAAAATAATGTCACCCGAGATCGCACCGCGTGGGCGGGTATGGCACATGACCGTAGGCTTTCTGGTGTTCCACTGCCTGCGCCACTTTCCGGCCTGGGCCGGCTGGCTGCCGGCGCATAAACCGCGCCTCAAACCTGTTCCACGCCCCGATGGGAGCGCACATCAATGAACCGCGCCGACACCCACTCGGCGAGCCAGACCAAGACACCGGGCAAGTCCCGCTGGAGTCGCTGGAAGCGGCCGCTGACGATGTTGTTTTTCCTGTTGCTGATCGTGCTGTTCACCATGCTCGCCCAGCGCATCGAATGGAACGAAGTGTTCGACACACTGGCCGATTTCAAGGTGCGCACCTTGATCATCGCGTCGGGACTGACGCTGGTGAGTTTCCTGGTGTACGCCTGCTTCGATCTGATCGGCCGCACCTACATCCGTCAGGACCTGACCTGGAAGCAGATCCTGCCTGTAGGTGTCATCAGCTATGCGTTCAATCTGAACTTGAGTGCCTGGGTCGGCGGCATTGCCATGCGCTATCGACTGTATTCACGGCTGGGGGTCAGCAAGAGCAACATCGCCAAGATCCTCGGTCTGAGCCTGGCGACCAACTGGTTCGGTTACATGACCATTGCCGGGGTGGTATTCAGTAGCGGCCTGGTACACATGCCTCCTGGCTGGAAACTCAGCACCGGTGCGCTGCAGGGCGTGGGTGCGCTGCTGCTGTTGGTGAGTGCCGGGTATCTGGCGGCCTGCCGCTTTGCCAAGCGCCGGGAGTGGGCAATCCGCGGGATCGAAATCGACCTGCCGTCCCTGCGCATGGCGGTGTTGCAACTGGGTCTGGGGGCCCTCAACTGGTCGCTGATGGCCGCGGTGATTTTCACCCTGCTGCCGAGCAAGCTGGATTATCCACTGGTACTGGGGGTGCTGTTGATCAGCGCCATCGCCGGCGTCATCACTCATATACCGGCCGGGCTCGGGGTGCTGGAGGCGGTGTTCGTTGCGCTGCTGCAGCACCAGGCTTCCCGGGGCAGCCTGGTGGCGGGGTTACTGGCGTACCGGGCGATTTATTTCATCTTGCCGTTGTTGATCACTTTGGTGATGTATCTGGTGGTGGAAGCCAAGGCCAAGGCGTTACGGATCGAGAAGAAACCTGGGTGATTCGGGGTGTTCTTGGGGTGTTCTTGATGGCCCCTTCGCGGGCAAGCCCGCTCCCACAGGGTTAATGGGTGTACATGAAATTGTGGCGACCCGGAATCACTGTGGGAGCGTACTTGCTCGCGAAGGCGTCCGAAGGTTCACCCCCATTCAATGGGACTGAATAATGCTCAACCGTTCCCCCACCACCATCTCGGTAATCCAGTCCACCAGGATCGAGGTGTAGGCCTGTTGCGAAACCGGGTCGCTCAGCGAGTGGTCGGCGCCATCAATGATGCGATGGGTCAGCGAGTGGGTCTGCTGGCACGCCGCGCGATAACTCATGATCGTCGCATGGGGCACATAGTCGTCAGTCTCGGACTCCACCAACAGCACATCCCCGGTAAATTCCGCGCAGGCATGCAACGCACGATTGCTGTCAGCGCGCACGAGGGTGCTGCGATAGTCGCGCAGATCCAGCTTGTCCAGATCACGCTTGGGCGTATGCCATTTATCGTCGCGGTACAACGCCGGCACCCGCAGCGCCAGCCAACGCACCGGTCTGAGCGATGTGAGGATCGCGGCCAGATAACCACCGTAACTGGTGCCGACGACGGCAATCGCCGAGGTGTCCAGCGCCGGATGCGCCAACAGGCGATCGTAGGCTGCCAGCAAGTCCCGCAGGTTGTCTTCACGGGTGACCCTGGATAGCGGAATACCGCTGCCGCCGGTATGCCCACGCAGGTCGAACGTCAGGCACACGCAGCCCAGCCCGGCAATGCCTTTGGCCCGCTCCAGGTCGCGCTCCTGACTGCCGCCCCAGCCATGCACAAAGAGCACGCCGGGGACTTTCGATTTGGGACTGAGAAACGTCCCGCTCATTTGTTCATTGTCGATGTCGATCTGTATGGGTTCGCTTCTAGCCGTCATAAGATTTAACCGTTACGTACTTGAGGAGAAAATCACTGCTCTCTGCCGGACCGCGATACACCTCGATAGCGTTTGCCAGCAACGGTTGATCGATATAGGTCTCGACTGAGGACACACGAATCGCGCGCATTCCCGGGTCGTTGACGAAGCTCTGCAAGGCCGCCACTTCGGCACTGCTCGCGCCGCCCAGCCGCCAGGACTGTTCGAGCACGCCACTGCGCTGCTTGCCGCTGCTGTCCAGGCCCTGGGCGATATCGTAGTTGCGCCGCGAAGCGTAGAAACCCGGATAAGCTTCATCCGCTGCACTGTCGAACACCTGAGCCTGGCGGATCGCCAGACGCACGTCTTCCGGTAATTCAAGCTTGAGCAGATCGTCGTAAGCCCCCTGCACCACCAGCAGGTCGGAACCGCCATACACCGGCTCGCCATTACCGTCTTCGGTCAAGTATTGCTCACCACAGTAACTGAGCACCTTTTCGCCGACGAAACTCTGGCCGACGCTGTGGGTGATGACCTCCTGAAGGTCCTGTTCCAGCACCACACCTTCACTGAACAGGGCTTTGGCCTCGGGCCGGCCGAGAACGGCATCGAACTCCTCCAGGCTCCTGATCACTTCCTGACCTCGCCCGGCGCAGGCATGTATCGGCTTGAGGCGAATCGGGCCGGTGTACAGCAGATGCTCTGCCGCCGGCCGTGCATCGTCGAAGGCAAACACGCTGAGACCATCGAGCACTACGCTGCGCACCCGCGCGGAAAACTGTGGCTCCCACCCCTGCGGTGCATGCGCGTGGCGATTGAGTAAACCGTGGCTGATGGCTTTGGTGCAGATGAAGTCGTGGTCGACATAGCCGCCCCACAGATCCTGCGGCCCCTTGACTCCCAGCTCCCGTGCCGCAGCGGCGCCGACCAGAGTCTGGGTCGGCAACAGGTAAAGATCCCGCCCGCTGTGCTGCTCCATGTCGTAACTACCGCCGTACTTGAGCCCTAGTACCTGCGCCAGCCAGCGGGCCAAAGCGCGATTGGTTTCGACTTCGTGTAGCGGCGCATCGGGCAGCACCGAATGGGCAACTACCAATTTTTTGCGGTTCGCTGGGGTCATGCATCCCCCTTCAATTGGCGCTTGATGGATGTAAATGGAGGGGTGCAGAGATCAGGCCAAGGCGGTGGGCAAAACAACAGTTGGCAAATCAGACAGTTGCGTCACTGGTGATGGCATGTTGCCTGTCTTATTCTGCACGACAGGACTTGAGGCTCTGGCATTTTGCACGATCCAAACAGGGCATAGCCCCCCTGTGGGAGCTGGCCTGCCGGCGATGGCGGCGTGTCAGTCGCCACTGATGTTGGGTGTGCCGGCCACGCTCGCTCACAGGTTTTGCGGTGTAATGATCAGCGCGTTGCAGCACTTGGCGTCACCCCGAACCGCGTCCGGTAATCACTCGGCGCCAGCCCGGTAATCTTCTTGAATGTCGAGCGAAACGCCCCGGGGTCCTGATAGCCAACGGTCCAGGCAATGTGGTCGATGGTGCCGTTGGTGAATTCAAGCATTTCCCGCGCTTTGCCAACGCGCAGGTGCTGGCAGTATTCGGTGGGCTTGAGCCCGGTGGCAGCACGGAACCGCCGCAGGAAAGTGCGCTCCTCCAGCCCCGCCCGGTCGGCCATCGCCGTCAGCGAAACATCGGTCGCCCCACTGCTTTGCAGCCAGTGTTGCACCTTGAGGATCGAGGCGTCGCCATGGCTGAGAATCGGCGCAAAGTTACTGCCGCACTCGCTGGCACTGTCGCTGTGCTCCACCACCAGGAAACGCGCGGTAGCGGTGGCAATACTCGGCCCAAGCAGGCGATCGACCAGCCGTAAACCCAATTCGGACCAGGCCATCAGTCCGGCAGTGGTGATCAGGTCGCCATCGTCGACAATCGGCGTATCGGCCTTGAGCTTGATCGCCGGGTAACGCTCGGCGAAGGCTTTTGCCGAGGTCCAGTGGGTGGTGGCGCTGCGACCATCGAGCAGTCCGCTTTCGGCCAACAGAATCGAGCCGACGCACACCCCGCCCAGGGTTGCACCGCTGGCATGTTGCTGGCGTAACCAGCGGATCAATCCCTGGGGCGCCTGGCCTTCGGAAAATCCGGCGATAGAGGGCGGAATCAGCACCGCTACCAGGTTGCGGTCCGGGCCGGGCAGGCTGTCATAGACTCGCACCGGCGCCTGCTCAGCCTCCACCTGCCAATGGCTGACTCGCAACACCGGCAACTGCGCGGCCTGATGCTCGGCAGCAATGCGGTTGGCCACGCCGAACAAGTCGGTCAATCCATGCACCGCCGCCATCTGCGCACCGGGGTAGATCAGCACAGCCAGTTCGGCGATTGCCCTTTGTGCGTCCATTGTCAGTTTTCCCCCTCTTATTGTCGGTGCGGCCAATCCCGCAATGGCCTGCCGGAGCCAATACTTCATTCCACACCAAACACACACTTCGAGGAAACAGTCATGGCCAAGCAAGCGCTCATCGTAGTCGATATCCAGAACGACTACTTCCCCCAAGGCAAGTGGTCGCTGGTCGGTGCCGACGCCGCCGCAGACAACGCCGTACGACTGCTCAAGGCCTTCCGCGACGCTGGCGATGCGGTGGTGCATATCCGCCATGAATTCACCTCCGAGGAGGCGCCGTTTTTCACTCCGAACTCTGAAGGCGCGAAGCTGCACCCCAAAGTCCTCAACCGCGCCGACGAACCGGTGGTGCTCAAGCACTTCGTCAACTCGTTCCGCGAAACCGAGCTGAAATCGATCCTCGACGAACAAGGCATCACGGAGTTGGTGGTGGTCGGCAGCATGAGCCACATGTGCGTCGATGGCATCACCCGTGCCGCGGCGGACTTTGGCTACACGGTGACGGTGATTCACGATGCCTGTGCGACCCGTGACCTGGAATTCAATGGCGTGACGGCTCCAGCAGCGCACGTGCACGCGGCGTTCATGGCAGCCTTGGCTTTTGCTTACGCCAGCGTAGTGTCCACCGACGAATTCCTCGCGGCCTGAGTTTCATCTCACACAGTTTCGCCACAAACAAAAAACCCGCACTTCTGATCGAAGTGCGGGTTTGGTATTTCAGCTTGCCACTTGTAGCTGGAGGCTAACGGCTGCTTTAGAACGGAATATCGTCATCAAAGCTGTCGAAATCCGGAGCCGGTTGCGGAGCAGCCTGTTGAGGGGCTGGACGCTGTGGCTGCTGTTGCGGCGCAGGACGTGGAGCCTGCTGGCGCGGAGCGGATTGCTGGTAGTTGTTACCGCCACCCTGGCCTTGCTGGTCGCCCTGTGGACGGCCGCCCAACAGTTGCATGGTGCCCTGCATGTCGACCACGATTTCGGTGGTGTAACGCTTGATACCGTCTTTTTCCCACTCGCGGGTCTGCAGTTTGCCTTCGATGTACACCTGCGAACCTTTACGCAGGTATTCGCCGGCGATCTCTGCAACCTTGCCGAACATCGACACACGGTGCCATTCGGTCTTTTCGACTTTCTGGCCGGTTTGCTTGTCGGTCCACTGCTCGCTGGTCGCCAGACTCAGGTTGGTCACGGCATTACCGTTAGGCAGGTAGCGAACTTCGGGATCCTGGCCGCAAGTGCCGACCAATATGACTTTGTTAACCCCACGGGCCATAACGTTCTCCTAGGCTACGCACGCTGCCCCGGCCGGGTTGTTCACCAGGCTTTCAAGGGTGGTGCGATCCAATAGTTCGGTGTCCAATTTGATGTAAATGGCCGCTTCGTCTGCGACGATCACTGCATCTGTTACCCCTACGACCGCCTTCAGGCGCTCGACCAGACCCGCTTCACGGATCGCCTCAGGCGATAACGGCAAGCGCAGGCTTGTGACGTAGGGAGGTTCGCGCATGGTAACAGCAAAGACCAGCCAGATGGCAGCCAGACCGGCGCATCCGAGGAACACAACCGACAGACCGCCATGCTGGTACATCCAGCCGCCGAGAATGCCACCCAGTGCCGAGCCGAGGAACTGGCTGGTGGAATAAACCCCCATCGCCGTGCCCTTACCGCCCGCCGGTGAAACCTTGCTGATCAGCGATGGCAATGAAGCTTCCAGCAGATTGAACGCGGTGAAAAATACCACCGTCCCGACTACCAGAGCCCGCAAGCTATCGCCGAACTGCCAGAAGAATAGCTCAGTGAGCATCAACGTCACGACGGCGCCGAGTAATACTCGTTTCATTTTGCGTCGCTTCTCGCCGTAGATAATGAACGGGATCATGGCGAAGAACGAAATCAGCAGCGCAGTGAGGTAGACCCACCAGTGCTGTTCCTTGGGCAGGCCGGCTTTTTCGACCAGGGCCAGCGGCAAGGCGACGAAGCTCGACATCAACATGGCGTGCAACACAAAAATGCCCAGGTCCAGGCGCAGCAGATCCGGATGCTTGAGCGTCGGGATCAGCGCCTGACGGGCGACACCGGACTCACGATGCTGTAACGGCCCGGTGGAGCGCGGCACCATGAACATCACGATCAGGATGCCCAGTAGCGCCATGCCGCCCGTGGCGAGGAACAGCCCGGACAGGCCGAAGGCATGGGTCACCAGCGGGCCGACCACCATCGCAACGGCGAACGAAAGACCAATCGTCATGCCGATCATGGCCATGGCCTTGGTCCGGTGCTGCTCGCGGGTCAGGTCTGAGAGCAAGGCCATGACCGCGGCGGAAATCGCCCCGGCGCCTTGCAGGATGCGTCCGGCGATCACGCCCCAGATCGAATCGGCGTTGGCCGCCAGCACACTGCCGAGGGCAAAGATGATCAGCCCCAGGTAGATCACCGGGCGTCGACCGATACGGTCGGAAATGAAGCCGAACGGGATCTGGAAAAGCGCCTGGGTCAGGCCATAAGCGCCAATCGCCAGCCCGATCAGGGCCGGCGTCGCTCCCGCCAGGTCCATGCCATAGGTCGCCAGTACCGGCAACACCATGAACATGCCCAGCATACGGAAGGCGAACACCAGGGCCAGACCGCTTGCTGCGCGGTTCTCGCTACCACTCATGCGTTCGCTGTGGGGATCGTGCATGGAAAAACCTCATGTGAACCGGCGGCGATTCTACCAGTCCCATCGATTGACAGGATATATCGCGACGCTTTGCCGCGCATTGCTGACAGACTCTTCATGTAAGCCGGCATATCCCTGATTTGATAGTGTGCATCCATCCAGTATTTGGCCGTATACTCTTACGTTTTCGACGCCCGCCGAGCGAGGCCACCTTGGACAAGATCCTGATTCGTGGGGCTCGAACCCACAACCTGAAGAACATCGACCTGACCCTGCCCCGGGACAAGCTGATCGTCATCACCGGCCTGTCCGGCTCCGGCAAGTCGTCCCTGGCGTTCGACACCCTGTACGCCGAAGGTCAGCGTCGCTACGTCGAATCGCTGTCGGCCTACGCCCGCCAGTTCCTGTCGATGATGGAAAAACCCGACGTCGACACGATCGAAGGCCTGTCGCCAGCGATTTCCATCGAACAGAAGTCGACCTCGCACAACCCGCGCTCGACGGTCGGCACCATCACCGAAATCTACGACTACCTGCGGCTGTTGTATGCCCGCGTCGGTATCCCGCGCTGCCCGGATCACGATATCCCGCTGGAAGCGCAAACCGTCAGCCAGATGGTCGACCTGGTCCTTGCCGAGCCCGAGGGCAGCAAGCTTATGCTGCTGGCGCCAGTGATCCGCGAGCGTAAAGGCGAGCATCTATCGGTCTTCGAAGAGCTGCGTGCCCAGGGCTTCGTACGCGCCCGGATCAACGGCAAGCTCTATGAGCTGGACGAAGCGCCCAAACTCGACAAGCAGAAGAAGCACACAATCGATGTCGTGGTCGACCGTTTCAAGGTCCGCGCCGATATGCAGCAGCGCCTTGCCGAGTCGTTCGAAACTGCCTTGAAGCTGGCGGACGGCATCGCTCTGGTGGCGCCGATGGACGATGAGCCGGGTGAAGAGATGATCTTCTCGGCGCGTTTCGCCTGCCCGATCTGCGGCCACGCCATCAGCGAGCTGGAACCCAAGCTGTTTTCCTTCAACAACCCGGCCGGCGCCTGCCCGACCTGCGACGGCCTGGGTGTGAAACAGTTTTTCGACATCAAGCGTCTGGTCAACGGCGAACTGACTCTCGCCGAAGGTGCGATTCGTGGCTGGGACCGGCGCAACGTTTACTATTTCCAGATGCTCGGCTCGCTGGCCTCACACTACAAATTCAGCCTGGAAGTTCCTTTCAACGAGCTGCCCGCCGATCAGCAGAAATTCATCCTGCATGGCAGCGGCTCGCAGAACGTCGACTTCAAATACCTGAACGACCGTGGCGACATCGTCAAGCGCTCACACCCGTTCGAAGGCATCGTGCCGAACCTGGAACGACGCTACCGCGAGACCGAGTCCGCCTCGGTTCGCGAAGAGCTGGCCAAATTCCTCAGCACCCAGTCATGCCCGGACTGCCGTGGCACCCGCTTGCGGCGTGAAGCGCGGCACGTGTGGGTGGGTGAAAAAACCTTGCCGGCAGTGACAAACCTGCCGATCGGCGATGCCTGCGACTACTTCGGCGGGCTCAAGCTCACCGGCCGGCGCGGCGAAATTGCCGACAAGATCCTCAAGGAAATCCGTGAGCGCCTGCAATTCCTGGTCAACGTCGGCCTCGATTATCTGTCGCTGGACCGCAGTGCCGACACCCTGTCCGGCGGAGAGGCGCAGCGTATTCGCCTGGCCAGCCAGATCGGCGCCGGCCTGGTGGGGGTCCTGTACATCCTCGATGAGCCCTCGATCGGCCTGCACCAGCGCGATAACGATCGCCTGCTCGGCACCCTCAAGCACCTGCGGGATATCGGCAACACGGTGATCGTGGTCGAGCACGACGAAGACGCGATTCGCCTGGCCGACTACGTGGTGGATATCGGCCCGGGTGCCGGGGTTCATGGCGGACATATCGTCGCCGAAGGTACGCCGGCCGAGGTCATGGCCCACCCGGATTCGCTGACCGGCAAGTACCTGTCGGGGCGGGTGAAAATTGAAGTACCGGCCAAACGCACGCCACGTAACAAAAAGCTGTCGCTGTCACTCAAGGGCGCTCGCGGCAACAACTTGCGCAACGTCGACCTGGAAATTCCGATCGGCCTGCTGACCTGCGTGACCGGTGTGTCCGGTTCGGGCAAGTCGACCCTGATCAACAACACGCTTTTCCCCTTGAGCGCCACGGCCCTTAACGGAGCCACGACACTTGAGGCAGCGGCTCACGACAGCATCAAAGGCTTGGAGCACCTGGACAAGGTCGTCGACATCGACCAGAGCCCTATCGGCCGTACACCGCGTTCCAACCCGGCGACCTATACCGGGCTGTTCACGCCGATCCGCGAGCTGTTCGCCGGCGTGCCGGAATCCCGCTCTCGGGGCTACGGACCAGGGCGTTTCTCCTTCAACGTCAAGGGCGGACGCTGTGAGGCCTGCCAGGGTGACGGCCTGATCAAGGTGGAAATGCACTTCCTTCCGGACATCTACGTCCCCTGCGATGTGTGCAAGAGCAAGCGCTACAACCGCGAAACCCTCGAGATCAAGTACAAGGGCAAGAGCATCCACGAGACCCTCGAGATGACCATCGAGGAAGCGCGGGTGTTCTTTGATGCGGTGCCGGCCCTGGCGCGTAAGCTGCAAACGCTGATGGACGTCGGCCTGTCGTACATCAAGCTGGGGCAATCGGCGACCACCTTGTCCGGTGGTGAAGCCCAGCGGGTGAAGCTTTCCCGCGAGTTGTCCAAGCGTGATACCGGCAAGACCCTGTACATCCTCGATGAGCCGACCACCGGCCTGCACTTCGCGGACATACAACAACTGCTCGACGTGTTGCATCGCCTGCGCGACCACGGCAACACCGTGGTGGTGATCGAACACAACCTGGACGTGATCAAGACGGCCGACTGGCTGGTGGACCTGGGTCCTGAGGGTGGCTCCAAGGGCGGGCAGATCATTGCCGTCGGTACGCCTGAGGAAGTCGCCGAAATGAAGCAATCCCACACCGGCTACTACCTCAAGCCGCTGCTGGAACGCGATCGCGCCTGATCGCCGGGCATGAAAAAGCCCCTGTCACTTCGTCAGTGACAGGGGCTTTTTTTGTTCCTGTAGGAGCGAGCATGCTCGCGATGGTCGTTAACGATAACGCGGGCATCTTGAGTCACCGCGGCGCCCTCAGGTTTCTCGCGAGCATGCTCGCTCCTACAGAAAAGTGCGGGGCTTCACTTACGCAATCATGCGTGGGATTGCAGGTAATTCTCGAGACCGATCAGCTTGATCAGACCCAACTGTTTCTCCAGCCAGTAAGTGTGATCTTCTTCGGTGTCATGCAACTGAACCCGCAGCATCTCGCGGCTGACATAGTCCTTGTGCTGCTCGCAAAGCTTGATGCCTTTGCACAGCGCGGCCCGTACTTTGTATTCCAGGCGCAAATCCGCTTCGAGCATCTCTGTCACCGTGGTGCCGACATCGAGATCATCCGGGCGCATGCGTGGGGTGCCTTCGAGCATCAGAATCCGGCGCATCAGTGCATCGGCGTGCCCGGCCTCTTCTTCCATCTCGTGGTTGATACGTTCGTAGAGCTTGGTGAAACCCCAGTCCTCATACATCCGCGAATGAACGAAATATTGATCACGCGCGGCCAGTTCGCCGGTCAGCAACGTGTTGAGGTAATCGATTACGTCTGGGTGGCCTTGCATCGCCCTACATCTCCCTGCTTGAAAGTTATAGTTTGAACCAAGCTGGCCGTAACGTCACTCGACAGACGCAATAAAAGCGAAGATATTCTGAGAAAAGCAGCTTAAATAACGCAAAAACCGCCCAAACAAGGGCGGTTCTGCTTCTCATTTAGACTTCGTTAAGCTGTACGTTGAGCAGCGTTGCGATTGCTTCTCCATACGCCGGATCAGCTTTGTAGAAATGCTGCAGTTGCCGATCAACCACGTCACTGGAGACGCCCGCCATCGCACCGGCAATATTACTGACCAGCAGGGTTTTCTGCTGCTCGTTCATCAGGCGGAACAACGCGCCTGCGTGGCTGTAGTAGTCAGTGTCTTCGCGATGATCGTGACGATCGGCCGCGCCGCTCAGGCCCAATGCCGGTTCAGCGTAGCGAAGTGCCTGCTTCGGCGACTCCACATAACTGTTGGGCTCGTAGTTCGGCGCCGCACCACCATTGTTGCCTAAGGCCATCGAGCCATCGCGCTGGTAGGTATTGACCGGACTGCGTGGGGCGTTTACTGGCAACTGCTGATGATTGGTGCCTACACGATAGCGATGGGCATCGGCGTAAGCGAATACTCGCCCTTGCAGCATGCGATCCGGCGAAAGACCAACACCAGGCACCATGTTGCTTGGACCGAACGCCGCTTGCTCCACCTCGGCGAAATAATTCTGCGGGTTGCGGTTCAGCTCCAGTTCCCCCACTTCAATCAGCGGAAACTCTTTCTGCGACCAGGTTTTGGTCACGTCGAACGGGTTCTCGTAGTGCGCCGCAGCCTGAGCCTCGGTCATGACCTGAATGCACACGCTCCATTTCGGGAAATCGCCGCGCTCAATGGCATTGAACAGGTCGCGCTGGGCGTAATCTGGATCGGTACCCGCCAGGCGAGCCGCTTCGGCCGGTGCGAGGTTCTTGATGCCCTGCTTGGTTTTGTAGTGCCACTTGACCCAGTACCGCTCACCGAGAGCGCTTATCAGGCTATAGGTATGACTGCCGAAGCCGTGCATGTGACGGTAGCCATCCGGGATGCCGCGGTCGGAAAACAGGATGGTGACCTGGTGCAGCGCCTCAGGCGAATGGGACCAGAAGTCCCACATCATCTGGGCACTTTTCAAGTTGCTCTGCGGCAGGCGTTTCTGGGTGTGGATAAAGTCGGGAAACTTCAGCGGGTCGCGAATGAAGAATACCGGTGTGTTGTTGCCGACGATGTCCCAGTTGCCTTCCTCGGTGTAGAACTTCAAGGCAAAACCCCGTGGATCGCGCTCGGTATCAGCCGAGCCACGCTCGCCACCCACCGTGGAGAATCGCAGGAACGTCGGGGTTTGCTTGCCAACAGACTCAAACAGCTTGGCGCTGGTGTACTGAGTGATGTCGCGAGTCACGGTGAAGGTGCCGTAGGCGCCCGAGCCCTTCGCGTGTACCCGGCGCTCAGGAATGTTTTCGCGGTTGAAGTGGGCAAGCTTCTCGATCAGGTGAAAGTCGTCGAGCAGCAGCGGACCACGAGGGCCGGCGGAGCGGGAATTCTGGTTGTCGGCAACAGGAGCGCCGCTGGCGGTGGTAAGCGTTTTGTTCTGGCTCATACGATCTTCCTTCATCTGTCGGTCTTGAACTGCCGGCTATCGGCTGAGAAGGAGTATTGATCATCAATATGACAGCTACAAATTCATTAACTTGCAGCAGTCGATAGTAAAATACTAATGAACACTCCCATCACATAGTGACGTTGCGGACAAAGGAGGCGCTTGTATAAATGACGCGTTTCTTACAGACACAAAAAACCGGGCACTAGGCCCGGTTCTTTGTTTCAGACTGACGTCTTACTCGGCAGATACAGCTTCGCCGGCAGTAGCACGATCAACCAACTCGACGTACGCCATAGGCGCGTTGTCGCCAGCGCGGAAACCGCACTTGAGGATGCGCAGGTAGCCACCCTCACGGGTAGCGTAACGCTTGCCCAGGTCGTTGAAGAGCTTACCAACGATAGCTTTCGAACGGGTACGGTCGAAAGCCAGACGGCGGTTAGCCAGGCTGTCTGTCTTGGCCAAAGTGATCAGCGGCTCGGCAACGCGGCGCAGTTCTTTAGCTTTCGGCAGTGTAGTTTTGATCAGCTCGTGCTCGAACAGCGACACCGCCATGTTTTGGAACATGGCCTTGCGGTGCGAGCTGGTGCGGCTCAGGTGACGACCACTTTTACGATGACGCATGGTTCATTCCTTACCAAACACTACGTTCGGTGATTACGACGATCAGGCAGTCGCCTTGTCGTCCTTCTTAAGACTTGCAGGCGGCCAGTTGTCGAGGCGCATGCCGAGGGACAGACCGCGGGAGGCCAGAACGTCCTTGATTTCAGTCAAGGATTTCTTGCCCAGGTTCGGAGTCTTCAACAGCTCTACTTCGGTACGCTGAATCAGGTCGCCGATGTAGTAGATGTTTTCCGCCTTAAGGCAGTTAGCCGAACGTACAGTCAGTTCCAGATCGTCAACCGGGCGAAGCAGGATCGGATCGATCTCGTCTTCCTGCTCGACAACCACTGGCTCACTGTCACCTTTGAGGTCGACGAACGCAGCCAACTGCTGTTGCAGAATGGTTGCAGCGCGGCGAATAGCCTCTTCAGGATCCAGAGTACCGTTGGTTTCCAGATCAATAACCAGCTTGTCCAGGTTAGTACGCTGCTCGACACGGGCGTTTTCCACCACGTATGCGATACGGCGAACCGGGCTGAACGAAGAGTCAAGCTGCAAGCGACCGATGCTGCGGCTTTCGTCTTCATCGCTCTGACGCGAGTCGGCCGGTTCATAACCACGACCACGAGCTACTACGAGCTTCATGTTCAGGGCGCCGTTAGACGCCAGGTTAGCGATTACGTGATCGGGGTTAACGATCTCGACATCATGATCCAGCTGAATATCGGCAGCGGTAACCACCCCCGAACCCTTCTTCGACAAGGTCAGCGTAACTTCGTCACGACCGTGCAGCTTGATAGCCAGACCTTTAAGGTTCAACAGGATTTCAATTACGTCTTCCTGTACACCTTCGATGGCGCTGTACTCGTGGAGCACACCGTCAATCTCGGCCTCGACTACTGCACAGCCGGGCATTGAGGACAACAGGATGCGGCGCAGCGCGTTGCCCAGGGTATGGCCAAAGCCACGCTCGAGAGGCTCGAGAGTGATCTTGGCGCGGGTTGGACTGACAACCTGCACATCAATGTGGCGGGGTGTCAGGAACTCATTTACCGAAATCTGCATGGATGCACCTATTTTCTAGCCCTTACTTGGAGTAGAGCTCGACAATCAGGCTTTCGTTGATGTCGGCGGACAGATCACTGCGAGCTGGAACGTTCTTGAAAACGCCCGACTTCTTCTCAGTGTCTACTTCTACCCATTCTACGCGGCCACGTTGGGCACACAGATCGAGAGCTTGGACAATGCGAAGTTGATTTTTTGCTTTCTCGCGAACAGCAACCACGTCACCAGCACGAACCTGGTAAGACGGAACGTTAACGGTCTGACCGTTTACGCTGATCGACTTGTGCGATACCAGCTGACGGGATTCGGCACGAGTCGAACCGAAGCCCATACGGTATACCACGTTGTCCAGACGGCATTCGAGCAGTTGCAGCAGGTTTTCACCGGTTGCACCTTTCTTGCCAGCTGCTTCTTTGTAGTAGCCGCTGAATTGACGCTCGAGAACGCCGTAGATACGACGGACCTTCTGCTTTTCACGCAGTTGGGTGCCGTAGTCGGACTGGCGACCGCGGCGTTGGCCGTGGATACCAGGTGCTGCTTCAATGTTGCACTTCGATTCGATCGCGCGCACGCCGCTCTTCAGGAAGAGATCGGTGCCTTCGCGACGAGCGAGTTTGCATTTTGGACCAATGTAACGAGCCATTCTTTACAATCTCCTGGATTACACGCGGCGCTTCTTCGGCGGACGGCACCCGTTGTGCGGGATTGGCGTCACGTCGGTGATGCTGGCGATCTTATAGCCACAGCCGTTCAATGCACGGACAGCAGACTCACGACCTGGACCTGGACCTTTGACGTTAACGTCGAGGTTTTTCAGGCCATATTCCAGCGCAGCTTGACCAGCACGTTCAGCAGCTACTTGAGCAGCAAACGGGGTGGACTTGCGGGAACCGCGGAAACCCGAACCACCGGAGGTAGCCCAAGAAAGCGCGTTACCTTGACGGTCGGTGATGGTCACGATGGTGTTGTTAAAAGAAGCATGGATGTGGGCGATGCCATCAACCACTGTCTTTTTAACTTTTTTACGAGGACGAGCAGCAGGTTTTGCCATGATTAATTTCCTGTCGATTCGCGTGGGCGATTACTTGCGGATCGGCTTACGCGGACCTTTACGGGTACGCGCGTTAGTCTTGGTACGCTGACCGCGTACTGGAAGACCACGACGATGACGCAGACCACGGTAGCAACCGAGGTCCATCAAACGCTTGATTTTCATGTTGATTTCGCGACGCAGGTCACCTTCAGTGGTGAACTTCGCCACTTCGCCACGCAACTGCTCAATCTGCTCGTCGCTCAGATCTTTGATCTTTGCGGCTGGGTTTACCCCAGTCTCTGCGCAAATTTTCTGCGCAGTAGTGCGACCAACACCATAGATGTAGGTCAGCGAGATAACAGTGTGCTTGTTATCTGGAATGTTAACGCCTGCAATACGGGCCATTCAGTGGGACTCCAATTGACAGCTACCTACGCCCCGGAAGCCAAGAAATAGGGCGCGAGATAATATCGCTGTAATAACAAATAATCAACCCGGTAGCGCACTAGCTACCGGGCTTCAAGCAGATCACACTCAGCCTTGGCGCTGTTTGTGACGCGGTTCCGCGCTGCAAATTACTCGAACAACACCTTCGCGGCGAATAATCTTGCAGTTACGGCACAGCTTTTTCACCGATGCACGAACTTTCATCACCAACTCCTCGAACCTTATGGGTCAGCGCAGCATGCCGCTGCCGTAACCCTTCAGGTTGGCTTTCTTCATCAGGGATTCGTACTGGTGCGAAACGAGGTGCGATTGTACTTGGGACATGAAGTCCATCACAACCACGACGACGATCAGCAACGAGGTCCCGCCAAGGTAGAACGGAACGTTGGCTGCAACCACCAGGAACTGGGGCAACAGGCAGACGGCCGTCATGTAAAGAGCACCGAACAGGGTCAAGCGGGTCAGAACGCCATCAATATAGCGTGCCGACTGCTCACCTGGACGGATGCCCGGAATAAAGGCACCGGACTTCTTCAGGTTTTCCGCTACGTCTTTCGGATTGAACATCAACGCCGTATAGAAGAAGCAGAAGAAAATAATCCCTGCACTAAACAGCAGAATATTCAACGGCTGACCAGGAGCGATCGACTGCGAGATGTCCTGCAACCAGCCCATACCTTCAGACTGACCGAACCAGGCACCCAGCGAAGCCGGGAACAGCAAAATGCTGCTCGCGAAAATGGCCGGAATAACACCGGCCATGTTCACTTTCAGCGGCAAGTGGCTAGTCTGCGCAGCGAAGACCTTGCGGCCCTGCTGACGCTTGGCGTAGTGAACAGCGATACGACGCTGACCACGCTCAATGAACACCACGAAACCGATGATCGCTACTGCCAGCAAACCGATGGCAACCAGGGCGAAGATGTTGATATCACCCTGACGAGCAGACTCGAAAGACTGCCCGATCGCTCTCGGAAGACCGGCGACGATACCCGAAAAAATCAACATCGAGATACCGTTGCCAACACCACGCTCAGTAATCTGCTCACCCAGCCACATCATGAACATCGCACCAGCCACAAAAGTGGTTACCGCGACGAAATGGAAGCTAAAGTCACCAGTGAACGAAACGCCCTGCCCCGCCAGACCAATGGACATGCCAATAGCCTGGACAAGAGCAAGAGCGACAGTGAGGTAGCGGGTGTACTGGCTAATCTTGCGACGGCCAGCTTCACCTTCCTTCTTCAACTGCTCCAGCTGCGGGCTGACGGCGGTCATCAGCTGCATGATGATCGATGCCGAAATGTACGGCATGATCCCCAGTGCAAAGATGCTCATCCGCTCCAGCGCGCCGCCGGAAAACATGTTGAACAAGCTAAGAATGGTCCCCTCATTCTGTCGAAACAGGTCCGCGAGTCGGTCCGGGTTGATACCTGGAACCGGGATGTGTGCGCCTATTCGGTAGACGATAATCGCCAGGAACAGAAAACGCAGACGAGCCCAGAGTTCAGACATACCGCCTTTGCCGAGCGCAGAGAGAGCACCTTGCTTAGCCATTTATTCCTCGAACTTGCCGCCAGCTGCTTCGATAGCCGCACGCGCACCTTTGGTGGCGCCGATTCCCTTTCCGATGGTAACAGCGCGAGTCACTTCGCCGGACAGCATGATTTTCACACGCTGAACGTTGACGTTGATCACGTTGGCATCTTTCAGAGACTGCACGGTGACGATGTCGCCTTCCACTTTAGCCAGCTCGGACAGACGCACTTCTGCGCGGTCCATGGCTTTCAGGGAAACGAAACCGAACTTCGGCAGGCGACGATGCAGCGGCTGTTGACCGCCTTCAAAGCCTGGAGCAATGGTGCCACCGGAGCGGGAGGTCTGACCTTTGTGACCACGGCCACCAGTCTTACCCAAACCACTACCGATACCACGGCCCGGACGATGCTTTTCGCGACGGGAACCCGGCGCTGGACTCAGATCATTGAGTTTCATCGATTAACCCTCGACACGCAGCATGTAGTAAGCCTTGTTGATCATCCCGCGATTCTCGGGAGTATCCTGGACTTCTACAGTGTGACCGATGCGACGCAGACCCAGACCCTTAACGCACAGTTTGTGGTTAGGGATGCGGCCGGTCATGCTTTTGATCAGCGTTACTTTAACGGTAGCCATGATCAGAAGATCTCCTTGACGCTTTTGCCACGCTTGGCGGCAATGGATTCAGGAGACTGCATTGCTTTCAAACCCTTGAAAGTGGCGTGAACCACGTTTACCGGGTTAGTCGAGCCGTAGCACTTGGCCAGAACGTTCTGAACGCCAGCAACTTCGAGAACGGCACGCATAGCGCCGCCAGCGATGATACCGGTACCTTCAGAAGCAGGCTGCATGTACACCTTCGAAGCGCCGTGAGCGGACTTCATTGCGTACTGCAGAGTGGTGCCGTTCAGATCAACCTGGATCATGTTGCGGCGAGCAGCTTCCATTGCCTTCTGGATCGCAGCAGGCACTTCACGCGACTTGCCACGGCCGAAGCCAACACGGCCCTTACCATCACCAACCACGGTCAACGCGGTGAAAGTGAAGATACGGCCGCCTTTAACGGTTTTGGCTACGCGGTTAACTTGAACCAGCTTCTCGATGTAGCCTTCGTCGCGCTTTTGGTCGTTATTTGACATAACTTAGAACTCCAGCCCAGCTTCACGAGCAGCATCAGCCAGCGCTTTAACGCGGCCGTGGTACTTGAAGCCAGAGCGGTCGAAAGCCACCTGCGAGACGCCAGCGGCCTTAGCACGCGTAGCGACCAGCTGGCCAACCTTAGTGGCCGCGTCGATGTTGCCAGTGGCACCATCACGCAGTTCTTTATCCAAAGTCGAGGCGCTTGCCAGGACTTTGCTGCCGTCGGCCGAAATGACCTGGGCGTAGATGTGCTGCGAAGAGCGGAACACGCAGAGACGCACGACTTCGAGTTCGTGCATTTTCAGGCGTGCTTTGCGAGCGCGACGCAGTCGAGTAACTTTTTTGTCGGTCATTTGCTATGCCCTACTTCTTCTTGGCTTCTTTACGACGGACGACTTCGTCCGCGTAGCGCACACCTTTGCCTTTGTACGGCTCTGGTGGACGGAAGTCGCGGATCTCGGCGGCCACTTGACCTACCAGCTGCTTGTCGATGCCCTTGATCAGGATATCGGTCTGGCTAGGAGTCTCAGCGGTGATGCCTTCCGGCAGTTCGTAATCCACTGGGTGCGAGAAGCCAAGAGCCAGGTTCAGCACTGTGCCTTTTGCTTGCGCTTTGTAACCAACACCGACCAGCTGGAGCTTGCGCTCGAAGCCTTGGCTTACGCCTTGGACCATGTTGTTAACCAACGCACGAGTGGTACCAGCCATTGCGCGAGTCTGTTGATCGCCATTGCGAGCAGCAAAACGCAGCTCACCGGCTTCTTCAACGATCTCAACGGACGAATGGATGTTCAGTTCGAGAGTGCCCTTGGCACCCTTCACCGAAAGCTGTTGGCCTGCGAATTTTACTTCGACACCGGCTGGCAGCTTAACGGGGTTCTTAGCGACGCGAGACATGCTTATCCCCCCTTAGAACACAGTGCAAAGAACTTCGCCGCCGACACCGGCAGCGCGCGCAGCACGATCAGTCATCACACCTTTGTTGGTGGAGACGATAGACACACCGAGACCGCCACGAACTTTTGGCAGATCATCGACGGACTTGTACTGACGCAGGCCTGGACGGCTAACGCGCTTCACTTCTTCGATAACCGGACGGCCTTCGAAGTACTTCAGCTCGATGGACAGCAGTGGTTTTGTTTCGCTGCTGATCTGATAACCCGCAATGTAACCTTCGTCCTTCAGGACTTTGGCAACAGCTACCTTCAACGTGGAAGATGGCATGCTTACGACGGACTTTTCAGCCATCTGGGCATTACGGATACGAGTTAGCATGTCCGCTAACGGGTCCTGCATACTCATGGGCTAGACGCTCCTAATACAAAAAAATTAGCCTTGCGGCTATTACGTGTCGCCGAGAATCTCCGGTCATGAAAAACACGGGCTCAGGCGAGCCGGGTATTCTAGACACACCCCGGAAATGAATCAAGCCCCAAAAGGGGCTTGATCCAGATTCAAGGCCACCGGTGGTCAGGTTCTTGCGAACCTTCGCACCGAGACTCTGAAAGTACTTACCAGCTGGCTTTAACCAGACCTGGTACGTCACCACGCATTGCCGCTTCACGCAGTTTGTTACGGCCGAGGCCGAACTTGCGGTAAACGCCGTGTGGACGACCGGTCAGGCGGCAGCGGTTACGCATGCGCGAAGCGCTTGCGTCACGTGGCTGCTTCTGCAGAGCTACTGTAGCTTCCCAACGCGCTTCTGGACTTGCGTTCAGATCAACGATGATAGCTTTCAGTGCTGCACGCTTCTTGGCGTACTTGGCAACCGTGAGCTGACGCTTCAGCTCGCGGTTTTTCATGCTCATCTTGGCCATGGTCCTACTCCAATCAGTTGCGGAACGGGAATTTGAACGCACGCAGCAGAGCGCGGCCTTCATCATCGTTCTTGGCAGTGGTGGTCAGGGTGATGTCCAGACCGCGGAGAGCATCGATCTTGTCGTAGTCGATTTCCGGGAAGATGATCTGCTCTTTCACGCCCATGCTGTAGTTGCCACGACCATCGAAGGACTTGGCATTCAGGCCGCGGAAGTCGCGAACCCGAGGCAGGGAGATCGACAGCAGACGATCCAGGAACTCGTACATACGCTCACGGCGCAGGGTCACTTTGACGCCGATCGGCCAACCTTCACGGACTTTAAAGCCAGCGATGGATTTGCGAGCGTAGGTCACAACGACTTTCTGGCCGGTGATCTTTTCCAGGTCAGCAACAGCGTGCTCGATGACTTTTTTGTCGCCGATCGCTTCGCCCAGACCCATGTTCAGGGTGATTTTGGTAACGCGCGGAACTTCCATCACGTTCGAAAGCTTAAGTTCTTCCTTAAGTTTCGGAGCAATTTCCTTCCGGTAAATCTCTTTTAGTCGTGCCATGGTCTCATCTACCTAGCAGTGTTCAAGCATCAACCGCTTTTTGGGTCGACTTGAAGACACGAATTTTCTTGCCGTCTTCTACTTTGAAACCAACGCGGTCAGCCTTGTTGGTTTCGCCGTTGAAAATGGCGACGTTAGAAGCATCCAGCGGAGCTTCTTTTTCGACGATACCGCCCTGCACGCCCGACATCGGGTTAGGCTTGGTATGACGCTTGACCAGGTTCAGACCACCAATAACCAAACGGTTGTTAGCGAGAACCTTAAGCACCTTACCGCGCTTACCTTTGTCTTTGCCGGCGATCACGATGATCTCGTCGTCACGACGAATCTTTTGCATGTCGGATCTCCTTACAGCACTTCTGGGGCGAGCGAGACGATCTTCATGAACTTCTCAGTACGAAGTTCACGGGTCACTGGCCCAAAGATACGGGTGCCGATCGGCTCTTGCTTGTTGTTCAGAAGAACAGCAGCGTTGCCATCAAAGCGGATAATGGAGCCATCAGCACGACGTACGCCGTGACGAGTGCGGACTACAACAGCAGTCATCACTTGGCCTTTTTTCACTTTACCGCGAGGAATTGCTTCCTTGACGGTAACCTTGATGATGTCACCGATACCAGCGTAACGACGATGGGAGCCACCCAGCACCTTGATGCACATAACGCGGCGAGCGCCGCTGTTATCGGCCACATCGAGCATGGATTGAGTCTGAATCATATAATTTCTCCGACCCCTAGTCCTTAGACTTCCACAGCGCGTTCGAGAACATCAACCAGCGCCCAAGACTTGGTCTTGGCCAAAGGACGAGTTTCACGAATAGTGACTTTGTCGCCGATGTGGCACTGATTGGTTTCGTCGTGCGCGTGCAGCTTAGTCGAACGCTTAACGTATTTACCGTAGATCGGGTGCTTAACGCGACGCTCGATCAGAACGGTGATGGTTTTGTCCATCTTGTCGCTGACAACACGGCCAGTCAGCGTACGGACAGTTTTTTCGGCTTCAGCCATGATTACTTACCTGCCTGCTGGTTGAGCACAGTCTTCACGCGAGCGATGTCACGCTTAACTTGCGAGAGCAGATGAGACTGCCCCAACTGGCCAGTTGCTTTCTGCATACGCAGATTGAACTGGTCGCGCAGCAAGCCGAGCAGTTGCTCGTTCAGCTGCTGTGCGGATTTTTCACGAAGTTCATTCGCTTTCATCACATCACCGTCCGTTTAACAAAGGAGGTGGCGAGCGGCAGCTTTGCAGCAGCCAGGGCGAAAGCCTCACGCGCCAGCTCTTCAGAAACACCCTCGATTTCATACAGGACTTTGCCTGGCTGAATCTGGGCAACCCAGTATTCCACGTTACCCTTACCTTTACCCATACGAACCTCGAGAGGCTTCTTGGAGATCGGCTTGTCCGGGAATACACGGATCCAGATCTTGCCGCCACGCTTAACGTGACGGGTCAGAGCACGACGCGCTGACTCGATCTGACGAGCGGTGAGACGACCACGAGCAACAGACTTCAGCGCATATTCGCCGAAGCTGACTTTGCTACCGCGCAGTGCCAGACCACGGTTGTGGCCGGTCATCTGCTTGCGGAACTTCGTACGCTTTGGTTGCAACATTTGGCGTACCCCTTACTTAGCAGCTTTTTTACGAGGCGCTGGTGCTTGTGGTTTCAGTTCTTCTTGGCGACCACCAATTACTTCGCCTTTGAAGATCCAAACCTTTACACCGATCACACCGTAAGTGGTGTGAGCTTCGTAGTTGGCATAGTCGATGTCGGCACGCAGGGTGTGCAGTGGCACACGACCTTCGCGATACCATTCAGTACGTGCGATTTCAGCACCGCCGAGACGACCGCTCACTTGGATTTTGATGCCTTTGGCACCAATGCGCATGGCGTTCTGTACAGCGCGCTTCATAGCGCGACGGAACATTACGCGACGCTCCAGCTGCTGAGCTACGCTCTGCGCAACCAGCATACCGTCGAGCTCCGGCTTGCGGATCTCTTCGATATTGATGTGCACAGGCACACCCATTTGCTTGGTCAGGTCCTGACGCAGTTTCTCAACATCTTCACCTTTCTTCCCGATAACGATACCAGGACGAGCGGTGTGGATGGTGATGCGTGCAGTTTGGGCCGGACGATGGATATCGATACGGCTTACGGACGCGCTTTTTAGTTTGTCTTGGAGGTACTCACGCACATTCAGATCTGCGAGCAAATAGTCCGCATAAGTCCGACCGTCTGCGTACCAGACGGAGGTGTGCTCCTTGACGATTCCCAGGCGAATGCCAATGGGATGTACTTTCTGACCCATCTCTTCGACTCCGTTACTTGTCAGCAACCTTGACAGTGATATGGCAAGACCGCTTGACGATGCGATCAGCACGGCCTTTGGCACGTGGCATGATGCGCTTCAGCGAACGCCCTTCGTTGACGAAAACAGTGCTGACCTTCAGGTCATCAACGTCTGCGCCTTCGTTATGCTCGGCGTTGGCTACGGCCGACTCCAGCACTTTCTTCATGATCTCGGCGGCTTTCTTACTGCTGAAAGCCAACAGGTTGAGCGCTTCGCCCACCTTCTTCCCGCGGATCTGGTCGGCGACCAAGCGGGCTTTCTGGGCGGAGATTCGAGCGCCCGACAACTTAGCGGCTACTTCCATTTCCTAACCCCTTAACGCTTGGCTTTCTTGTCTGCCACGTGCCCGCGATAAGTGCGGGTACCGGCGAACTCGCCCAGTTTGTGGCCGACCATGTCTTCGTTCACGAGAACTGGGACGTGCTGACGACCGTTGTGTACTGCGATGGTCAGACCGACCATTTGTGGCAGGATCATCGAACGACGCGACCAGGTTTTCACCGGTTTGCGATCGTTCTTTTCCGCCGCCACTTCGATCTTCTTCAGTAGGTGAAGATCGATAAAAGGACCTTTTTTCAGAGAACGTGGCACTGTCGTATCCCTCTATTTACTTGCGACGACGGACGATCATTTTGTCGGTACGCTTATTACCACGAGTCTTCGCGCCCTTAGTCGGGAAGCCCCATGGCGATACCGGATGACGACCACCAGAGGTACGACCTTCACCACCACCATGTGGGTGGTCAACCGGGTTCATGGCAACACCACGAACGGTTGGGCGAACGCCACGCCAGCGTTTGGCACCAGCTTTACCCAGCGAACGCAGGCTGTGCTCGGAGTTCGAGACTTCGCCCAGGGTCGCACGGCATTCAGCCAGGACTTTACGCATTTCACCGGAACGCAGACGCAGGGTCACGTATACGCCTTCACGAGCGATCAGCTGAGCCGAAGCACCAGCGGAACGAGCGATCTGAGCGCCTTTACCCGGCTTCAATTCGATACCGTGAATCGTGCTACCCACTGGAATGTTGCGCAGTTGCAGGGAGTTGCCTGGCTTGATTGGAGCCAGAGCACCTGCGATCAGCTGGTCGCCAGCACTCACGCCTTTAGGGGCGATGATGTAGCGGCGCTCGCCGTCTGCGTAGCACAGCAGTGCGATGTGAGCAGTACGGTTTGGATCGTATTCAATGCGCTCGACAGTGGCGGAGATGCCATCTTTGTCGTTGCGACGGAAGTCGACCATACGGTAATGCTGCTTATGACCACCACCGATGTGACGAGTGGTAATACGGCCATTGTTGTTACGACCACCAGACTTCGATTTTTTCTCGAGCAGCGGTGCGTGAGGAGCGCCTTTATGCAGCTCCTTGTTGACCACCTTGACCACAAAACGGCGGCCAGGGGAAGTCGGTTTGCATTTAACGATTGCCATGATGCACCCCTTCCTTACTCAGCACTGCTGCTGAAATCGAGATCTTGGCCTGGCTGAAGGGAGATAACTGCCTTCTTCCAGTCATTACGCTTGCCCAGACCGCGAGCTGTGCGCTTGCTCTTACCCAGAACGTTCAGGGTAGTAACACGCTCAACTTTCACGCTGAACAGGCTTTCGACGGCCTTCTTGATTTCCAGCTTGGTTGCGTCAGTTGCAACCTTGAAAACGAACTGGCCTTTCTTGTCTGCCAGAACCGTAGCCTTCTCGGAAACGTGCGGGCCAAGCAGAACTTTAAATACGCGTTCCTGGTTCATCCCAGCAGCTCCTCGAATTTCTTCACGGCCGACACGGTGATCAACACCTTGTCGTATGCGATCAGACTAACTGGATCGGAACCTTGCACGTCACGTACATCAACGTGTGGCAGGTTACGAGCAGCCAGGTACAGGTTCTGATCAACAGCGTCGGACACGATCAGAACGTCGGTCAGGCTCATGTTGTTCAGCTTGCCCAGCAGGTCTTTGGTTTTCGGCGTTTCAACGGCGAAATCCTGAACCACGACCAGACGATCAGTACGCACCAGCTCAGCAAGGATGGAACGCATTGCTGCGCGATACATCTTCTTGTTCAGCTTCTGGGAGTGATCCTGAGGACGAGCTGCGAAAGTGGTACCGCCGCCACGCCAGATTGGGCTACGGATAGTACCGGCACGAGCACGGCCAGTACCTTTCTGACGCCATGGGCGCTTACCGCCACCACGAACGTCGGAACGGGTCTTTTGCTGCTTGGAACCCTGACGACCGCCAGCCATGTAGGCTACGACTGCTTGGTGAACCAGCGTCTCGTTGAATTCGCCGCCAAATGTCAGTTCGGAAACTTCGATCGCTTGAGCGTCATTTACATTTAATTGCATGTCAGCTTCCCCTTAACCGCGAGCCTTGGCTGCTGGACGTACAACCAAGTTGCCGCCAGTAGCGCCAGGAACAGCGCCCTTGACCAACAACAGATTGCGTTCAGCGTCCACGCGCACTACTTCGAGGGACTGCACGGTCACGCGCTCAGCGCCCATATGACCGGACATTTTTTTGCCCTTGAATACACGACCAGGAGTCTGGCACTGGCCGATAGAGCCTGGAACGCGGTGGGATACGGAGTTACCGTGGGTGTTATCTTGCCCGCGGAAATTCCAACGCTTGATCGTACCCTGGAAGCCTTTACCCTTGGACTGACCGGTTACATCAACCAGTTGACCAGCGGCGAAGATTTCAGCGTTGATCAGATCGCCGGCCTGGTACTCGCCTTCTTCAAGGCGGAATTCCATTACGGTACGACCAGCGGCAACGTTCGCTTTAGCGAAGTGGCCAGCCTGAGCTGCTGTTACACGCGAAGCACGACGCTCGCCGACAGTGACTTGCACTGCACGATAGCCATCGGTCTCTTCAGTTTTGAACTGGGTGACGCGATTCGGCTCGATCTCAATGACCGTGACCGGAATGGAGACACCTTCTTCGGTGAAAATACGGGTCATACCGCATTTACGACCGACTACACCAATAGTCATGTTGTAAACCTCATGAGTGTACGGGGCTTTCACCCGCTATGGCCGCCCATTTCAGAGCGTTACACGACTAAGACCGAGTCTTAGCCGAGGCTGATCTGCACTTCCACACCGGCCGCAAGATCAAGCTTCATAAGAGCATCAACGGTTTTATCCGTTGGCTGGACGATGTCCAGAACGCGCTTATGAGTACGGATCTCGTACTGGTCACGCGCGTCTTTGTTGACGTGCGGGGAGACCAGAACGGTGAACCGCTCTTTACGGGTAGGCAGTGGAATTGGACCACGCACTTGAGCACCAGTACGTTTCGCGGTTTCCACGATTTCCTGGGTTGATTGGTCGATCAGGCGATGGTCGAAAGCCTTCAACCTGATACGGATTTGCTGATTTTGCATTGGATTTCAGACTCCGGCTGCTATTCCCACCGGGCGCAATACGCCCGTTAAAAGGAGGCGCAATTCTATAGACGCCCCAGATGGGTGTCAACCCAATAAAAAAGGCCCCCGCTGAGCGGGGGCCTTTTCAAAACATCAAAGCTATCTCGGTGAAGAGATTACTCGATGATTTTAGCTACAACGCCAGCACCAACGGTACGGCCGCCTTCACGGATAGCGAAGCGCAGACCGTCTTCCATTGCGATGGTTTTGATCAGGGTAACAGTCATCTGAATGTTGTCACCTGGCATTACCATTTCAACGCCTTCTGGCAGCTCGCAGTTACCAGTCACGTCAGTAGTACGGAAGTAGAACTGTGGACGGTAGCCTTTGAAGAACGGAGTGTGACGACCGCCTTCTTCCTTGCTCAGAACGTAAACTTCTGCGGTGAACTTGGTGTGCGGCTTAACCGAACCTGGCTTAACCAGAACCTGGCCACGCTCAACGTCGTCACGCTTGGTACCACGCAGCAGAACGCCGCAGTTCTCGCCAGCACGACCTTGGTCGAGCAGCTTGCGGAACATTTCAACACCGGTGCAGGTGGTGGTGGTGGTGTCACGCAGACCAACGATTTCCAGTGGGTCTTGAACGTTTACAACGCCACGCTCGATACGACCGGTAACAACGGTACCGCGACCGGAGATCGAGAACACGTCTTCGATTGGCATCAGGAACGGCTTGTCGATAGCGCGCTCTGGCTCTGGGATGTAGCTGTCCAGAGTTTCAACCAGCTTCTTGACGGCAGTGGTGCCCATCTCGTTGTCGTCCAGGCCTTCCAGAGCCATACGAGCCGAACCGATGATGATTGGAGTGTCATCGCCCGGGAAGTCGTAGGTGGACAGCAGGTCGCGAACTTCCATCTCAACCAGTTCCAGCAGCTCAGCGTCGTCTACCAGGTCGGCCTTGTTCAGGAAAACCACGATGTACGGAACGCCTACCTGACGGGACAGCAGGATGTGCTCACGGGTTTGTGGCATCGGACCATCAGCGGCCGAGCAAACCAGGATAGCGCCGTCCATTTGAGCAGCACCGGTGATCATGTTCTTCACATAGTCAGCGTGACCTGGGCAGTCAACGTGAGCGTAGTGACGGATCTTCGAGTTGTACTCAACGTGCGCGGTGTTGATGGTGATACCGCGAGCTTTTTCTTCTGGTGCGCTGTCGATCTTGTCGAAGTCAACACGAGCCGAACCGAAAACTTCGGAGCAGACGCGAGTCAGAGCAGCGGTCAGAGTGGTTTTACCGTGGTCAACGTGACCGATGGTGCCAACGTTGACGTGCGGAAGGGAACGATCAAATTTTTCTTTAGCCACGACAATTAACTCCTAGCCTAAAGGGGCTGAATCAGCCTTGTTTTTTGGTAACAGTTTCGACGATGTGCGACGGAGCTGTATTGTATTTTTTGAATTCCATAGAGTAGCTTGCGCGACCCTGGGACATCGAACGAACGTCGGTCGCATAACCGAACATCTCGCCCAACGGAACTTCAGCACGGATAACCTTACCGGAAACCGTATCTTCCATACCCAGAATCATGCCGCGACGACGGTTAAGGTCGCCCATCACGTCACCCATATAGTCTTCAGGCGTAACAACCTCTACCGCCATGATCGGCTCAAGCAGCTCACCACCGCCCTTCTGGGCCAGTTGCTTGGTCGCCATGGAAGCAGCCACCTTAAACGCCATCTCGTTCGAGTCGACGTCGTGGTAGGAACCATCAAACACGGTAGCCTTCAGGCCGATCAGCGGATAGCCGGCAACAACGCCGTTCTTCATCTGCTCTTCGATACCCTTCTGGATAGCCGGGATGTATTCCTTAGGAACCACACCACCCACTACTTCGTTCACGAATTGCAGACCTTCCTGACCTTCGTCAGCAGGAGCAAAACGGATCCAGCAATGGCCGAACTGGCCACGACCGCCGGACTGACGAACGAACTTGCCTTCGATTTCGCAGTTCTTCGTGATGCGCTCACGATACGAAACCTGAGGCTTACCGATGTTGGCTTCGACGTTGAACTCACGGCGCATCCGGTCAACCAGGATGTCCAGGTGCAGCTCGCCCATGCCAGAGATGATCGTTTGACCAGTCTCTTCATCAGTCTTGACGCGGAAAGACGGGTCTTCCTGAGCAAGCTTGCCCAGAGCGATACCCATTTTTTCCTGGTCATCCTTGGTCTTAGGCTCTACGGCAACCGAGATAACCGGCTCCGGGAAGTCCATGCGAACCAGGATGATTGGCTTGTCAGCGTTGCAGAGGGTTTCACCAGTGGTGACGTCCTTCATGCCGATCAGGGCCGCGATGTCGCCAGCGCGTACTTCCTTGATCTCTTCACGGGCGTTTGCGTGCATTTGCACCATACGACCCACGCGCTCTTTCTTGCCTTTAACCGAGTTGATCACGCCGTCGCCGGAGGCCAATACGCCCGAGTAAACGCGGACGAAGGTCAAGGTACCCACGAATGGGTCGGTAGCGATCTTGAACGCCAGAGCCGAGAACGGCTCGTTGTCGTCCGCGTGACGCTCCATTTCTTCTTCCTCGTTATCAGGGTTGGAACCCTTGATAGCAGGAATGTCGACAGGAGCCGGCAGGTAGTCGATAACGGCGTCGAGAACCAGGGGAACGCCCTTGTTCTTGAAGGAAGAACCGCAAACAGCCAGGACGATTTCGCCAGCGATAGTACGCTGACGCAGAGCGGCCTTGATTTCCTCGATGGTGAGTTCTTCACCTTCCAGGTACTTGTTCATCAGCTCTTCGCTGGCTTCGGCAGCAGCCTCAACCATGTTGCTGCGCCACTCTTCAGCCAGTTCCTGCAGTTCAGCAGGGATAGCTTCGCGACGTGGAGTCATGCCCTTGTCAGCATCGTTCCAGTAAACCGCTTCCATGGTCATCAGATCGATCTGACCCTGGAAGTTGTCTTCGGAACCGATAGCCAACTGGATTGGCACTGGAGTGTGGCCCAGACGCTGCTTGATCTGAGCGATCACGCGCAGGAAGTTAGCACCGGCACGGTCCATCTTGTTCACGTAAACAATACGTGGAACGCCGTACTTGTTGGCTTGACGCCATACGGTTTCGGACTGCGGCTCAACGCCGGAAGTACCACAGAACACAACGACAGCGCCGTCGAGTACACGCAGGGAACGTTCAACTTCAATGGTGAAGTCTACGTGGCCCGGGGTATCGATGACGTTGAAGCGGTATTGGTCTTTGTGCTGCTTGGCGGAACCCTGCCAGAAGGCGGTAATGGCAGCAGAAGTAATGGTAATACCACGCTCCTGCTCCTGCACCATCCAGTCAGTGGTCGCAGCGCCATCATGCACTTCGCCCATCTTGTGGCTTTTGCCAGTGTAAAAAAGGACGCGCTCGGTGGTGGTGGTTTTACCAGCATCCACGTGAGCAACGATACCAATGTTACGGTAGCGGTTAATCGGTGTAGTACGAGCCATAAAGCCCTCGCAAAATTAGTGACGCTAAAATTAGAAGCGGTAGTGCGAGAAAGCCTTGTTGGCTTCAGCCATACGGTGCACGTCTTCACGCTTCTTAACTGCAGCACCTTTACCTTCGGCGGCGTCCAGCAGTTCGCCAGCCAAACGCAGAGCCATAGACTTCTCGCCGCGCTTGCGGGCGAAGTCTACCAACCAGCGCATTGCCAGAGCGTTACGACGGGACGGACGAACTTCAACCGGAACCTGGTAAGTAGCACCGCCTACACGGCGCGACTTTACTTCGACCAGCGGAGCGATGGCGTCGAGAGCTTTCTCGAAGATTTCCAGGGGGTCGCTGTTCTTGCGTTCTTTAACCTTTTCCAGCGCGCCATAAACGATACGCTCGGCAACGGCTTTCTTGCCGCTTTCCATCACGTGGTTCATGAACTTGGCCAGGATTTGGCTTCCGTATTTTGGATCGTCAAGCACTTCGCGCTTGGCTGCTACGCGTCTTCTTGGCATGGATAAGCCCTCAAACGGTCTTCAGGTTCGCTCGGAATCGGTGCCCTTGCGGGACGCCTCCGACCTTACTCTTATCGACTCAGAAAAATAGAAAATCAGTTTTTACAAAAAGCCGCTACTACTTAGGCTTCTTGGTACCGTACTTCGAACGACCCTGGTTACGACCTTTAACGCCGGAAGTATCCAGAGAACCGCGTACGGTGTGGTAACGAACACCTGGCAAGTCTTTTACACGACCGCCGCGGATCAGTACCACGCTGTGCTCTTGCAGGTTGTGGCCTTCACCGCCGATGTACGAGGAAACCTCGAAACCGTTGGTCAGGCGCACACGGCATACTTTACGCAGTGCCGAGTTAGGTTTTTTCGGCGTGGTGGTGTACACACGGGTGCACACGCCACGGCGTTGCGGGCAGTTCTGCAGCGCAGGCACGTCGGATTTCTCGACGATACGCTTACGCGGCTGACGTACCAGCTGGTTGATAGTTGCCATCTACTAGCTCCACTGTTGTCTTGCGACGCTATTGTCTTGCAAGAAAAGCAAAATGGCAGGAACGAATTCCCGCCAAATTTAGGGGTACAAGAGTCTAAAGAGGATCTTGTCCCCAGTCAAGGCAAGGCCCCGACCTCCCCGCTCATCCAACCTCGACAAATTGTCTCGATTCGATGAACGGTGCGACCGGGGCCCCACGCTCATTTACCGCAGAACTCAGTTACCGCTCGAGTTCAGCGCTTCGGTCAGTGCAGCTTCCACTTCACTGGCGCTTACGCGCAACGGTTTGTCTGCATCACGACGACGCTTACGCTCGCTGTGATAAGCCAGGCCGGTACCAGCCGGGATCAGACGACCCACGACCACGTTTTCTTTCAGGCCGCGCAGGTAGTCGCGCTTGCCGGTTACCGCCGCTTCGGTCAGTACACGAGTGGTTTCCTGGAAGGAAGCCGCCGAGATGAACGATTCGGTGGACAACGACGCCTTGGTGATACCCAGCAGAACGCGAGTGAACTTGGAGACAAACTTGTCTTCGCCGCTCAGACGCTCGTTCTCTACCAGAACGTGAGTCAATTCCATCTGGTCGCCCTTGATGAAACTGGAATCGCCGGATTCAGCGATTTCAACTTTACGCAGCATCTGACGCAGGATGGTCTCGATGTGCTTGTCGTTGATCTTCACGCCTTGCAGACGGTAAACGTCCTGGATCTCGTTGACGATATACTTGGCCAGCGCACTCACACCCAGCAGACGCAGGATGTCGTGTGGATCGCTTGGACCGTCGGAGATAACTTCGCCGCGGTTTACCTGTTCGCCTTCGAACACGTTCAGGTGACGCCACTTCGGAATCAGCTCTTCGTACGGATCACTACCGTCGTTCGGGGTGATAACCAGACGGCGCTTGCCTTTGGTCTCTTTACCGAACGCGATGGTGCCGCTGACTTCAGCCAGAATCGACGCTTCTTTCGGACGACGAGCTTCGAACAAGTCGGCAACACGCGGCAGACCACCGGTGATGTCACGGGTCTTCGAAGTTTCTTGCGGGATACGAGCGATAACATCACCGATCGCGATCTTCGCACCGTCCGCTACACCGACCAGGGCGTTGGCTGGCAGGAAGTACTGAGCGATAACGTCAGTGCCTGGCAGCAACAGATCCTTGCCGTTGTCGTCGACCATCTTCACGGCAGGACGGATGTCCTTGCCAGCAGCTGGACGATCTTTGGCGTCGAGTACTTCAATGTTGGTCATACCGGTCAATTCGTCAGTCTGACGCTTGATCGTGATGCCTTCTTCCATGCCCACGTAGGTCACGGTACCTTTCATTTCGGTAACGATCGGGTGAGTGTGCGGATCCCACTTGGCCACGATTGCGCCAGCGTCGACCTTGTCACCTTCTTTAACCGAAATCACGGCACCGTACGGCAGCTTGTAACGCTCGCGCTCACGACCGAAGTCATCAGCGATGGCCAGCTCACCGGAACGGGACACAGCAACCAGGTGACCATCCACTCGCTCAACGTGCTTCAAATTGTGCAGACGGACGGTGCCGCCATTCTTCACCTGAACGCTGTCGGCTGCGGAGGTCCGGCTTGCCGCACCACCGATGTGGAACGTACGCATCGTCAGCTGGGTACCCGGCTCACCGATCGACTGTGCAGCGATTACGCCGACAGCTTCACCGATGTTCACCTGGTGACCGCGAGCCAAGTCACGGCCGTAGCACTTGGCGCAAATGCCGTAGCGGGTTTCGCAGCTGATCGGCGAGCGAACAATCACTTCGTCGATGCTGTTGAGTTCGATGAACTCGACCCACTTCTCGTCTACCAGGGTGCCAGCAGGAACGATGATGTCCTCGGTACCTGGCTTGAATACGTCACGGGCGATAACACGACCCAATACGCGTTCACCCAACGGCTCTACAACGTCACCGCCTTCAATGTGCGGTGTCATCAACAGACCGTGTTCGGTGCCGCAATCGATCTCGGTTACAACCAGATCTTGCGCCACGTCTACCAGACGACGAGTCAGGTAACCGGAGTTCGCAGTTTTCAACGCGGTATCCGCCAGACCCTTACGAGCACCGTGAGTAGAGATGAAGTACTGAAGTACGCTCAAACCTTCACGGAAGTTCGCAGTAATCGGCGTTTCAATGATGGAACCGTCCGGCTTGGCCATCAGGCCACGCATACCGGCCAGCTGACGAATCTGTGCTGCGGAACCCCGCGCACCAGAGTCAGCCATCATGTACATCGAGTTGAAGGATTCCTGGTCGACTTCGACGCCATGACGGTCGATGACTTTCTCTTTCGAGAGGTTGGCCATCATCGCCTTGGAGACTTCGTCGTTCGCTTTCGACCAAAGGTCGATCACTTTGTTGTACTTCTCGCCCTGGGTTACCAGGCCGGAGGCGTACTGACTTTCGATCTCTTTCACTTCGTCGGTGGCAGCACCGATGATGCGGGCTTTTTCATCCGGGATAACGAAGTCGTTAACACCGATGGAAACGCCGGAAATGGTCGAGTAAGCGAAACCGGTGTACATCAACTGGTCAGCGAAGATCACGGTCTCTTTCAAACCAACCACGCGGTAGCACTGGTTGATCAGCTTGGAGATCGCCTTTTTCTTCATTGGCAGGTTGACGACGTCGTACGACAGACCTTTTGGCACAACCTGATACAGCAACGCACGGCCGACAGTAGTGTCGACGATACGAGTGCCGCTCACGCTGCCACCGTCACGGTCGTTGACGGTTTCGTTGATCCGCACTTTGACCTTGGCGTGCAGTGCGGCTTCGCCGGCACGGAACACACGGTCAACTTCCTGCAGATCCGCGAACACACGACCTTCGCCCTTGGCGTTGATCGCTTCACGAGTCATGTAGTACAGACCCAATACAACGTCCTGCGACGGAACGATGATTGGCTCACCGTTGGCTGGCGACAGAATGTTGTTGGTCGACATCATCAACGCACGCGCTTCGAGCTGGGCTTCCAGCGTCAGCGGTACGTGCACGGCCATTTGGTCGCCGTCGAAGTCGGCGTTGTACGCGGCGCAGACCAGAGGGTGCAGCTGGATAGCCTTACCTTCGATCAGTACCGGTTCAAACGCCTGGATACCCAGACGGTGAAGGGTCGGTGCACGGTTGAGAAGAACCGGGTGTTCGCGAATCACTTCAGCGAGAACGTCCCAAACTTCCGGCAGCTCGCGCTCGACCATCTTCTTGGCTGCTTTGATGGTGGTCGCGAGACCACGCATTTCCAGCTTGCCGAAAATGAACGGCTTGAACAGCTCGAGAGCCATTTTCTTCGGCAGACCGCACTGGTGCAGACGCAGGGTTGGACCTACGGTAATTACCGAACGACCGGAGTAGTCAACACGCTTACCGAGCAAGTTCTGACGGAAACGACCTTGCTTACCCTTGATCATGTCAGCCAGGGATTTCAGAGGACGCTTGTTGGAACCGGTGATAGCGCGGCCACGACGACCGTTGTCGAGCAGTGCGTCGACGGCTTCCTGCAACATACGCTTTTCGTTGCGCACGATGATGTCCGGAGCGGACAGATCCAGCAGGCGCTTCAAACGGTTGTTACGGTTGATCACTCGACGATACAGATCGTTGAGGTCGGAAGTCGCGAAGCGACCGCCATCCAGCGGGACCAGTGGACGCAGATCTGGCGGCAGAACCGGCAGAACGGTCAGCACCATCCACTCTGGCAGGTTGCCGGAACCCTGGAAGGCTTCCATCAACTTCAGACGCTTGGACAGCTTCTTGATCTTGGTTTCGGAGTTGGTTTGCGGAATCTCTTCACGCAGACGGCCAATCTCGTGTTCCAGGTCGATAGCGTGCAGCAGTTCACGGACAGCTTCAGCACCCATGCGGGCGTCGAAGTCATCACCGAACTCTTCCAGCGCTTCGAAGTACTGCTCGTCGTTCAGCAGCTGACCTTTTTCAAGGGTGGTCATGCCTGGATCGATAACGACATAGCTCTCGAAGTAGAGAACACGCTCGATATCACGCAGGGTCATGTCCATCAGCAAGCCGATACGCGACGGCAGCGATTTCAGGAACCAGATGTGGGCAACTGGCGAGGCCAGTTCGATGTGCGCCATGCGCTCACGACGAACTTTGGCCAGCGCGACTTCAACGCCGCACTTCTCGCAGATCACACCACGGTGCTTCAAGCGCTTGTACTTACCGCACAGGCACTCGTAATCCTTTACCGGGCCAAAGATCTTGGCGCAGAACAGGCCGTCACGCTCAGGTTTGAACGTACGGTAGTTGATGGTTTCCGGCTTTTTAACTTCACCGAACGACCACGAACGGATCATCTCAGGCGATGCCAACCCAATACGGATGGCGTCGAACTCTTCGACTTGACCCTGGTTTTTCAGCAAATTCAGTAGGTCTTTCAAGGCCTTTCCTCCTGGCGGAGCAGAGAGCGGGCAATCCTGCCCCGCTCTCGATTCGCGTCACGTGTTATTCGGTTTCCAGATCGATATCGATGCCGAGGGAACGAATTTCCTTGATCAACACGTTGAAGGACTCGGGCATGCCCGGCTCCATACGGTGATCGCCATCCACGATGTTTTTGTACATCTTGGTACGGCCGTTCACATCGTCCGACTTCACTGTGAGCATTTCTTGCAGAGTGTAAGCGGCACCGTATGCTTCCAGTGCCCAGACCTCCATCTCCCCGAAACGCTGACCACCGAACTGCGCCTTACCACCCAGCGGCTGCTGGGTAACCAGGCTGTACGAACCGGTAGAACGAGCGTGCATCTTGTCGTCTACCAAGTGGTTCAGCTTCAGCATGTACATGTAGCCAACGGTAACCGGGCGCTCGAACTTGTTGCCGGTACGGCCGTCGGTCAGCTGCATCTGGCCGCTTTCTGGCAGGTCTGCCAGTTTCAGCATGGCCTTGATTTCGCTTTCCTTGGCACCGTCGAACACTGGAGTGGCCATTGGAACGCCGCCACGCAGGTTTTGAGCCAGATCCAGGATTTCCTGGTCGGAGAAGTCATCGAGGCTTTCCTGACGACCGCCGATCTCGTTATAGATCTCGTGCAGGAATTTACGCAGCTCGGCAACTTTACGCTGCTCTTCAACCATGCGGTTGATCTTCTCGCCCAGGCCCTTGGCCGCGAGGCCCAGGTGGGTTTCAAGGATCTGACCGACGTTCATACGCGAAGGTACGCCCAACGGGTTGAGGACGACGTCGACCGGGGTGCCATTGGCATCGTGCGGCATGTCTTCAACCGGCATGATCACGGAGACCACACCTTTGTTACCGTGACGACCGGCCATCTTGTCGCCCGGCTGGATGCGACGACGGATTGCCAGGTATACCTTGACGATTTTCAGCACGCCTGGAGCCAGGTCATCGCCCTGCTGCAGTTTGCGCTTCTTGTCTTCGAACTTGTCGTCCAGCAGACGGCGGCGATCAACGATGTAGGCCTGGGCCTTCTCGAGCTGCTCGTTCAGAGCGTCTTCAGCCATGCGCAGTTTGAACCACTGGCCGTGCTCAAGACCGTCGAGTACTTCGTCGGTGATGTCCTGGCCTTTCTTCAGACCGGCGCCGCCTTCGGCTTTGTGGCCGACCAGAGCGGAACGCAGACGTTCGAAAGTAGCACCTTCAACGATACGGAACTCTTCGTTGAGGTCCTTGCGGATCTCGTCCAGCTGGGACTTCTCGATCGACAGTGCACGAGCATCACGCTCAACGCCGTCGCGGGTGAAGACCTGTACGTCGATGACAGTACCCTTGGTACCGGTAGGTACGCGCAGGGAAGTATCTTTAACGTCGCTGGCTTTCTCACCGAAGATCGCACGCAGCAGTTTTTCTTCCGGAGTCAGTTGGGTCTCGCCTTTCGGAGTGACCTTACCAACCAGGATGTCGCCTGCGCCTACTTCAGCACCTACATAAACGATACCGGCTTCGTCCAGCTTGTTCAGTGCAGCTTCACCCACGTTCGGGATGTCCGCAGTGATTTCCTCTGGGCCAAGCTTGGTGTCACGGGCCACACAGGTCAGTTCCTGGATGTGGATCGTGGTGAAACGGTCTTCTTGAACAACGCGTTCCGACAGGCAGATGGAGTCTTCGAAGTTGAAGCCGTTCCATGCCATGAAGGCGATGCGCATGTTCTGACCCAGCGCCAGTTCACCCATGTCGGTGGACGGGCCGTCGGCCATGATGTCGCTACGCTGGACCCGATCACCTTTACGCACCAGCGGACGCTGGTTGATGCAGGTGTTCTGGTTGGAGCGGGTGTATTTGGTCAGGTTGTAGATGTCGACACCGGCTTCACCGGTTTCAACTTCGTCATCAGCAACACGAACCACAATACGGCTGGCGTCGACAGAGTCGATCACGCCGCCACGACGAGCCACGACGCAAACGCCGGAGTCACGGGCTACGTTACGCTCCATGCCGGTACCTACCAGCGGCTTGTCAGCGCGCAGGGTTGGTACAGCTTGACGCTGCATGTTCGAACCCATCAACGCACGGTTGGCGTCGTCGTGCTCGAGGAACGGAATCAGCGACGCTGCGACCGAAACTACCTGCTTCGGCGAGACGTCCATCAAGGTGACGTCTTCCGGCGCCTTGACGGTGAATTCGTTCAAGTGACGAACAGCTACCAGCTCGTCGATCAGGACTTTCTTGTCGTTCATCGTGGCCGAAGCCTGAGCGATCACGTGATCAGCTTCTTCGATGGCAGACAGGAATACGATCTCGTCGGTGACCAGAGCGTCTTTCACCACACGGTACGGGCTCTCGAGGAAGCCGTACTGGTTGGTGCGCGCATAAGCCGCCAGGGAGTTGATCAGACCGATGTTCGGACCTTCCGGCGTTTCGATCGGGCAAACACGACCGTAGTGAGTCGGGTGTACGTCACGAACTTCAAAGCCGGCGCGCTCACGAGTCAGACCGCCAGGGCCGAGTGCAGAGACACGACGCTTGTGGGTGATCTCGGACAGCGGGTTGTTCTGGTCCATGAACTGGGACAGCTGGCTGGAACCGAAGAACTCTTTCACCGCTGCAGCCACTGGCTTGGCGTTGATCAGGTCTTGCGGCATCAGGCCTTCGCTTTCAGCCATCGACAGACGCTCTTTGACCGCACGCTCAACACGTACCAGGCCAACGCGGAACTGGTTCTCGGCCATTTCGCCTACGCAGCGAACACGACGGTTACCCAGGTGGTCGATGTCATCGACGATGCCTTTACCGTTACGGATGTCGACCAGAGTCTTCAGTACCGCGACGATGTCTTCCTTGCACAGCACGCCCGAACCTTCGATCTCGGTACGACCGATACGACGGTTGAACTTCATCCGGCCGACCGCAGACAGGTCATAGCGCTCAGGGCTGAAGAACAGGTTGTTGAACAGGGTCTCGGCAGCGTCTTTGGTTGGCGGCTCGCCTGGACGCATCATGCGATAGATCTCGACCAGCGCTTCCAATTGGTTGCTGGTGGAATCGATCTTCAATGTGTCGGAGACGAACGGACCGCAGTCGATATCGTTGGTGTACAGAGTTTCGATGCGAACAACTTGAGCCTTGGCGATTTTGGCCAGGATCTCGGTGTTCAGCTCGGTGTTGCACTCTGCCAGGATTTCGCCGGTTGCCGGGTGCACGATGACCTTGGCGGTTGTGCGACCCAGGACGTAGTCCAGAGGCACATCCAGCTCTTTGATCCCGGCCTTTTCCAGCTGGTTGATGTGGCGAGCGGTGATACGACGACCCTGCTCGACAATAACCTTGCCTTTGTCATCCTGGATATCGAGGACAGCGATTTCACCGCGCAGGCGCTGAGGCACCAGCTCCAGGCTCAGGGTCTCGCCCTTCACGTGGAATACGTTGGTGGTGTAGAACGCGTCCAGCACTTCTTCAGTGGTATAGCCGAGCGCACGCAGCAGTACCGATGCAGGCAGCTTGCGACGACGGTCGATACGCACGAACACGCAGTCTTTCGGGTCGAACTCGAAGTCCAGCCACGAACCGCGGTAAGGAATGATGCGCGCGGAGTACAGCAGTTTACCGGAGCTGTGCGTCTTGCCACGGTCGTGGTCGAAGAACACGCCCGGGGAACGGTGCAGCTGGGAAACGATTACACGCTCGGTACCGTTGATTACGAAGGTACCGTTTTCAGTCATCAGTGGGATTTCGCCCATGTAGACTTCTTGCTCTTTGATGTCCTTGATCGCTTTGTTCGACGATTCTTTGTCGAAAATGATCAGGCGCACTTTTACCCGCAAAGGTACGGCGTAAGTTACACCGCGCAATACGCATTCTTTGACATCAAATGCCGGTTCGCCCAGGCGATAACCGACGTACTCCAGCGCAGCATTGCCGGAGTAGCTGATGATCGGGAAAACGGATTTGAAGGCCGCATGCAGGCCCACGTCGCGGAACTGATCTTTAGTCGCTCCCGCTTGCAAGAATTCACGATACGAATCCAGCTGGATGGCCAGGAGGTACGGCACATCCATGACGTCCGGCAACTTGCTAAAGTCCTTGCGGATACGTTTTTTCTCAGTATATGAGTAAGCCATCAGCGTTCCCCAGCTTGGTCACCTGCTTGTTTGGCCCCTCCCGACGGGAGCAGCCAGAAAATCGTGCAAACCCCATGGTTTGCGCCACCGCATCGGGTGGTTACAGCTCGTTACCGGCACCGACCCAGTCGGCTGCCAATAACGGAAAAAGGCCGGTGGCAAGAGCCACCAGCCATCAGCCTGTCGCTTAACGCTCGGGCTGGAAACGCAAAGTCGATGCTTACTTCAGCTCGACTTTAGCGCCTGCTTCTTCCAGAGCTGCTTTGGCTTTGTCAGCTGCGTCTTTGGCAACAGCTTCCAGAACCATGGCAGGAGCGCCGTCAACTACAGCCTTGGCTTCTTTCAGGCCCAGACCGGTCAGTTCACGTACTGCCTTGATCACGTTTACTTTCTTCTCGCCAGCTTCGGTCAGCATGACGTTGAATTCGGTTTGCTCTTCAGCAACGGCAGCAGCAACAGCTGGACCAGCCGAAGCAGCAGCAGCGGAAACGCCGAATTTTTCTTCGAAAGCTTTGATCAGCTCAACAACCTGCAGAACCGACATTTCAGCTACGGCGTTGAGGATATCTTCTTGGGAGATAGACATTACTGTATTTCCTGAATTGGGGGACGGCCTACGCGGCCATCGAAATAAACAAAAATACGCGAGAGAAAGTGCTCAGCCTTAGGCTGCGGCAGCTTCTTTTTGCTCGCGAACTGCAGCCAGAGTACGAGCCAGCTTGCTGGTAGCGCCTTGAATCACGCTCATCAGCTGCGAAATGGCTTCGTCGCGGGTCGGCAGTGTTGCCAGTACGTCGATTTGGTTAGCTGCGAGGAACTTGCCCTCGAACGCAGCTGCCTTGATCTCGAACTTGTCCTGACTCTTGGCGAACTCTTTGAACAAACGGGCAGCAGCGCCTGGATGATCCTTGGAGAACGCGATCAGAGTCGGGCCGGTGAACACGTCGTTGAGGACACTGTATTCAGTGTCAGCAACAGCGCGCTTGAGCAGGGTGTTACGTACAACACGTACGTATACGCCAGCTTCACGAGCCTCTTTACGGAGTCCGGTCATTGCGCCTACTGTCACACCACGGGCATCAGCCACGACAGCGGACAGAGCGACTTTGGCAGCCTCGTTGACTTCAGCGACGATGGCCTTCTTGTCTTCGAGATTAATTGCCACGGGTTTAACTCCTGCTTGTTACCGTTTCATCTGGCCGGAGCCGGATGTCGTTTTGGTGTCTGATTCGGTAAGGAACCGGGAGCACCATCTGCGTAGGCTTGTGGTTTAAGACTTGCGCCGCCTACGGTCTTGGATAGCCCCCGCCAGGCAGGGACCCCAATTTTTCAATTGGCGCAATCGCTTGCGCCAACCTGTGTCTTACGCGTCGAGCGAGCTTTGATCGATGATCAGACCTGGGCCCATAGTGGTGCTCAGGGTAACGCGCTTGACGTAAATGCCTTTCGAGGAAGCTGGCTTGATACGCTTCAGATCAGCGATCAGGGCTTCAACGTTTTCCTTCAGCTTGACGGCGTCGAAGCCCATCTTGCCAACGGAAGTGTGGATGATGCCGTTTTTGTCGGTGCGATAACGAACCTGACCAGCCTTGGCGTTTTTAACCGCGGTAGCTACGTCTGGAGTCACGGTACCAACTTTAGGGTTAGGCATCAGACCACGTGGACCGAGGATCTGACCCAACTGACCTACAACGCGCATTGCATCCGGGGATGCGATAACTACGTCATAGTTCAGGTCGCCGCCTTTCATTTCGGCAGCCAGGTCGTCCATGCCTACACGGTCAGCGCCGGCAGCCAGAGCGGCCTCAGCAGCTGGACCCTGGGTGAACACAGCAACGCGAACGGTCTTGCCAGTGCCGTGAGGCAGCACAGTAGCGCTACGAACGACCTGGTCGGATTTACGCGGGTCAACACCCAGGTTTACAGCTACGTCGAACGACTCGCTGAACTTGACAGTCGACAGCTCAGCCAGCAGGGCAGCGGCGTCTACAATGTTGTAGGCCTTGCCTGCTTCGATTTTGCCGGCGATAGCCTTTTGACGCTTGGTCAGCTTAGCCATTACACACCCTCCACGTTAAGGCCCATGCTACGAGCAGAACCGGCGATGGTACGCACGGCTGCATCCATATCAGCTGCAGTCAGATCCGCGTTTTTGGTTTTCGCGATTTCTTCCAGCTGAGCACGAGTCACGGTGCCAACCTTAACGGTGTTCGGACGAGCGGAACCGCTGGTCAGACCGGCCGCCTTCTTCAGCAGAACCGAAGCAGGGGTGGATTTGGTTTCGAAAGTGAAGCTACGGTCGCTGTAGACAGTGATGATCACTGGAGTCGGCAGACCTGGCTCAAGACCCTGGGTACGGGCGTTGAAAGCCTTGCAGAATTCCATGATGTTCACGCCGTGTTGACCCAGAGCAGGACCAACAGGTGGGCTTGGGTTAGCCTGAGCGGCCTTCACTTGCAGCTTGATGTAAGCGGTAATCTTCTTGGCCATGAGGCACTCCAATTACGGGTTCAAACGCCTCGAAAGGCTCCCCGGTTACTTGCGCGTTTATCCCAGTGACGACAAAACCCCACAGCCTATGGCTGCGGGGTTGGGATTTTTGCTCAGCTAGACCTTTTCGACCTGGCTGAACTCTAGCTCTACCGGAGTAGAGCGACCGAAAATGAGCACAGCCACCTGGATGCGGCTCTTTTCGTAGTTAACTTCTTCAACAACACCGGTAAAGTCAGCGAACGGACCGTCATTGACACGCACCGACTCACCCGGCTCGAACAACGTCTTCGGCTTCGGCTTGTCGCTACCATCAGCAACGCGACGCAGAATCGCTTCTGCTTCTTTATCGGTGATTGGCGCAGGCTTGTCAGCGGTACCGCCGATGAAACCCATCACCCGAGGCGTGTCCTTGACCAAGTGCCAAGTACCCTCGTTCATATCCATCTGCACCAGCACGTAGCCAGGGAAGAATTTGCGTTCGCTTTTGCGCTTCTGGCCATTGCGCATCTCAACCACTTCTTCAGTGGGGACCAGAATCTCGCCGAAGCCATCTTCCATGCCAGCCAGCTTTACGCGCTCGATGAGCGAGCGCATTACATGCTTCTCGTAACCGGAGTAAGCATGCACAACATACCAACGCTTAGCCACGGGACACCCTTAGCCGACAATCAAGGAAACAAGCCAGCCGAGCAGGGAATCAAGCCCCCACAACAGCAACGCCATAACCAGAACAACAGCCACAACGATCAACGTGGTCTGCGTGGTTTCTTGGCGAGTTGGCCAAACGACTTTACGAATCTCGGTGCGCGCTTCCTTTACAAGAACAAAGAAAGACTTGCCCTTCACTGTCTGCAGGCCTACAAAGGCAGCTACAGCAGCAATCACGAGCAAAGCGAGCACACGGTACAGAATCGGCGAAGCAGAGAAGTACTGATTGCCAACAACGCCAACAGCCACCAAAGCAACTACTACTAGCCACTTGAGCAGATCGAAGCGAGAACCTTGAGCTTCAGCTTTAGGAGTCATCTATGAAGATCCTGTGAAAAGAAAGCCAGACACACCGAGTGAATCTGGCAGGTCAGGAGGGAATCGAACCCCCAACCTACGGTTTTGGAGACCGTCGCTCTGCCAATTGAGCTACTGACCTAAAACAAAATCAGGCCGACCATTATGCAGACCTGAAAAAGACTTTACAACCACTTACTCAATGACCTTGAGCACTCCGCCAGAACCAGGGACTCAGATCACCCCACGAACAACGAAGAACATCCCAGGCCATTAAAACAAAGGCAGATATTTTCATATCTGCCTTGTTATATGGAGCTCTTGAGCGGATTTGAACCGCTGACCTCACCCTTACCAAGGGTGTGCTCTACCAACTGAGCTACAAGAGCGTAACACTGTGCAAAACCTGCAAACTTGGAGCGGGTAGCGGGAATCGAACCCGCATCATCAGCTTGGAAGGCTGAGGTTCTACCACTAAACTATACCCGCGAGGCTTGCAGCTCTCGCTAAAATGGTGGAGGGGGAAGGATTCGAACCTTCGAAGTCGTAGACGTCAGATTTACAGTCTGATCCCTTTGGCCGCTCGGGAACCCCTCCTAAGCGAGCCGGCATTCTACATCATGCCAGCCTTCTGTCAAGCACTTTTCTCAATAAAAACTTGAGGTTAGCTGCGTTGACCCGCTTCACACCGCTTACCGTTTCCGGTGTTCGCTGTGGAGCGGGCGCCATTCTATGCAAACTATTCGAAGGGCGCAACCCCCTCGCAAGGCATTATTTTATGTTTTAACTCATTGAATTCTTTGGAAAGGTTTTGCAGCTGCAGCTCATCCAGCCAGCGCCTGCTTTCGGGGGCGATTCGCACCCAATAACCGGCCGTTTCAGCCCCACTCCGAGGTAGCGACTGGAACTTGACTTCCATCCCGCTCAACCGCCGCTCAACGGCTTGCGCCGCATCCAGACGAACATAGCCCCCCAGATAAAGGCAGCTTGCGTCAGGCAACACAGGCTTGGTTTTTTCCCTGGATGTATCAGCCGCCTCACTCAACAGGCGAATATCCTGCTGAGACCCTTTATACAAGCTCAAAGACGTCACATCCTTGGCGCGCAGAGGGGCCTCCTGTTGATTCCAGATGTAATAGAACCCGTTGAGAACAAGCAGCAGCAGAAACAACCAACGCATAGAAACCTCAGGACAAGGGACAGGCCATAGCCAAACCGACAAACACCAGGTCCGGCACCACCTTGGCACGAGGCACGATCTCGGAAACGAGGTCTGCATCCCCACCGGTGAGGAATACGCTGAAATCCTCACCCCAATAGCTGTGGGCAAGTTCAAGCTGGGTTAGCACGAAACCGCGCAGCATCAACAGGCAGCCACGCTCGACAGCCTCAACAGTGGTACGACCGGGAACCAGACTCTCCAGGGCCTGTTCGGCTGCCAGATCGCCATAACGGATTTTCCGCGTATGAGTGCGCAGCTGATTGCGCATCAATGGCATGCCCGGGCATATGAAACCACCGAGATGCACTCCATCCGCCGCAACGAAATCAGCAGTAACAGCCGTACCGAAGTCGAGCACAAGAGAAGCGCCCCCAGCCAGGTGAAAACCGCCGAGCATTGCCAGCCAGCGATCAAGGCCCAGCCGCTCGAATTCTTCATAGCCATTACGGACACCCGACATCTCGCGGGCCGGTGTCGCGCACACCGCAGATACTCCGAACGCCTCAGCCAACAGACTCGTCAACGCACTGGTCTCATCGGCGGTCCTGACACTAACCAGGCGGCAGAAGGCAAGGGCTAGCCCACTGATAGCCCTTACGCCCTCCAGTAGAGCCAGATCCGAATCAACCACGCCCTCGCCTAACACCTGACGGGCATTGGTAGCGAGCACACGCCACTTGATGAAACTATTTCCGCAGTCGAGCTCAAGAATCATCACGCAACCTCAGGCTCAGCTCGCCACCACTGAAAACTTTCTCCACACCACCCACCTGCAGGCGCAAAGCACCCTGGCTATCGATACCCAGTACCTTGCCATCTATTTGGTTGGCACCCGCAATCAAAGACACGTCTCGCCCTTGCCACAGATGATTTTGCTCCCACTCCGCCTGGATAGCTGAAAAGCCACCGGCCTGATGTCGAGCAAGGTACTTCTCAAGCGTAACCCCCAATGCGGCGACCAGGACATTGCGATCAAACACCTTGCCGGACTCAAGCCGCATGGACGTCCACTGCTGATCAACCTCATCGGTTGCCTGCATATTCACATTTATCCCGATACCGAGAACAACGTGACACACGTCAGCAGGATCCCCCACTAGCTCCAGGAGTATGCCGGCGATCTTTTTCCGCCCCACCAGGACGTCGTTAGGCCACTTCAATCCAGCTCCCGCGATACCCAGGTCACGCAAGGTCTGCAGTGCGGCGAGCCCAACCACAAGACTCAGGCCTTCCAGTTGACGCATACCACCATCGATACGCAGGACAAGGCTGTAATAGACGTTCTCCGCGAAAGGACTTACCCATTTTCGACCGCGTCGACCGCGACCCGCAGTCTGCCGCTCAGCCAGCACCAGAAACGGCGCGGCCCGCCCTTGCTCGATGGCCCGCAGCGCCTGGGCATTGGTAGAGTCAATTGAGTCGAAAGTCAGGACAGGCCAGACGCAGGAAGGCGCTCGCGCATTTATTGCCGCAGGATCAAGCAGCGCCAACGGCGTGGCCAACTGATAGCCGCGCCCGCGGACCTTATGAATAGACAAACCCAATTCGGCCTCCAGATGCTGAAGCTGCTTCCACACAGCACTGCGACTGACACCCAAGGCTGCGCCCAGGGCCTGGCCCGAATGGAATCGGCCATCTTTAAGAAGCTCTAACAACGTCAGCATGCAACTCTCGCCTCACAATGAGGCCCGCATAATAGCCACGCACCGAGCCATTGCATAGAAATCCCGACAAGCAAACTTTCTCGCGGCCAAATACAAAACCCCTACCTGCATACGCAGATAGGGGTTTCGGAATTTAATCTTGACGATGACCTACTCTCACATGGGGAAA
>NZ_JBWKOF010000008.1:247949-315962 GCF_059415945.1 Pseudomonas sp. GW821-FHT09H03 | reverse complement strand
GCGCCACATATGGATCTTGTCGAAGTAATCCTCGCCCACCCGCACCGCCATCGGTTCCAGCCCGAACTGGACGAAACCGCAACGCAGGTACAGGTTGATCGCGGCAACATTGCCGGCGGTGACGGTAAGATGCGCCGTACATGCATGATTTTTTGCTGACGGCCAAGAGTCCGCTGAAACGCAATCAACCTGTGGGAGCGGGCTTGCTCGCGAAAGCGGTGTATCAGTCAAGCTGATGTCGACTGACACTGCGCTTTCGTGAGCAAGCCCGCTCCCACATTTTTGATCGTGGTGGACTTAGAGCTCGCGCCACATATGGATCTTGTCGAAGTATTCCTCACCCACCCGCACCGCCATCGGTTCCAGCCCGAACTGGACGAAACTGCAACGCAGGTACAGGTTGATCGCGGCAACATTGCCGGCGGTGACAGTCAGCTTGATCAGGCGCAAACCCTGATGACGCTGCGCTTCGGCCAACGCTGCCTCGACCAGTTGCCGACCAATCCCGCCCTGGCGGACCTTGCCGGTCACGTACATGCCGAACAGCGTCACTTTATGCCGGGCCTTCTCGCGATATTCGAAAGCGAGGCCGACGATGCCCGCCAGGCGTCCCTCTGCGAACGCTCCGAGAACCACTTCCATCTTGCCGGTCAGGCGCGCCTCCCACCAACTCAACGGCATTGCCGCACGCTCGCGCACACTGGAAGTGAACGCCTGCGGATGCAGGTCATAGGCTTCGAGCATCAACTCTCGATAAGCCAGGGCATGGCTGGCGTCCAGGCGCTCGATCCACATGCTCAGGCCATCCGTTTTTGTTCAGGCATCAAGCGCGGCGCCGGGGACAGATGGAACGCTGCGGGTGCCCGCACCACCAGCAATGGCTCAGCGGCGAAAATCAGCAAGTCCTGGAGCGGGATCATGGCGGTCCTCGGCGTGGATGATCAGGCAATCGCGGTCAGTGATGCTCGATAAAACGGCAGGATCAGGTCCCGTGTCAATGGCGCCAGGCTGACCCCCGCATCAGTGGTCGGGTCGATCCAGATCACCTCTTCGATCTCGGCGGCCGGGGTAACGTCGGCAGCGATCGCCAGTTGAAAGATTTGTGCCTGAACGACAAAACCTGGTTCGTTGGCGGCCGGCGCAGAGAACTCGCCAAGGAATCTGGCCTGCTGCGGATCAATGAGCAGACCCAACTCCTCATCCAGTTCACGGGCCAGTGCTTGAACCGGCAACTCATGGGCTTCGATCTTGCCACCCGGTTGCATGAAAGCCGTGGTGCCGCGCTTGCGCACCAGCAAGGTTCGGCCGTCGGGGCCGATCAACAGGGCGGCGGCGATGCGGATCAAACCGCAGGATGGTGTAGAAGCAGTCGGCATGAAAAAAGGCTCTGGATTTAAAAACACCAAGGATCACATTTCTGCCGCGGGTGAGCAAAGGCCCGCGCTGACGGCGCTCCATCAATGCCTCGTCAGGGGCTGAAACCCGCGTGCTTGACACTCGCGGTTGCCCTGGCAAAGGAATCGCCCGTAAGCTGTAAATCACTCGGGCACACAACGCCTGAAAAGATCGGGCCGCGTTTGGACGATCTTTTAACGATACCTAGTCCGAACCCAAGGATCCAAGGAACCCGTATGAGCCTGTCACTCCTGAGCCGCTACGCCTTCTTTGCCGTCTGCGTGATCTTCACCCTCGCCAGCCTGCCCTTTCTCGAATACGACTGGCTCTGGCCGATCACCGCCGTGACCGGCGTGCTCAGCCTCGTCGGCCTGTTCGACCTGTTGCAAAGCCCCCACGCGGTGCGCCGCAACTACCCGATCCTCGGCAACATTCGCTATCTGGTCGAAGGCATTCGCCCGGAAATCCGCCAATACCTGCTCGAATCCGACAGCGACGCCCTGCCCTTCTCCCGGGCGCAGCGCTCGCTGGTGTATTCCCGGGCCAAGAACGAAACCGCCGACAAACCCTTCGGCACGCTGATCGACGTGTATCAATCGGGCTTCGAATTCATCGGCCACTCCATGCGCCCGGCACCGTTAAGCGACCCGAGCAGTTTCCGCGTCACCGTTGGCGGCCCGCAGTGCTCCCAACCGTATTCGGCATCGGTGTTCAACATCTCGGCCATGAGCTTCGGTTCGCTCAGCGCCAACGCCATTCGCGCATTGAACCAGGGGGCCAAACTCGGCAACTTCGCCCACGACACCGGTGAAGGCAGCATCAGCCCGTACCATCGCGAACACGGCGGCGACCTGACCTGGGAACTGGGCAGCGGTTACTTTGGCTGCCGCACCAGCGACGGCCGCTTCGACCCGGAACGCTTTGCCGCACAGGCGCAAATGCCGCAGGTGCGAATGATCGAAATCAAGATGAGCCAGGGTGCCAAGCCCGGCCACGGCGGCATCCTGCCCAAGCACAAGGTCACTAAAGAGATCGCCGAGACCCGCGGCATCCTGATGGGCGAGGACTGCGTGTCACCGTCGCGCCACAGCGCGTTTTCCACGCCGATCGAAATGATGCACTTCATCCAGCAATTGCGTGACTTGTCCGGTGGCAAACCGGTGGGTTTCAAGTTCTGCCTCGGCCACCCATGGGAATTCATGGGCATCGCCAAGGCCATGCTGGAGACCGGCATCCTTCCCGATTTCATCGTGGTCGACGGCAAGGAAGGCGGCACCGGCGCCGCGCCCGTCGAGTTCACCGACCATATTGGCGTGCCGATGCGCGAAGGCCTGCTATTCGTGCACAACACCCTCGTCGGTCTCAACCTGCGGGACAAGATCAAACTCGGTGCCAGCGGCAAGATCGTCAGCGCGTTCGACATCGCCAGCGTGCTGGCCATCGGCGCCGACTGGGCCAACTCGGCCCGGGGCTTCATGTTCGCCATCGGCTGCATCCAGTCGCAGTCTTGCCACACCAACAAATGCCCGACCGGCGTCGCCACCCAGGACACCCTGCGCCAGCGCGCGCTGGTGGTGCCGGACAAGGCCCAACGGGTGTTCAGCTTCCACCGCAACACCCTCAAGGCCCTGGCGGAAATGCTCGCCGCCGCGGGTCTTGAACACCCTTCACAACTCTCGGCCAAACACCTGGTACGGCGCATGTCGGCCACCGAGGTCAAGCTGTTCTCGCAGTTGCACGTGTTTCTCAAACCGGGCCAGTTGCTGACCGGCGAAGTGAGTGGCGAGTTCTACTCGCGGATGTGGCAGATGGCACGGGCGGACAGTTTCGAAGCCAACGAAGAAGTAGCGGCATAAGTTTGAAACCCCTGCGCTGACTTCAGCGCTCGCTGTGCAGAATAAACAGGCGCGCCTCGACTTCACCCCCGGTGAGCGTGAGCGTCTGTTTCCACGCCTTGGGAAAGGCCACGACATTCTCGGGCCGGGGTTTGCCCGTCACCCACCAGACGCGTTTTGCCGCGAGTTTCAAGGTCGAGACATCATTGAAGAAAATCCAGTCCAGCCGCTGGGGTATCAGACGCCAACCGCCATAGTTGAACGGTCCTGCCGGCGCACCGCCTGCGGCTCTGGAGATGTACAGCCGTGGCTGGATACCTGTGGTGTTGTAGTAACTGAACGGCAGGTACCAGAACAACCCGTCGACGATGATCTCATCACCGGCCTGCGCCTGACTTTTTATCCCCTGCGCCACCGTATCCAGCCTGGCCAGCTTGCGTACGTCGGTTCCATTCAAGCCGTCCTGTTGGGCATAGACCTTCAACACGCCATGCACCTCGCCCGCCACAAACAGGCTCAAGCAGAGCAAAGCAATGACCGGTCGCTTTTCGGCCAGTCCATCCAGCATCACCGCAGCAATCAAGGCCAGACCCACGGCGGCAAAGACCAGATAGCGCGGGACGAACACCGGAACGATCCAGGAAATCAAAAAAATGGCAGTGACGCAAACAAAGAAATAGCTGATCAGCAGCAGGGTAAAGCGGCGATCGTTGCGCACATCGCGCAACGCCAGCACGCAACAAGCAATCATCACTGCAGTGACGACCAGCGCCCACCACAACCCGCCATCGGTTGCCGACGTCATCACGGTGAATTGCGAGACAAGCCCCGGCAACATGTCCCACGTTGTCGGCGCGATCCACTCCAGGCCGTCCATGCGCCTGATCTGGTCAAACAGATGAGGCAACCAGGGCACATACAACGCGACTATCGCGACATTGGCCATGAGCCATTTGCGAACGGGTAGTACTGTCGGCTCGCCCGTCCCCAGCCCGGACCAGTACCACCAATGCACCAGCACGCATAACGCCGCAAAGTAGTGGGTATAGAACGCGGCGACCATCAACAGCACGTAGATAATCGCGTACCGCAGCGCTTGCGGCTTGCGGCTCCAGCACACCAGCGCGACCGTGGCCGCCATCAGCCAGAAGCCGAGCAAGGCATACATGCGGGCTTCCTGGCTATAGCGAACCGATATCGGCAGAAACACCAGCAAAATCCCGGCGATGCAGGTCGCTCGTCGAGTCGTGTGCAGGCTCATCAGCTTGAGACAAAGCACCAGGGTGCCGACATCCGCCACCGCGCTCAAACCACGCACAGACGCAACGCTGTTGCCGAACAGCAGCGTCCAATAATGAAGAGTCAGGTAATACAGCGGCGGGTGAACGTCCCCCGCCGTAGTCAACCAGATCAGTGCCGGCGCTCGCTCGCTGAGCAGCACGCTGAAGGCTTCGTCATACCAGATCGCCGGTCCTGAAATAGCGTGAAACCTGACGATCAACGCCAGGCCGACCAGCGCAATCAGGACCATTCGATAGGCATACAACCGCCGCTGACTCGCCAGGACAGCGGCCACTGCGTTCAAACGATCCTCTTCAGTGAGTGCAGCTCTGTCGGCTCATCGCCGCTTTTGATGATGTCCTTGATGACATACCGCGGCCGATGCTTGGACTCCATGTAGATGCGGCCGATGTATTCGCCCAGGATGCCGATGCCGACGAGCTGTACACCGCCCAGGAACAGAATGGCAGTCATCAGTGACGGATAACCGGGCACATCGTTGCCGAAGAGGATTTTGTCCAGGACCAGGTAAACCGCATACACCACTGCCATGAGTGAGATGGCGCCACCAATGTAAGACCAAACGCGCAGGGGCACGGTGCTGAACGAGGTGATGCCCTCGAGCGCCAGGTTCCACAATTTCCAGATGTTGAATTTGCTTTTACCGGCTGCACGCGCAGCCCGATCGTACTCGATGACCCGGGTGTTGAACCCGGCCCAGGAAAGCACGCCCTTCATGAACAACTGCTGCTCCGGCAGACTCTTGATGACATCCACGACTTTTCGGTCCATCAAGCGGAAATCACCGACATTCTCCTCGATACGCGTCGAAGCAATCCGGTTGAGCAGGTGATAGAACATGCCGGCGAAATGCCGTTTGAAATAGCCGTCGGCCGAACGGTCGCGCCGTTTGGCCAGCACCACTTCAGCGCCATTGATCCATTCCTCGATGAGCCGCGAAATGACGCTGATCGGGTCCTGCAGATCCACGTCCATGGGAATGACGGCGTCGCCAGTGGCATGTTCCAGGCCAGCAAACAACGCAGGCTCCTTGCCGAAATTTCGCGAGAAGTTGATCAACAGCACATCGCTGTCGTGCCGGGCAATTTCACTGGCCAGCACCAGTGTGCGATCGGTGCTGCCGTCATTGATGAAGACGATTTCAATCTGAAACCGGCTCAGGGACGGTTCCTGGCGCACGGCCTGGTAGAACAGCTCTATCGACTGTTCTTCATTGAATACCGGAACGATCAACGAGACCTTCATGCGTCACGCTCGCGAAACACCACGTACTTGGAAAACAGGAAGCCGAACACCAGGCTCAACGCCGAAAACAGCGCGACAGTCAGCAAGCCGTGCAGCCGCCACAGGTCACCGAGATGGCCTACAGCAAAGCTCAGTGCCCCCATTGCCACCATGAACAGCAGATACCCGCCAACCGACGCCTTGCTGTCAAAGGTGTACAGCGCATTCATGTAGAAGGAAAACGAGGCGGCCACGCAGAAGGCCAACAGATTGCTGACCGCCTGCCGCAGGCCCGCCGCCACGCTCAGCAGGAAGAAGATCTGCCAGTGAATCAGGGTGTTTGCGACCCCGATCACCGTGTAGCTGGACAATCCTTTCCATAACCGTCTCATGCTGACAACCCTATGCTCAATCGTTGTGCCACCTATATTGATTTGAGCTTGTCTACTGTCAGAAATCGCAGGTAGCCCCCCCTTTCAGACCAGCGGTATCCAACTTGTGTAAAGCCGGAGACATTCCGAAATACCCCGACTTTGCATTCGCCCGCGAATCAAGCCACCCTTCGCGCCGCCTATGTGCGGCGCGCAACCTTTCGCTACTTCGCTACGCCTTTGTTCAACACTCGTTCAAGAGCCTGCTGTCATGACATTCGAACGCGATCACCGGATCGATTTTTTTCGTGGTCTGGCATTGATCTTCATCTTTTGGGATCACGTGCCCCACAACCCGCTGGGGCAAATCACCCTGCGTAACTTCGGCTTCAGCGACGCCGCCGAAGTCTTCGTGTTTCTGGCCGGTTTTGCCGCGGTACTAGCCTACGGCAAGGTCCTGGCGCGGGAAGGTTTCCTGATTGCCTGCGTGAAAATCCTGCGTCGTGCCTGGGTGCTCTACGTGGTGCATATCTTCCTGCTGGCGATGCTGATGGGCATCGTGTTCTTCGCCAACAGCCACGTGGAAACCCGCGACCTGGTGGAAGAAATGGGCATGCGCCACTTCATCAGCGACCCGCAGCAGGCCCTGATCGATGAGCTGCTGTTGCGCTTCAAGCCAAACCTGATGGACCCCCTGCCGCTGTACATCGTGCTGCTGGCCGGCTTGCCGCTGGTGCTGCCGATACTGGTGCGCAAAGTCTGGCCGGTGGTGGCGGTGTCGTTGGCGCTGTACCTGACGGTTCCGCTGTTTGGCTGGAACCTGGCCGCCATCAAGGATGGCGTGTGGTACTTCAACCCCGTCGCTTGGCAATTGCTGTTCGTGCTCGGCGGCGCCGCCGCAGTGCTCTCGCAGCGCCCACGCGTACCCGAAACCCGGCCACTGCTACGCCAGCCGTTGTTCATCAGTGCAGCGATGTACGTGGCGGCCGCAGCAGTGCTCACCCTCCTGTGGCGCTGGCCGCAGCTGCACGATGCCGTGGTGCCGGACAGCCTGAACAAGCTGTTGTATCCGATCAGCAAGACCGACCTGTCGCCGGTGCGCCTGTTGCACTTCCTGGCGCTGGCCTACGTCACGGCGAAACTGCTTCCAGACACCGGATGGACGCAGAACTGGCTCGCGCAGCAAAGCTGCCGCATGGGGCGTTTTTCCCTGGAGATATTCTGTCTGGGCGTACTGCTGGCGCCCTTGGCCGACATGCTCAACGCATTGACCGACGATGCCGTCGCCATGCAGATCTGCACGGCGCTGGCCGGGGCCGGTTTGATGGCATTGCTGGCGCTGTGGCTGGAATTCAACAAGCGCTTGAACAAACCGGCGCCAGTGCTTGCCACGTAGAGCCGAATTGACCCCTCGTCAATTCGGCGTTGCACCGCTCGATAGCTGTGGCATCAGTGCTCGATAAAAACCTTCAACGGCGGTTCGTGCATCAGGAAGTTCTGGTGCGAGATGTTCCAGGCATAGGCGCCCGCGAGGGTGAACACCAGCAGGTCTCCTGTCGCCAACTGCGCCACCGGTTGTTGCCGGGCAAGGACGTCCTTGGGCGTACACAGCTGCCCCACCAGCGTGACGGTCTGATCCTTGAGCTGTGCCTCCTGTGTGCCGCGCAGCACCGTGAAGGGATGATCGTGACCCTGAGCTGCAGGCGTACGGAAGTGGTGAGTACCACCGCGGCTGATGGCAAAGAATTCGCCGTGGCTGCTCTTGATGTCCAGCACCTGCATCACGTAGTAACCACAGGCTGCGCTGATGAAACGGCCGATTTCGAAACGCACCCGGGTCGTGCCCATGTCGTACTCATCGATCAACCCTTTCAGGCCCTGGCAAAACCGTGGCCAGTCGAACGACTGCGCGGCATCCTGATAGTTGATGCCCATCCCGCCGCCAACATTCAGTATTGGCAGTTGCAGCTCATGGTCGCGGCACAATTGGCGGAAGGTCAGGAAGTAGCTGCGAATCAGTTCAAGGTGCGCATCGACGTCCAGCTGATGCGAGAGCAAGTGAAAGTGCAGCCCCTCAAGCTGCAGCGACGGCTCTTGCTGCAGCACTTGCAGGGCACTGGCGAGCCCCTCTTCGTCCAGCCCGAATGGCGTGGGTTTGCCGCCCATGACCAAGCGGCTCTGCGGTGCCTGGGCCAGTTTCAGGTTCAGCCGCAACATCACGGGGGCTCGCACCCCGCGTTCGCTGGCGATGCGGGCCAGGTTGCGCAATTCGCTCACGCTCTCCACATGGAATGCCGATATGCGGTATTGCAAGGCAATGTCCAGTTCGCGATCAAGCTTGCCGGGGCCACCAAAGATCAGCGGCTGGTCGGGGCACTGCTCATGCAGCCACGTCAGTTCACCGCCCGAGGCCGCCTCGAAACCGTCCACCCAGGGCGCCAGGGTTTTCAGCACCGGGGCTTCCGGGTTGGCCTTGGCGGCGTAGAACAATTCGCAGTTTTGCGGCAGTACCTGGCGCATCGCCTTGACGTGCCGCTCAAGGGCCGGCAGGTCGTAGACGTAGGCGCACAATGGCTCATCATTTTCAGCCTTGAGTTGCTCGATGCGTTGGGTGACGCAGACCGGAAGGCTCATGCGCGTTTCCTCGTTTCAATGATCGCCAGCGGGCTGTGCAGTGAGGTGTATCCGGCCTCGCGGTCGGCGCGCATCATCAGTCGCGTCATGAAGTTTTCCTTGCTTGGGAAAGGTGCGCCGGCGCACAACTCACGCAGTTCCGGTGGATGGCCAAGACGCGCGGACTGCCTGTGCAGCAGATCGCCGATACGCGCCCACAAACGCTGCTCCAGCGCGTCGCTGCCGTTGGCCAGATGGAAGATCGCTTCGCCCAGATTATTCACCAGTGCGCAGTAACCCACCCGTTGCCAGGCCTTTTGCGCACTGTAGTAAACCGATTGCCGGGTACGTTCATCCAGCGCGCTCAGGCGTTCGGCGGGCCAGATTTGCGGGACCAACTTGGTCCCTTCCAGATCACGAATCCAGACCTGGCTGGGCAAGCCGTCTTCAGCGAAGCCGATGACCGTGTTCTGCAAATGCGGCTCCAGCACCACCCCCTGATTGAACAGGCAGTACAGCACGCCGCCGAGCATCTGGGTGGCATAGGCATCCAGCCAGTTCGATGTGGCTTGCTCGATGCTCAAGCCGGCGTTGTCGGCGTAGCGCTGGACCTGTTGACGGCAGACACTGCGACCTTGTTGATCCCAGGTGAACAGAGCCATTGCCACTTGCGGTCGATAGCGCTCACGGTCGGCGACGGCAAGGTTTTGTCGGTAAACGATACCGAAGCATTCGGTGACTTCGCGGGCCTCTTCCAGCGTACCCAGGGCACTGAGGTCCAGGCTGGTGGCGCTGGGTTCGGGCATCAGCATGAAACCGGGCTGTTGCGTCGCCAACTCGTCCATGATCGGGCCGAGCAGGTGCGTGAGGGCCACGGCGCTATCGAGTTCATACCAGGCGTTCTTGCGCACACAGTTGGTCAGGCGCACGTGCATCGAGAACTTCAGGAAGTACGCCATCTCTGGATGGTAGAGCGTGCGCACCGACGACGTCGGGTACATGGCTTGCCCCAGGGGACCAAGGTATTCGATAAGGCCCTGTTGTTGCGCGCGCTGCACCAGCGGATCGGCCAGCACCCGGGTGACTTCCCAAGGGTGGCACGGATAAGCGTCGTCGCGGCCAGAGAGCTGACGCAAGGTGCTGCGCGGATCCTCGCCCTGATGACGAAGCAGCGTCGGATCGACCTTGAACCAGTGCAACTGGAAGCTGGCGCCGACTTCCGGCGAGCAGGCCAGCAAATCGTCATGGGAGATGCCCTCACGACTTTTCGGGGTCGGATGCAAGGCATGGCCCCACAGCTGATGTTGCTCGGACGCCAGCAGGCTGTCGGCAGATTCATTGGCCGGGCGGGCGTGACGCAGGAAGGTGCGGGTGATCTGCAGGCTGTTGGCGACCTGCTGCAGCATCTCGTCGACGCGCTCGGCACCGCTCAGCGGCGTACAGATCAGCCGCGCCAGTTCAGCGGCGTTCAACGGCCGCCAGCTCTGGTTGTTGCCTTTGAAATAGGGGGCGCTGATGTAGTGGCAACGACCCAGGATGCTGACGCGACCGACGCGTACCACCAAGCGGCCATTGGGCAGTTGAATGCAGATGCAACGGCCGTTGACCTGGCGCAGGCTCATCGGCAGATCCTGCGCCTGATAGTTCAAGATGGCTTCGTTGCGCGGCAATGCGTATTCGCGCAGATAGCAATTGAGCAGGCACTCGATGGCATGGCGCTGGGCTTCGCCATCCAGGGCATGGTCATTCAGGGATACGGCGACGAGCGATGCAGTTTTAGCGAGCGTCATGCTGGAATCTCCCGGGAAGTTTTCAGTAGAGGGTATGCGAGCACCATGGCCGCGATGGCCGCCAGACACGCAACGAGAAAGGGTGACGCGACGCCACAGGCCTGACTGACCAGGGCGGCGGTGACACCGGCAGCGGTGCCGGCCCATTTGCCGCTGGAGTCGAACCAGCCGAACAGGCGGCCGGCGCTGCCTGCGCGGCTGCGCTGGCTCAGGCATCGGTGCAGGCCGACAAAACTGAGCAAAATGCCGGCGCCGCTGAGCAGACGCAGCGCAAACAGCGGTTCGGCCTGCACGCTCCAGAATTGCAGCGCGTTACTGATGGCCAACAGCGCCAGCCCCGGCAGCAGCAGGTTGCCCTGATGCTTCTGGACCCAGGGCAACGCCAGCAGATAAACCACATGCGGCAGGCTGTAGAGCACGCCAATCAAGGCATCGCTGCCAATGCCCAACTGTTCGCCGAACGGCACGAAATAGGGAAAGGTGACGACCATCGCGAAGCTGAACAGGAACTGCACGGCCAGCAGCCGCGGCAGGTCTGGTGGCAGCTCACCCAAGGCCTTGGCGACCTTGCTGCCCAAGGCATTTTGGGGGGCGTCGTTGGGCAACGGCAGGATGAGCACGAAAGCCAGCAATGGCAGCCAGGCCAGATAGCGATACAGACTCAATCCCAGGCCTTGCGAGGTCATCAGTCCCAACAGGATCGGGCCGCTGATCATCGCCAGGCGCGCCGAATACTGCGTCCAGTTCAGGGCCCGGGACAGATCGCCCTGCTTGAACTGGGTCGACAGGTAGGCGTTGGACGCCGCCATCGCCCCGCCGAAGGTGCCCTGGATGATCAACGCCAGGACGAACACCGGCAGATTCGGGCTGAAGCCGGCCAGCAGAAAGCCGGCGAACAACCCGGCGTGGGCACGCAGCAACGACAGCCGACATCCGTTTCGGTCGGCCCAGCGCCCCCACATCGGCGCCGCCAGTGCGGTGCAGAGTGTCGGCAGGACGAACAGCACACCAATGGCCCAGCCAGGTGTGTCAGGCGCGAGATCGGCGAGGATGCGCGGCAGGTACAACGGAATACCGAGCGCAGTGAAGGCGGACAAGTAATGCCCCAACAGGACGCTGGTGATCAGGCGCCGTTGCATGGCACATCCTCCAGCAGAAAGTTTGCCGCACTGTAGCCATAGAACTTGTTGATATCGCTGGCACCGGAATGCGCCTTGCTGAACAGGCTGCCAGCGCTGAGCAAATATTTGACCGGCAGTTTCGGCTTGTCCAACAGCCATCGGTGCGCGTCATGGCAATCGATGCCTTCGGCTTCGAGTTGATGCAGGCAGTTCATCAATCTCTGGCGCAGCATGCCGTACAGACTGCAACGTGTTGCCAGCCCCGCGGTGGCGATGGCTTCCAGGATCGCCACGATATTGAGCTGCAAGGTGATGGTGCAGAACATTTCGGCCAACGGCTGGGTGCTGTCGACGCGAATGCGTTCATCCTGCAACGCTGCCGGCAGGTCAGCGAGATCCGGGCAGGCCGCCGCGAAGCGCCGAGGCCACAGCCGCGCGGCGTCGTTGTCCTTCATCAGCAGGCGCAAGGGCTGGCCTTGTTCGAACATCAATACGGCGTTCTGCTGGTTGGCTTCCAGTGCAATGCCATAGCGCAACCACAGACGCAGATGGACCTGCAGCAACAGATCGAGGTATTCGCCCAACCAGTGTTGCCAGGAACCTGCGTAGAAGCGCTCGACCAGTTGTTCGAGGAACAGGCTTCCATCGGCAAGCGGGCTGGCCAATGCCGCGACAGGTACCAGGGTGACCTTGTCCAGGCCCACCGGATAACGGCGCACGATATAGGCCAGGTGCCGACTCTCGGCGGCATGCCCTCCATGCTTTTCGTCGACGTGCAAGAAACGTGAGGCCAGTGCCGGATCGCGCTCGGTCAAGGCCAGCAGTGTGGTCTGGAACCAGTGACCGTCGTACAGCGTGCTCGGTTTGATCAGGCGCAAATTGCGCGCGCCGAGCGTGCTGACCAACAACGGCAGCTTGATATGCCACTGCGGTTGATCGATACAGACCACCGTGCGCACCGACAGCGTGGGCTCGACCGGCATGGCCGAACGTGGCGCCTTGAGGGTTCCTTCAGGCAGGCCGTATTGCTCAAGTTCGCTCCAGGTCAGCGGGTGTACCGGCAATAACGAATGGGTGTTGTGCAAGGTCGGTGACAGGCCGACTTCCTCGAAGTCCGGCCAGTGAGGCGGTTGCGGGCTGGTCAGGGTCAGGGCGTGGTTGGGAATCGCCAGCCAGTTGAGCTCGAAGCGCGGTGCAAACTCCGGCGCGTAGCCTTTGAGCGCGGCGGCATCGAAGCCACTTTTGGCCCGCGCCGTTGGATAGAACGGGTGATCGAGGTAACTCGCCAGTTGATCGATTTTCAGTAACCGCTGCGACCAGTCCGGCAGGCCAGTCACGTCGTTCAGCGCCGGCGCATATTGGCGATACGCCTGATTGCACAGCGCCCGGTGTTCGGTCGCGCAATCGGCCTCCTTCAAGTACGCGGCAAACAGCGTCAGGCTTTCTTCGTCCAGTCCGTGGCTCAGGTGGCTCAGCCACAGCCGGTAGCCGTGTTGAACCTCGCCGGGGTTGTCTGCCGACACCTTGATCCAGGCGTCGCCCGTACCCACCCAGTCCTGCAATGGATAGGCCTTGACCACAGGCAGCCAGAGTTCATCGGCGCCCAGGTGGGTGATGCACAGCCAGCTTGCGTCGCACTGTTGTGGCAAGAGCTGGCCAAGGGCTGCTGGCAACGTGCCGATCCGCCCTGCGCTGACGATCTCACGGATGTCCTCGCGCAGGCAGCAATCGATAATACGTTGGGTCATGAACGCCTGATCCGCGTCCTCCGGTCGCAGGCTCATGCGACCACCCACTTCAGGTCGCCGAGCATCGAGTTCAATTGCGCGTCCAGGCTCGTTTCATCCGGCGCGATCAGTCGCAGGACACCGACATAATCCTTGTTGGAATGGCTGATGGTCACGGTGTCGCCGGTAGTGTGCAGCGCCCGGTAATCGCACCAATGGCCTTCCCGCTCAACGTTGAAGCTGGCACTGGCCTGATCCAGGCGCCCCGAACGATCGGCAACCAAGTAATGAACGGTGGCTGCGGCTTGCGCCGGCTGCGCCTCGATCAGGCGGTCACCCAGATGCAGAGCGACGATGCGGTCGAACCAGCCCTGTGGCAGCAGCCGATCAAGCAGGAACTCGCGGCCATCGCCGATGCTGCGATAATTGATCTCGACCAGCACCGGACCTTGCGCGGTCAGAATGAACTCGCTGTGACAGACCCCGAAATTGACCCCGAACGCTGCGACTTGAGCCAGCGCGGCGGCACGCTGGGAACTGCACAGCGGACCATTCCAGCGCGCCGCCAGCTCGACGAAATGCGGTGGTGCAGAAAGGCTGACGTCGAAGCCGCCGATAGCTTGCAGATTGCGCCCGTCGCCCAGGGTTTCGAGGGTGAACAACGGGCCTTCCATGTACGCCTCCAGCAGCAATGCCCGATCCGGTTGCTGCAGCCAGAAGCTCTCGCAGTAAGCGCTCAATTCAGCGGCGTTGTGACACAGTCTGACGTCGAGGCTGGCGACGCCTTCGCGGGGCTTGGCGACCACCGGCCACGGTGCATCGCTCGGCACTGCGGCGTTCGATGTGAGCACCTGGAACCATGGCCCGGGCAGACCCAGGCGCTGCATGCGTTCGCGCATGGCCGCCTTGTTCTTCGCCGCGTAGCACAGCCGCCAGTCCTTGCCGGGGCATTCGAAGGCCTCGGCAACCATGGCTGTTGCGGTCTGCAGGTGATCGCTGTTGGAGAACACGGCGGCAGGACGCAGGCCTTGACCATTGATCATCTCGATGACTGCGAGCGGATTGAACACATCGCACTCGATCACCTGCAGTTGTTGCGGCGAAATAGCCGAAGTGGCGAGCAGGCGTCTGTGCTCCTGAGCGTGGTCGGTAATGACCACGATCGGCAATCCGCGTTTGTGCGCGGCAGGCACGAAGCCCTCCAGAATTGCAGGGTGGGCGACATGAGCAAGGATGACGAATGGTCGTTGCATGGCAGGTTCCTGGAGGCAGCAGTTGCCCGTCCCGCGGGATCGGGCAACTGGTTTACGGGGCGCGGCTGCGCGGTTTAGAAGCGGTAGTTGACGCCGAGAGTCAGCGAGCGCTGCGGCGCGGGTTGACGACCCCAGGGACTGGTGTCGATACCGCGGTAGTAGTACTCGCGGTTGAACAGGTTGCTGATGCCTGCCGACGCGGTCAGCAGGCTCTTGTCGGCCAGCTTGAACTCACGCTCGATAGCAGTGTTCCAGAGCCAGTAGGCCGGCAGCTTGCCGACGCTGGCTGTGGCGTCTTCATCGCCTGAGTTGGCGGCATCGGTGTAGGCACTGCTGACGTACAGGCCGTCGAGGCTGTAGGTCCAGTGCTCGGCGAAACGGTAGCGACCGTCAACCGTGAACTGATTGCGCGAAGCGAACGGTACTTCGTTGTCCTTGAACTGGCCGTTGCGTTGCTTGGCATCGAGGTAGGCATAGCTGGCATGCAGGTCCAGGTCACGCATGGCATCCGGTGTCCAGAAAACTTCGGTCTCGATACCCTGGTGACGGGTGCTGCCCAGGTTCTGGAAACGGTCGGTCGTGGAGTTGTAGGCGATCTGGTCGTCGAAATCGATGCGGTACACACCGAAGTCGGCGCGAAAGCCGTCCCACGGGGTATAGCGCACGCCGGTCTCGTAGTTCCACGCCAGTTCGGCACCGACATCGCCTTCCTTGACGATCTGCGTGACTTGCGGCGGACGCAGGGACTTCTGGGCATTGGCGTAGACAAACCAGGCGTCGCTCGCTTGATAACCGACCGTCAGGCCTGGCAGCCATTCCTCGGATTTGTTCTCGCGGGAGAAACCGGTGATGCCGTCGCTGTAGTCCATGCGCGCGTTTTCGTAGCGCACACCCGGGGTGATGGTCAGGCGACGATCAAGCAGGCCGATGGCGTTGCTGAGGTAGAACGCACGGGCGTCATCGTCGAACGTCCAGTCGCGGAACGGCGCCGTCACGCCGGTAGCGAGGCTCTGGCGATTGACCTTGTAGTCGATGTCTTCCTTCACATAACGAGCGCCCAGCAACCAGGTCTGGCCGACCGTGTCGCCGTCGATGGTGCCACTGATGCGCGGCTCCGTACCCCAGACTTTAAAGTCGCGTGGGCCGTCCTGCTTGGTCACCGCCGTGCCGTCCGGGGTGAACGGCAGGCCGACCACGAAGTTACGGTAGCTGTCGTGGGCGAAGTTGGTCCAGCTGACTTCCACCGAGTCAAACGGCCCCATGCCGCCCAGGCGCTGGGTATACGTACCCCAGACGCGATTGGTGTCGCCTTCGAATCTGTCCAGGGGACGCGTCGATTGCCGTGGATCATCCTTGTAATCCTCCACGCTGAGCGCGCCGGCCAGTTCCATGTCGGCCTTGTAGCGCTGGATACCGAAACTCAGGTCGCGATCGTCGTCGATGTTCCACTGGCCACGCAGACGGTAGTTCTGCACATCCGTGTCGGAGTGCTCGCGACCGTACTCGCCTCCCAGGGTGTTGACGTCCAGCTGCAGGCCGAAGTTGTCGGTCAGGTAGCCACCAGTGCCCAGGTAGGTGTCCCACAACTGGCGCCCGCCGGCGTTGAAGGTCAGCTTCTCCTGCAGCGTGGTTTCCCACTCTCGCGGAATCGGCTTGCTGATGAAGTTGATCACCCCGCCGACGTTGTTCGGACCGTATTGCACCGCTGCGCCCCCACGCACGACGTCAATACGATCGACCATGGCCATGGTCACTGGAAACAGCGACAGCCCCGTCTGGCCGTAGGGCGCCAGTGCCAGGGGAATGCCATCGGACAACGCCTGGATCCGGCCGCTGCGACTCTCGTACAGCCCGCGTACCGAAATCTGAGGCAAGGCGCCGGTGCCGGTTTCGTCAAAGATCTTGATGCCCGGTACCCGTTGCAGCGCGTCGTCCACGCCGCGCACGCTCGCCTTGCTCAGTTCGCTGGAGTCGACCACGCTGCGGCTGCCGGCGTAGGTACGCACCTCCTGATCGCTGGCCGAGCCAAGAACGTCACCGGAAATAACCGTAGGTGCCAGATCCAGGCTACCGGCAGGCTCGATGGATTGATCGGCAGCCATGGCACCATGGCAAATACCCAGGCTGATCAGGCTGAGTGATAAGTGAAGCGATTTTGTTTTTTTCATCAGAACTTCGTTGGCTCATCTTTACTGTTGGAAAGAATGCAGGTGGGCTTTCAATGCCTTGTGCAGCACCCCCCGGTCTTCACCTGCGAGAAAGCTTTTGATACCGCGAGCACGCCACAGCGCGTTCTGTTCAGCCGTGCGCGGATTTGCGCAAAATGGAATGGCGGCGCCCTGGCAGGCATCGGCCATGTCTTGCAGCATTTGCCAGACCTGAGGATGGAGCGGGTCTGGTCCCAGACCCAGATCGAGCGACAGATCCAGTGCGCCTTCCATGATCATGCCCACCCCTGGCAGTTGCAGGATCTCGCGCAGCGCGTCGACGCCGGCGCGACTTTCGATCATGGGAATGATCGGCGTCTGGCGATTGGCCAATTCGATGTATTCGGGTAACGGCAGGCGACCGAATCCGGTAATGCGTCCGCCGGTTATGCCGCGTTTACCCAGGGGTGGAAAACGCGCCGCTTCGATGGCGCGCTGAACTTGCGCAGCACTTTCGGTGCGTGACAGCACAATCGCCTCGATACCGGCGTCCAGAGCCCGCCCGATCAGTTTCTCGTCCACTTGCGGGATGCGCAGCCAGGGCGAAATACCCGCGGCTTCACAAGCGCGGACACAGTGCATGAGGTCTTCTTCGGAGCGCAGCAAGTGCTCCACATCAAGAATCACGAAATCGTAGCCCGCGAATGCAATCATTTCGCAGAGCATTGGAGAAGGGACGGAGTTGAGCAGGCCGAAGACGGTTTTCCCTTCTTGCAGCCGGGAAAAGACTGGAGAAATTCGCAACACTGACACAAGTCCTTTAGGTCGAATTGTTGCCAATAGTAATCATTTACATTAGTAAGTAAATCAGTTTTACAATTAAAATCAATTTCATGCGATGTCGAATCGCCACATCTGCGGGGCGAAAATCGACGCAAGTCCATGCCCGCCTGGGCATCGCCAATCATGGGCCGGGATATATTTTTTTATGCAGGGAAAAGGTGCGTGAGCTCCCGAGCGGAAGCTGTGGAGTGTGGTGGTCTGGTTATGAACTCCATGCCGTTCTGCGCCACGAAGCGTGGCGCAGAACGTCCATGAAACGACCTATTACGAACTTACAGCAGCCTGTGCAACGTTGCGCGGCTGCAACTTGAACACGTAGAACAGCACGGTCAGCAGCACCAGGAATGCCGGGCCGACATACAGCGCCACGCGGGTATCCGGGAAGTAGGCCATCAGGCCGACTACCAGCACCAGAAACGCCAATGCCACGTACGAGCTGACCGGATACAGCCACATCTTGTACTTCAGGCCGGCACGCTCGCTGGCGCTCAAGCCTTTGCGGAACTTGAGCTGGGACAGCAGGATCATCACCCAGGTCCAGATCGCGCCAAACGTGGCAATGGCGGTGACCCAGACGAAGACTCTTTCCGGTGCCAGGTAATTGAGCAGCACCCCTAGCAGCAATACACCCATCGACAGCAGCAACGCACGACGCGGCACGCCGTTGCTCGAAGTCTTGGCGAAACCGGCCGGGGCCTGGCCGTTCTGCGCCAGGCTGTAGAGCATGCGCCCGGTGCTGAAAATGCCGCCGTTGCAGGAGGACAGCGCAGCAGTAATCACCACGAAGTTGATGATACCGGCAGCGGTCTTGATGCCCAGACGCTCGAAGGTCATCACGAACGGGCTGCCTTGGGTGCCGATTTCATTCCACGGGTAGATCGACAGGATCACGAACAGCGCGCCGACGTAGAACAGCAGAATTCGCCAGAACACCGAGCCGATCGCGTCGGGAATGGTCTTCTGCGGGTTCTTCGCTTCACCGGCGGTCAGGCCGATCATTTCCACGCCCAGGTAGGCGAACATGACCATCTGCAGCGACATCAACACGCCTTGCACGCCGTTGGGCATGAAGCCGCCATGGGCCCACAGGTTGGAAATGCCCAGTGCCACGCCGTCGTTGCCGAAACCGAAAGCGATAATGCCGATGCCGCCAAGCACCATCGCCACGATGGTGACGATCTTGATCAGGGCGAACCAGAACTCGAACTCACCGAAAGCCTTCACCGCGATCAGGTTGATCGAGCCCATGCTCACCAGCGCCGCGAGCGCCCAGATCCAGCGCGGTACATCGGGGAACCAGATGCCCATGTACACCGCCACGGCGGTAATTTCCGCGACACAGGTCACCACCCACAGGAACCAGTAGTTCCAGCCAGTGAGAAAGCCTGCCAGCGGGCCAAGGTAGTCTTGGGCGTAACGGCTGAACGAGCCGGCGACCGGGTTGTGCACGGCCATCTCACCGAGGGCACGCATGATCACCAGGATCGCCAGACCACCGATGATGTAGGACAGCATGATGGCGGGACCCGCCATTTCAATGGCTTTGGCCGAACCGAGAAACAGGCCGACGCCGATACAGGCGCCAAGGGCCATCAGGCGAATATGCCGTTCACCGAGTTCGCGTTTGAGCGGACCGCCCTGAGCGGTACCGTCATGGGGCAGGTGATTGCCGACTGCCATAGGGTTCTACCTCATTTTGTTATTGATTTGACCACCGAGTGAAGAAGCGCTGAACGATAGCCATTGCTTCTGCGACACCGGGCCTGCGTTGTGGGCGGGACCGTCGAGCAGGTAAAACCTGCCCGATCAGGGGACGTGCAGTATAAAAAGCTTAAAGCAGGGTTTTTCACTCTATAAACAACAACATTTAGCCATAAGTCCCGGGAAATGATGGTATTACGGAGGTAATTTACCTGACTAATGTAGGATTATTCGCGATTGAAACGGCGCGGAGTATTGCACAGCATTGGTGCATCGTCATGCGCCTGAGAAAGACCATGGTTACTCTTGGAACGCTCTAGCTCAATGCTTTCAGGCTTCCACCTGCCTTCCACTCTGGCGACAGGCTTGTGTGACCAGAGGACTTTTGTGACGAGGGGGCTTGCCTGTGGCGAGGGGGCTTGCCCCCGTTGGGCTGCGTAGCAGCCCTGAAAGCGGCGGATGCGGTTTATCTGACATTACAGGGTGATTATTGAGGGCTGCTGCGCAGCCCAGCGGGGGCAAGCCCCCTCGCCACAAAAGCTCCCTGTCCACAAAAGCCCCCTTGTCCACAAAAGCTCCCTGTCCACAAAAGCCCCCTTGTCCACAAAAGCCCCCTGTCCACAAAAGCCCCCTTGTCCACAAAAGCCCCCTGCCCACAAAAGCCCTCTGTCCACAAAAGCCCCTTGGCCACACAAGCAACTGCCACAAAACCCGTCTCGCCAGGCGTACCCTCCTCATCATCAGACAGCTTTTTGGTCGCAAATCCATGCTGGTCCGTGCATTATTTTACTGCTCACAATTTTTTCCCCATCGCCAACCACCGTCTAAGCTACAAACAAGTCCGATCAATCTGCGTGAATGGATCAGTCGACTATGGGCGCTTTGTGGCAAACCGATTCGAGTAAAACCGTGGTTCCGACTGAACGAGTGGATGAAGCGCCATTACCTGAAAAACCCCGTCGCTCCCGGCACGGGTGGGGGGCGTTCTGGCTGTTGTTATTGATCATCGCGATTGCCGTGGGGCTGGCGGCTGCCAGGGAGATGCGCACTTCGAAGTTCCAGGCCCAGGAAGTCAGCAAATATGCCGCATCCCTGAGTTATGAAATGCAACCGGGCCCCAGCGACTCCATTCGCTACCCCGGAGACGGTCCGTTCGACCGGCGCCTGGGCTACAGCTCACTGGATGAATTCCTGCCACGCCTGATCAAGCGCGATTTCGTCGTTGAAGCGCAAACGCGTTTTTCCCCGTCCCTGATGAGTTACAGCGGCAAAGGCCTGTTCGTGCCCTATGCCGAGAAAATCCAGGCCGGGTTGTCGATCACCGATTGCCGCGCGGCACCGCTGTACCAGTACAAGTATCCGCAACAACTCTATTCGAGCTTTACCGCCATCCCTCCGGTAGTGGTCAACAGCCTGCTGTTTATCGAGAACCGCTTCCTGCTCGACCCCAAACAGCCGCAGGCCAACCCTGCCGTGGACTGGCCACGCTTCGGCATGGCCGCCTGGTCCCAGGTCGCCAAGTTGCTGCACGTGCCCGGCCAGTCTGCCGGTGGCAGCACCCTGGCCACCCAGCTGGAAAAATACCGGCACTCGCCCGATGGCTTGACGGTCAGCGGCGCGGAGAAAATCCGCCAGATGATCTCCGCCACCGTGCGCGCCTATCAGGCCGGGCCGCAAACCCTCGAAGCGCGGCAGAACGTCGTGCGCGATTACCTCAACAGCGTGCCATTGTCGGCGGTACCGGGGCACGGTGAAGTGCACGGCATGGCCGAAGGTTTGCGCGTGTGGTACGGCTCCGATTTCAACCAGGCCAACGAGGCGCTGGCCAGTACCGCGACCGATCCGAAAACCATGGCGGACAAAGGCCTGGCCCTGCGCGAGATGCTGTCATTGATGATCGCCCAGCGCCGCCCTTCCCATTACCTGACCAAGGGCCACGATGAACTGGCCGACCTCACCAACAGTCACATTCGCCTGCTGGCGCAGAATGGCGTGATTGATGCGCAGTTCGCCGCCGCTGCCCTGGCCAGCAAGGTGGTTTACCGCGACTGGGCGACCCAGCCGACCATTCAACCGATCGAGACCAACAAGGGCATCAGCGTTGCGCGAAGTCGCCTGGCCGGCATGCTCAACCGACCGTTATACGACCTCGACCGTCTCGATCTCTCCGCCACCAGCACCCTGCAGGGTGAATTGCAAACCCAGACCACCGAATACCTCAAACACCTTGCCGACCCGGCCTTTGCCACGCAGATCGGCTTGATGGGCGAACGCTTGCTCACACCAACCACCACCACCCAGGTGCGCTACAGCTTCACCCTGTTCGAACTGACCCCGGACGGCTCGCGCGTACGGGTGCAGACCGACAGCACCGACCAACCGTTCGACATCAACGAAGGCAGCAAACTGGAACTGGGCTCCACCGCAAAAATGCGCGTGATGACCACCTACCTGCAAATCATCGCCGAACTGCACGACAAATATTCAGGAATGGCCATTGCTGATTTGAAGAAGGTCGAGGTGCCGGTTCAGGACCGCCTGAGTCGCTGGGTCGTCGACTACATGATCGAGAACAAGGACCGCAGCCTGCCGACCCTGCTCGGCGCGGCCCTGGACCGCAAGTACTCTGCCAGCCCCGGCGAAGCGTTCTTCACCGGTGGCGGCCTGCACACGTTCAATAACTTTCGCAAGGAAGACAACGCCCGCATTCCCACCCTGCGCGACGCCCTGCGTGAATCGATCAACCTGCCGTTCATTCGCCTGATGCGCGACCTGGTGCGCTACACCACCTATTCGGGCCCCAACAACAGCGCCGAACTACTCAAGGACGATCACGACCCCAGGCGCCAGGAATACCTGGCCTCGTTCGCTGACCGCGAAGGCACTTCGTTTCTGCTGAAGTTCTGGAAAAAGTACAAAAACAAGGATACCCAGGCGCGGCTCGACACCTTCCTCGACGCCATGCGTCCGACCCCGATCCGCCTGGCCGCGGTGCATCGCTACCTGTTGCCACAGGCCACCCAGGAAAGTTTCAACGGCTTCGTACGCTCGCACCTCAAGGGTGCCAAGCTCACCGAAAAACTCACCGATGAGCGCCTTCAACGGCTCTATCAATCCTACAGCCCCGGCGCTTACGATCTGCCGGATCAGGGCTTCATCGCCAAGGTTCACCCCCTGGATCTGTGGCTGATGGGTTATCTGCTGCACCACCCAGAGGCTGAGTGGAGCGAAATCGTCAAGGCCAGCCAGTTTGAACGCCAGGAAGTTTACAGCTGGCTGTTCAAAAGCCGGCACAAAGGCGCCCGCGACAGCCGCATCCGCACCATGCTGGAGATCGAAGCATTCCTCGACATCCATCAGCGCTGGCAAAATGTCGGCTATCCGTTCGACCACCTGGTGCCCTCGCTGGCCACCGCCATCGGCAGCTCCGGCGACCGCCCTGCCGCCTTGGCCGAACTGATCGGGACCATCCTCAACGACGGCATACGCATGCCGACCCTGCGTATCGACAGCCTGCATTTCGCCGCCGACACACCGTACGAAACCAAAATGATCAACGACCCGCAGGTCGGCAAACGCGTGATGCCGTCCGAAGTGGCGAAGGCCATGCGCGATGCTCTTTCGCAGGTGGTGGATGCCGGTACGGCCAAGCGCGTGGCCGGCAGTTTCAAACTGCCCGACGGCACGCCTTTGGCCATGGGCGGCAAGACCGGCACCGGCGACAACCGCATCGAAGCCATCGGTTCCGGCGGACGAATCCTCAGTTCCAAATCGCTCAACCGTACGGCCACGTTTGTGTTCTACATCGGCGACAACCATTTCGGCACGCTGACCGCCTTTGTTCCGGGGCGCTCGGCCGAAAGCTTCACCTTTACCTCAGCGCTGCCGGTGCAAGTGCTCAAGGGCATGGCGCCGATTCTGACGCCGTACCTGCAGCCGAACAGCCACACCGGATGCCAGCCGACCCAGGTGGCGCGCCAATGAGCATCCGTGGCGGTATATACGTATTTTTCTGATGCTGTTTTTCAATCCTTTGGCCGCACAAGCGGCCATTAAAGCGCTGGAATTCAAGCTTTTATTCCGCGCCTGAGGAGATAGGCTGATCATTCTTATCGAGACTCAAGGATGATCACGATGTCTGCATTACTTCCCGCCCAACCCACTGATCTGGATAAAGGCAAACACTACGACCTCATCAAAACCCGGATCAGCGACTGCTTCCAGACGGCGCCGCCGCACAGAACCGAAGTCCTGACCCGACTCAAACTGAAATTCGAAAAATGGCACACCCGCGACGCCCAATTGCGAGAAGCCAACAAACAGGCCTGGATCACGCAAAGCATCGTGGATCAGTTTTTCACGAGCGTGCAGGACGTCTACGCATTTGCCGCCCCCCTTCTGCAGGCCAGGCTCCTGGAAAAATATGGCGTCGAGGATGACGTGCGAACCACCTTCCTGCGCTTGTACATCGCGAGGAACAGCGACTGGTGGGTCATCGATACATCCGGCGGCGTCACCACCCGAACCGTTTCACTGCTCGATGCCGCGCTGCATAACTTCGCCGCCGGTGAAACCTTCGAAGACGATTGCGCGTTCATCACTGAGCCTGACGCCAACGGGCAGTTCGAGATCAAATCGATCAAAAACAAGATGAGCATCCAGCAGTTCCAGGATTTGTGCCGGGAACTGGATATCGGTAGCCAATACAGTAAGCATCTGCAAGACAAATTGAAGTCACCCCTCATCATTGTTCGGGAACCGCTCAAAGCAGCACTTATCGCCTGCGAAAAGGCCGCGCTGACCGCCGCTGCCGCCCTCGCGCTGATCAAGGGCGACATCAACCAGGATGCGCACCGGGTCGTCACACAAATGCTGGCGGGAACAGAAAAAACGGTGCGCAACGGCAAGGTCATCGGGCATGGCGCCCTGGCCTTGTTGGAAACGACGCTGACCGGCATCGTGGTTTTCGGCACGGCCGACAGGCTGCTTCCCGACCTCTACCCGATCATCGTGTACGTCCCCAATGACCCCGATCACCCGTTGAAGGAATACAAATCATCAGCTCACTTCGTCACTGAACTGAGCACTCAGCTGCGTGAAAACAGGGTGTCTGCCTCTTCACAGATGAGCTACCGCCAGTTTTTCAGTCAGTTCGTCGACCATAACCTGCGTGGGCATTTCTTCGCGAAAGTCGAAGAGCACCTCAACACCCTGACCTGGCATAAAAAGGATCCGCTGGACCAACGCCCGACCTGGCGTGAAACGCCGGTCAAACAACCCGACCTGCAATACCGGCGGATTTCACGCACCGGCGACCTCGCCGAGCAACTTTATCTACGCAAAATCGACAAAGTGCTCAGGGACGCCCGTGACATTGCCGTGTCCACCGCCGATGCCGACAGCGAGGCGCGCAAAGCGTGGTGGGACAACTTTCTGAAGATCGTGTCGGATCTGTTCAACGCCGCGCTGATGGTCGTCACACCGTTGGTGCCGGTCATCGGCGAACTCATGCTGGCCTACACGGCTTATCAAGTGAGCACCGAAGTCATCGACGGGGTGGTCGATCTGGCCGAGGGGCACTGGGTGGAGGCCACCGAACACCTGATCGGCGTATTGAACGAGGCGGCCCAGATGGCTGCCATCGGTGCCGGCGCCTTTATCGGCCAAGTCCTGGTGGCAAAAGCGTCTGCGTTCGTCGACGGTATGCTCCCCGTTACATCAGGTACGGGCACGACACGCCTGTGGAACCCCGACCTCGCGCCCTATGAGCGACTGAACAGCGATCTGCCGGTGCCTGCAAAACCTGATGCCAACGGCCTGTACACTCACGAAGGCAAACAGATTCTGCAGGTGGCGGACAAGCAATACGAGGTCGGGAAAGATTCCGTAACCGGCAAACAGTACCTGCGGCATCCCAAACGCGGTGATGCTTACCAGCCCCGCGTTGACCTGAACGGTGCAGGGGCTTATGTGCTCGAAACCGAACAGCCGCGCACCTGGGACAACGCCACCTTGCTGCGCCGGATCGGCCCGTCCGTGGAGAGTCTGAGCGACGCGCAGCTCGAAACCGCCCGCCAGATCAGCGCAACGGACCCTGGCGAGTTGCGTGCAATGTACGTCGAAAACCAGCATCCGCCCGTCTTGCTGACCGATACGATCGCCCGCCTGGATATCGATCAGGACATTCAAACGTTCATCGATCAAATGAACAGTGACGACCCGGTTGTTTATGGCAAGGCCGATTCCGTCACCCAAATGCAGGTCCTCACCGCCCATGGCATGTGGCCCGAAAAAGCCTCGATGCGCATCATCGACCGCGAGTCCAAAACCATCTGGGAGTACACCGGCACCAAAGCTGGCACAGGCAAGCGGCTGGTCGTTCAGCTTCAGGAACGGCAGTTACTCAACGGCGAACTGCTGAAAACCGTCATGGCAACCCTCGATGAAAATGGCACGTCGATCATTCTCGACCTTCCGGCCGACTCACTCCCGGCCTCCCTCGAGGTGCGAACCGGCGCACTGCGCAAACGGATCGCCAGTGTGGCGCAAAGCGATCGAACGAAATTGTTCAACGAGGATTACGCCAGCCGCGAACACGCCACAGAAAAAATGACGCAGCTGGTCAGGGACAAATATCCCGACATTCCTCAACAAGGCATCAAAAATTTGCTGGCCCAGGCTTCCCAGGGCGAATTGCAGATCATCACCGACCAAGGGCGCCTGCCTTTGCGCCTCAAGCGCAGGGCCTATGAACTGCAACTGGAAACCCGGACCGCCCGCGGCTCTGAGGGCTTTTACCGTGACTCACTGATCAACGCCGATACTGAACGCCTGACGCTCGGTGCCTTGCGAGTGCACAGCGACTCGCTGAGCGAACTGCGCATTGAAATCCGTGACGACAGCTTCGACGGCACGCTGCGCAACAGCGCCGGGGCAGAGGATGCCGCAACGGTGCGCATTCTGGTCAGGAACAAGGACAACCGCTACGAGGTACACGACAGCACCGGCACGAAACTGCACGAGGCCACCGACCTGTTTCAAGCCCTTTTGCAGGCGTTGCCCGAGGAAAAACAACGGGCGTTGGGCTACAACACCGGCGAAGCCAACCTGTTCAAGCAATGGGTCATGGTGAAAACCGAAACCGCCAGCGAACGACGCACGCTGCTTGATCAAAGACAACCGTCGCCGCTTGCCAAGCGCGAGGACCTCCTGCTGTTACGCGGCCCCTCGCTGTCAAAGAAAAGCGTCACATTGCAGGAACGCGTGAGGGATCTCTATCCCGATTTCAACGATAGGGAGGTTCAGGCCTTCGTCCAGTCACTCAACGCCAGGGGCGATGCAATCGAGTCCCTCAAACGTTTGAAAACGGAACTGAATGATCTGCGCGAGCAGCTAGAGATCTGGCAGTCGCCCCACACAGACTCTCCATCCCGTCGCCAGAAGTTCAGCCGCGAGGGTGGCGAGCACATCAAGAACCAACTGATAAAATGCTTCGAACGCAAAAGCACAGCTTTTGGCAGGCGCAGTTTGCATCCAGAGGGCGGCTACACACTGGATCTCTCGACAGACCCGGGGTTCTCGAAAGATCTCGAATTGTGGTGGAAAAAACTGCCAAATTTGCGCCCATATTTCGAACAGATCACCACGCTGAATCTGGATGACGCCACGTTTGGCGCAGAATCCAGCGGACTGCTGAAGGACTTCCCGAACGTGCGCCATTTGAGCGCCCGACAGTGCAAATTGACCCAGCTACCGCAAGGCATCGGCAGGATGCCTTTGCTCGAAACCCTGCGCCTTACCGGCAACAAAATTCGACTTGCTGCCGCTGACGTCGAGCGCCTCGCCAACCTGACCCGCCTGGAAACCTTGCGCCTGGACGCAAACCCGCTGGGAGCCTCGGTGAATGTCGCACGCATGCCACGATTGAAAGTGCTGAGCCTGAACAATACGGGCAGTACCGGCTGGCCTGAGGGCCTCTTCAGTTTGCGGCGGCCCAGGAGCTTTTTCCTGGACATGCTGGATAACCCCATAACCCGGATTCCAACGGTGCAGCCGGGTTCGGAGCAAGCGTTCATCATCGCTCGAACCCGCATCTTTACCGAAAACATCTCTGACGAGCTACGCGCCACTTTTCGAGATTATCGAAAGTCGGTAGGCATCAATCCGGACTTCTACACCTCCGCTCGAATCGAAGCTGAGTTGACCAAGTGGAAAGTCCCCAAAGATATAGACCATGCAACAGGTCATGCAGGTCTTGGTGCCTACCGGGTAGAAGCCTGGCACGATCTGGCCGGCGAGGAAAACTCCAGCGGGTTCTTCTCGGTCATCGAGGGCCTTGTGGCCTCGGCGGACTATCTGGCAGACGGTGAGCCGCGCCAGCAGCTTACCGACAGGGTCTGGCGCATGGTCGACGCCGCTTACCTCGACGACACAGTGCGCGACGAGATGTTCGAGATGGCCCTGTTCCCCACCAATTGCGCGGATGCCGGTGCCCAGCTGTTCAACAACATGGGGATCAAGGTACTTGTCTCGGAGGCGTACTCATACTCGACTTCGGCCGAAGAACTGCAGACTGCCCTGGTCAAGGTGGCAAAAGGTGCTGCCCGCCTGGGCGAGGTGAGCGAAATCGCGCGAGAGGATATCAAGTCGCGCGGCGGCGACCCTGATGAAGTGGAAGTGCACCTGGCCTATGAAACCGGGCTTGCCCCGCGTCTGGATCTGCCTTGGCAATCCTACAAGATGCGTTACCGGGAAATCGCCGGGGTCAGCGATGAGATGATTGACCAGGCCTACGACAAAATCATCAAAGACGAACGGGCTGATGGCCTGGTGAACTTGATGCTGGACCAGCCGTTCTGGACCGATTACCTGAAGGAGACCTTTGCGCACCAGCTCAATCAAAATACCAAGGCGTTCCAACTGAAAGTGGGCCTGCTCGAAGATCTGCGTGAAGCACAGCAGGCATGGGCAGACGCGCGCAACTTGCCCGAAGCGGAGCAAGCACCGCTGAAGGCCAATTTGATCAAGCTCGCCGGTCAATGGCCGGTGCCCGAAGATACGGTCCTCACCGGTAACCCGATGACCGATGAGACTTATGCAACGCTGACCCTCGAAATGGCGGATGAAGAGAAGGCCCTGAGCAGAACCTTGACCCGTCAAGCGCTGGCAAGAGTCGGGGCGTAACCACCCGCGACCCCGTCATCGTCCTGAAACTGGATACCTTGCCTTCAGGACGGTGACCTCACACCTCCGAATCCCAGATTACCGTGGCAGTGCCGGAATATTGGCTACCGCCATGTTTGAGCATCTCCTTGGTATCGTCCCCGCCCACCTCGAAATGCAAGGTGCCGGGTTTGCGATCGACATAGAAACCCGGTTGAAACAACTCGGTGCCCGAACCGCTCAGCACCAATGGCTGGCGGTTGACGGGTGAGCCGTCAGCGCGGGTCAAGCCGTTGGGTAAACTCACGCTGATCTGCATGGGCACCTGATGATTGTCGGCATTACGCAGACCGCAGGTGTCGCCCATTTCCAGTCCGCACTCCAGCTTCATCTTGAAACGTGACGAGGCCGAGATGTTGAAGGTCTGGTCGCGAAACAGCCGGGTCGGCTGGCGACTGTTATTCAACCACGCTTGCCAACCGCCCTGTGGTACCAGTTCTACCCGATTACCTCCTGGTGGAATATCGACTTTGAGGGTGTGTTCAACGCTCAGGGTGAAATCGAGTTGAAGAACTCCGTCCGAGGGTACAACGATGTCCCCCAGATCGAAGTCGCCACCAGGGCCTACCGAATATACCTGCGTTCCTTCGTATATCCCCGTGGACATTTGCAGTGGATTTGGCGTGCGTAGTTCGTAGGTGAAGTCCAGATACCGGTAGCCAAGACCAGGGATCTGAAACCTGGCTTGCTTGGCACACACCGCTTCTTCAGGCGTCAGCCAAAAAAATTCAAAGCCTCTAGCACCGTAGTAGCTTTCCCTGCCTATGCTTCTACAAGGAGGCGACACGCTACTCCAACGACTTCCCCACAACAGCGAATGACCTGCTGTAACAGTCGCACTGCCCGTGAGGGCCCTCACATCGTCGCTTACGTCATAAACACCGCCCATCCCGGCAATGCGAACTTCCAGCGCGACCTCTTCGCCGGTGTTACGTTCCCTCACGGTCAGGACGCGCCAAGCCGCTGGCGTCTTTAACATCGCGCCCTTTCGCACATCTGAATGGTTCGGCTCGATGGGGCCATTCAAAGTAGAACTATTGAACATTCTCAGGCTGAAAATACCGTGCGTCTCACAGATGGCTGGATAGTTATTGCAAAACCCTTGATTGCGCGTCGTGTTCCTGAATTCGTTCCTCAGCGGGTTGCTTGGATCAGGGCTGAAAGTGGCAGTGATCTGTTTGACCGCCGCCCCGGCCTGCAACGACGAAATGCTAAGGCAGACACCGATGAAAATCGTTCTTGCCGTGCGCCGCCATGGGACCATTAAAAAATGGACCGTTAATAAATGGACCGTTAATAAATTCATCATTTTTTTGGCGCTCATAAATTGTGTGGCATTTATTAACCGGTTCTCTGCACGGCATCGGTGAATTGGGCCAGGATTGACGGGCTGCAACACAAACCCCCAATTATCAGCACTGCGCGCATGGGCGTCGACTGAAGGTTTTCATTGTCCTGAAGCTCGTTGAACGACAGGCAATAACGTGCGCCTGGTTAAACTTCCGAATCCCAAATCACCGTCACATTTCCGGAATATTTTTTTGATTGCCAGGGATCGAGCATCCACTCCACGTCGCGGGGATCAACTTCGAAATGCAGCGTTCCCGGTTTTCGCTCCACGTAAAAAGACGGCTGGAATAACTCGGTACCGCTGCCATCGCGCAACAATGGGCGGCGTTCGACAGGGCCGCCACTCGCGTCGATTAAACCGCGTGGCAGGCTGACGCTGACATTCAGTTGGACTCTCTCGACACCCGAGGCCCCACCTAACGCGCAGTTGTTGCCATGGTTGTAATCACATTCCAGCCTCATCTTGAAGCGCGAGCTGGCCGAGATATTGAATGTCTGATCACGGAATAATCGCTCAGGTTTACGGCCCTTGTTCACCCAGGCTTGCCAGCCACCCGGGGGAACCAACTCAACGCGATTGCCACCCGGCGGAACTTCAACCTTGAGTTCATGCTGAACTTCCAGGGTGAAATTCAGCATCAAGAGATTGTCCTTGGGCAGTACCAGATCGCCAAAGTCGAAGTCTCCGCTCGGCCCCATCGTGTACGGAATGCTTCCTCGATAAGTGCCTGTACTCATTCCCAGAGGATTCGGGGTACGCAGCTCATAAGCGAACTCAATGTAGCGATAGAGAAACTTCGGAATAGCGAACTTGGCCTGAGTGAAGCAAGCGCCGGCATTTTCCGGAACAAGCCACATAAAGTTGACGAAGTAATCCGTCCCGGTAATAAAACCGGAGCCTATACAGGGTGAAGGCGCATTACTCCAACGACCGATACTCCACAAGGCGCTATCACCGATGCCGCCTGTCAAATCCGTCGCGTTGGCATACAGATCATGTCGACCGCCAATACCGGCAATACGTACTTCGACAATTTCGGGTTTACTGCCGGGGGTGTCAGACACAACCGAAATCTGCCGCCACTCAGACGGTACTTTTAGATAGGCACCGAGGCGCGGATTCGTATGATTGGCTTCTACCGGCCCGCCAGTCGTCTGCTCATAAGGCACGCCCTGAACAATCAGGCTGAACATGTTTCTCGGCTTGCACAGCACCACAAAATGATGGCAAAACTGACTGTTGGGCGTCGTGTTGACGAAGCGGTTTTGCATCGGGTTGGCAGGGTCGGGCTTGAAAACTGCGGTAATCTCAGTCGAAGCCGCTCCCGCCGACAAAGAACCGCACAACCCTAACGCGGCGAGTGACAACCCGGTCAGGGGTTTTGCGATCGAGTACCAAATACTCATGCTATTGATTCCATCTGGATTACAGCCTCAAGGCGCCAGCGCTTCGAAAATCATGTGCACGCTGCCGTAGTAACTGCCCGGTTTGTAACCCTCCGGCACTTCAGCTGCTGCCACTTCCAGGCCCACACGCTTGCCGAGTCGACCATCGAGTTCGGACACCACTTCATCGGCATCCACGGTGAGGCGCTTGCTGTTGAACGTCACGACCAGGGGAATGTTGTCGCTGTCCCGGCCGTTGCTCAGATACGGCTCGTCACTGAGCCGGGCGGCAATACCGCCGTTGGTATTTTTCACGTCGAAGTTCTTGCGCAACGGGGTCAAGCGGCCCGACACCGAATTGAAGGGCAGTACCTGCTCCTGATGAATCCAGTCAGGTTCCGACGGGATTACGTAGAACTCCGCCGTGGGGATGGTCACCGACACCTCGAAGGTTTCCCGTTCGGTTATTGCATTCACGGTGCCGCTGAGCGACAGCAGCGCCAGCGATAGGGTTACGAGAGTTGCCTTGAACATTTTTGTCACCTGACACAGTCAATAAGGGCACTTGCGCAGCGAGTGTCAGCCCTTGAGCTCCACCACTTTCGTGGCCTTGCCTTCGATCATTGTGAAGCGATACTCACGACCGCTCTGTTTGTCGAACTCGAAGGTGCGGCCCGGCAAAATGTGATGTTTGGTGGTGGGCTGGCATTCGTTTTCGTTCTTGGCCGAGCAGTCCCTGAACTCATCGATCACCACCACAGAGTTGCCTTGGTTGTGGATGCGGTACTGGCCGGGGCCGTCATTGACTGCGCTGTCGAAGCGAGTCTCGGTGGGGCGCACGAAAAACACCGTGCCGTACCCGGCCAGCACGTTGACGCCGGCGGACAAGCCCTTTTTGTATTCATCGCGCTCCTCGGCGGACACGGCGAACTCGTCTTCCTGTTCCGGCACTACGGGCACGAAGCGCACTCGGAAATAACGCTCTTTCTCACGCTCGCCCATGAACACCAGACGCGTGCCCTGCATGCCATTGGCCGGAACGATCAACCGCGCGGGACTGGCCATCAGCCCCTCGCGGGCATTCATTTCGGCCTGATTGACGAGCGGCATTTCCCGCATGGTGCCATCGGCGTCGTAGATGATTTCCAGGATGTTGACCTTGACGAAAGCGGTGGCATCACCGCCGTTGAATACCCGTTTCAAGTAGGTACTTTTGTCGCCGTCGAGGTAGTCGTAAACCGTGCCGACGTTAATTTGGGGGGCGGCATTTGCCAGCAACGGCAACCAACCTGCAAACAACAATGCCCATCGAGCTTTCATTTTCCTGACCTCATGGTAATAAACGGTGAACAGACCTGATCAGTGCGCTGATCAGACTTCCGAATCCCAAATAACAGTGACTTCACCGGAGTAGCTGTGACCGGGAAACTTCAACATTTGGGCCACGCCCTCTTTGGTGACTTCAAAGTGCAGCGTTCCAGGTTTTCGATCGACGTAAATATTCGGTTCGAAACGTTCTGTACCGCTGCCACTTAACAATAACGGGCGGCGAGTGACTGAACTGCCACTTGCGTCAACAAGACCATTGGGAAGGCTGACGTTTATATTCAGCGGAACGGTATCGCCCTTTCCATCTTGCAATGCACAGGTATCACCCAAAGGCTCGCTGCATTCCAATTTCATTTTGAAGGGTGTGGAGGTCCAGACATTGAAGGTTTGATCACGAAACAAACGTGTGGGTTTTCGACCATGATTCAACCAGGCCTGCCATCCCCCCTCCGGCAGCAAAACCACTTTATTTCCTCCCGGGGGAATCTCGATGTTGAATACATGATCGACCGTGAGAGTGAAATCAATCTGGATAATGCTATCCGTTGGCTGCATGTTGTCGCCAAAGTCAAAATCAAGATGGGGGCCGACCGTGTAAACAGCACTTCCGGTGTATATTCCGGGTGCCATTTTCAAAGGGTTAGGAGTTTTAATCTGGTAGGCAAAACTAAAATCCCGATAGGCGAATTGCGGCACTTCAAACCTGGCTTGATTGGAGCAATACCTTTCAACCGGGCTAAGCCAAAAAAAATCATGCTCTGTGTCAGTGACGTGAGCACCACCTGCAGTTTCATTACATCCGGTTGGAGCAATACCCCAGTCACCAAATTCCCACAACTTATTAAGTGCTGGATATAGAGGGATTTCCTCCCCGATCAGTTCCTGCACTCGTTTACTCAGTTTGTAGGTACCACCAAAACCCGCAACTCTTAATTCAACTGCGCTGGCATCGCGACCCAACTCATCTTTAACAGGAACAATTTTCCAGCTGGCAGGAACTTTGAATGTGGCTCCGGCACGCGGATTAGTATGCTTTGCCGGGATAGACCTGACTGAATTAAACTCAATATTTGTTCCGACGCTGAATATTTTATAATGCGGAGAATTACACGTCTGTGGATAAATCCCACAGTAACCACTATTCGGCGTTGTATTTTCGAAAACATTAACATGAGGCCTTGATGGATCCGGCGCAAACTTCGCTGTTATGTGCACAACTTCCGCCATCGCCGACGCCGCCGACAACAGCCCCATTAAGGCTATCAATTGAAATTTAATCATCTGCTTCCAGCCATCCATTAGCCGGCGGCCTCAGACTTGTTCGCTGTATCGGCCAATGTGTCCGGAGAACAACGCAAATCCCCGATCATCAACACATTGCTTTCACTGCGCGCATTGGCGGTATCGAGCCGGAACTGGCATAACAACTGATCACCACGACGCACTTCCAGGGTCGGTGAACCAGCGTTCATTTCCATGGAGAAAAACCCGTCCACTTCCGTCACCCCGCGACTGGCGTGGTTGATGACGTGGTGACCCTTGAGCGGCTTGCCTTGCGGGTCGAGCAGACGACCGAGCACGGTCAGGGTTTTGCTCACGATGATCTTGCGGTAGTCCACCCCGCCCTTGTTCAGGTGATAGCGGGTACGCGGCGGTTGAATACTCGCCGACGGCACGTGATTGCCTTCGAAGTCGAAGCTGACCGAACTGTTTTTGTAGGCCGTCAACGGCACGTAGTTGCGACCCGGGCGCAAGGTCGCGCTGCCGCCACTAAGGTCGTCGGCACGCAGGGCGATTTCATCGATGTCAGTTTCCACATCAATGATCATCCCGGCGCCACCGGCGTGTTGCTGGCTGGTCATGACCATGTGCTGGCCACCCACGGCCACCGTGCTGTCGAGGTTCAAGCCACCGGTGTAGTTGCCGTTGTAGGAAGAACGCTGAAGGAAGGCATCACCATTGAAAGCATCGGCCTGAAAACTGCTGAGGCCGGACAACCCGACGCCATAGGTGTCGGCCAGCGCCGTCACCGAGACACTTTGCAGCACGTGGTTTTCCAGGGACTTGCGGTAGGACAGCGAGCCATTGTTGTCGCGCCCGCCCTCCCGGGCCGTGCGGGTGCCGATGCTGCCCGACCATTGTTCACCTGGCCCGCCCAGCGCAATGCTGATACTCAGGTCGACCCCGCGATTGCGTTCGTCACCGCTGCTGTAACTGCCCGGCCGGTCGAACACTGAGAAGCGCCAGTTGGCATCGCTGCCCAACAGCACGGTGCGTTGTGTCCAGCCCAGATCGAGAGCGACCCCTTCGGTATTGCCCTCGCTGTAGGACACCCGCCCGTTGAGTGAATTCTTGCTGCTGAGCCGATGATTGATCGCCAGCGAGGTGTTACTGGTCTGCCCGACAAATACGTTGCGCTGACGCACCCGAGTGCCATCCGGCAAGGTCTCATAGGTGTTGGTGGTGTCCAGCCAACTGCGATTGTGCGTGGCAAACAGGTTACCGGAGCCATAGCTGTAATTGGCCTGCAGATCCATTCCCGTGCCGTGGTCCTGGGTCTGATAAACATTGCCGTACAGGCTGGTGTTGTTGGCCAGGGTCCAGTCAATCGACGATCCGTATTGCTGTTTTCCCTGCAACTGTCGCCCCGACAGCCCCACAATCACCCGTGGATGCAGCAGGTAATTGATGGCTGCGCCCGCCGTCATGTCGCCATAGGATTGCTCATCCCAGTTGCTCAGCAGTTTGCTTTCCTGACCGGCGAACAGGTTGTAACGCCAGCGCTCATCGGAGTTGCGCCAGTTGCTGGGCTTGTACACCAGTTCCTGGGTGGTCGAGGTAATCTGGCCGTCTTCGATCAGCCGCACTTCGACTTCGTAGATACCCCCCGGCAGCTTGCGCGTATCAAGGGTTTGCAGGCCGGCATTGACGGCCTGGGTGTTGACCAGCACGCCATTGCGATAGATTTCCACCGACGCCTGGCGGTTGGCGGTAACGTAGATCGGGTAAACGCTGGGTTTGGGCGTATTGATGGCCAGGCTGTCGGAACTGCCGTACATCAGGCCCACCGCTGTGTCGGGGTTGGCACCGAATGAACGCAATTGACGGCTCAGCCCTTCAGAGTTGGGTGTGAAATAACCCAGACGCAAAAAACTGCCCTGCAGCTCACGCTGGCTATAAAGCTCATGAACCGCGTGGTAGAGCTTGTCGTCAGGCCCCCCGAGCCGGGCCAGTTGCAGGTTCGCGCGCTGGGTCCAGTTGTCCAGGCTGCCGCTGGCTTCCAGGCCGTAACGCCCGCCCAGGTCCTGGTCCTGGCCACCGTTGAGGTTCAACTGGTTACGCACGATCAGGCCGGTGCTACCGTCTTCGGGCAGTTCGTAGTAGCGCGGGGCCTCGACATCGCGCTCGGCATTTTCGGTGGCGATCGACACCAGCGAATTCTGCAGGTTGTAATGCACCGCCAGCATCTGCTCCGGGCAACGGCCCTGACAGGCGCCCAAGGCAACGCCTTGTTTCAGGTACGTGGCCCAGACTTCACGCTCACTGGCGGGAATCTGGCTGTCACCAACGTCGGTGAACTCCAGCAAAGTGACACGATCATCCTTGGTCAAAACGATCATCGCCTCACCGACAAACTGTTGATCACGCTCCACCCGAACCGCTAATGGCACATCAAAGAAGTGCTCTTCGAATTCCGCCGGCAAGCCTTTGGCCTGAGCAAGTAAGCTGCGTGGCGTATTGGCGTTGTTAGTGGGTGCAGCGATGGCACCGGCACATAAAAAAAGTGCAAGCGCTGCCGCGATGGGAGTCATCGGGAACATGATCTGAATACTCGTTTTACATGAGAAGTCGGCGCCTGCCTGTCATCTATCGATGACAAGCAGGCAAGACCGTTGAATAAAAAGCTTTATTCAAGAACAGCGTGCAATTACGGCTTCAGTACAGGTTCGAATACAACGGCAAAATTGGTGCTGTAGTCACCTGTCTGAGTGGCGGTTGGCGTGGCAGCCGTGATGACCATTTCCCGCTGAATGCCCGCTACCGACTCCGTTTCGTTGACGACTTCAGCACTGGTGGTGCCCAACTCAACGGTGCCAATCTTGACTTTCAATGGAATGCTGTCACGGCCGTTATACAGCGCCGCATCGCCATCAATCAGAGCATTGATTGCACCTTTAGGGTCTGTGTGTTTGAAGTTGAAGATACCGCGCACACTGGTCAGATCACCATTGCCTTGCAGCTTCATGGTTTCGTCGCGACCGAAGTCATCGTTTTGCGGTGCAACATTGAACACTGAAGTCGGAACGAACGCCTTGATGTTAATGACCTGATTAATCGGCTCGGCAGCGAAAGCCATGGAAGCGCTCAGAGCCAGGACTGTCATCGGGACGGCGATTGCGATTTTCTTGAACATCATTGAATACCTGTTTTCTTGGATGGTTTCGGTTCATTGAACGTTCGAACGATGCGCCCCTGTCGGAAGCCGCTTTCAACTGAACGTTCAACGCCGGGGCATCATCAACTTCCTCTTCCTGAAAGTAAGCAGGCAACTTCCCACGGACGCGTAGTTAAACAACCTCACGCCCTGAGAGAAAAAGATACAAAAAATCAAAATAGAAAACAGTGACTGTAAGTTACGACCTACAGACAGTTTTTCGAATAAAACCTTACAGCCATTTGATCCAGTTAACGCTGGGTCGACATCTATTTTTAGAATATATACTCAATTATTATTAGAGTAATAGCTTTAATTCTTCCAAAAATGATCCTCGTGCGAAAAATCCGCCGGGTTGCATGAAATTTCCTTGGTGCAATAGATCGTTTCATCGAGCCACCATTCATCGGGATACGCGAACCTGTCGTCAAAAATGTCTTGATCAGCTCTTAAGATATATCTTAAGTTGTATCTAAACACGACGAGAGAAGGCACAAAATGAGAGACCATCATTTTCAACACCGCGAACACGGCGATGGCCGCGACGGCTTCGAAAAGCGCCCCGGGCCCGGCCGCGAACGCGGTGGACGGGGCCCCCGGGTGTTTGCCCCCGGCGACCTGAAACTGCTGCTGCTAGCACTGATCGCCGAACAGCCCTGCCACGGCTATGACCTGATCCGCCAGATCGAAAGCATGTTCGACGGCGCCTACAGCCCCAGCCCCGGGGTGATCTACCCGACCCTGACCTTTCTGGAAGAAAGCGAAATGATTCAGGGCGATGCCGACGGCGGGAAAAAACGCTATGCCATCACCGACGCCGGAAGTCGCTCATTAAGCGACCAGGCGATTGCCCTGGATGGCGTGCGCATGCGCATCGAAGTCAGCAAGCGCTCATTGCGCGGCCACGATCGCCCGGCGGAAATTCACGAGGCGGTGCACAACCTGCGCCACGCCTTGCAGATGCACCATGGGCGCTGGAGCCCGGAAGAAATCCTGCGAGTGCGCGACCTGCTCAACGACACCGCCAAAGCGATAGTCGACGGCCCTGCCGTTCAAGCCAGCCAGGAGAAAGCCGAATGACTGTTGCCGATACGCAAGCCATTCACCGGGTCATGCACGAAATCAAACGCCGGCGCCTGGAGGTGCTGCGCGTGGTCGACCTGACCCCACGGATGCGCAGGATCACCCTCGGCGGACCGGAGCTCGCGGGCTTCGTCAGCCTCGGCACGGACGACCACGTCAAGCTGCTGTTCCCCCAGGACGCAGCACAACAGGCGGCACTCGACACCCTGGTACTGGGTGCCGGCAAAGACAACGGCCCCATGCCGGCCATGCGCGACTACACCCCGCGATGTTATGACCTCGACACGCTGGAACTGGATATCGACTTCGTGCTGCACGGTGACGGCCCCGCCTCCACTTGGGCCGAACAGGCCCAACCCGGCCAGTTCCTGCACATCGGTGGGCCACGGGGGTCGATGGTCGTGCCGGACATGTTCGACAGCTATCTGCTGATCGGCGATGAAACCGCCCTGCCCGCCATCGCCCGACGCCTCGAAAGCCTGGCGGCCAACCGGCGTGCCCTGGTGATTGTTGAAGTTGAAAACGGCAAGGAGCAGCAAGAGCTGCACAGCGCCGCCGAGGTCAATGTGATCTGGGTGCTGCGCGAAGGTGGCAAGGACCATTTGCTGAGGACGGTGCGCCAGGTTCAGGTCCCCGGCGGCAAGCTGTACGCCTGGGTCGCGACCGAGAGCAAGGTTTCACGCCAGATCCGCCGCGTGCTCCTGGATGAGCATGGGCTGGATGAGCAGTTCGTCAAAGCGGCTGGCTACTGGCGCCTGGACGACACCAGCGACGAATAAACACAAAACCTTTGTAGGTGCTCGCTTGCCAGCGATGACGGTCTTGATTTTGCACCGCCCATTCGGACGCCATCGCCTGCAAGCCTGCTCCTACAAGGATTTGTAGGCTTTGGGTGATGAGTGTCTGGCCGCCACCCTGTAGGAGCGAGCATGCTCGCGAAAAACCCGAGGGCGCCGCGGGCGTTCAGGATGCCCGCGATATCGTTCACGTCCATCGCGAGCATGCTCGCTCAAGGTTCCTCGGCGTATCGGCTCCCACAGGAGGCCAGTTGATTCAAGGATTACGCTGCCACCGATCCAGGCCAATCACCAGCAAAGCAATCACCACGAACCCCGCCAACAACCCGCCGGCATTGATGAACACCTGTGGATAACCCAGCTTCTCGACATCGATGAACGGATATGGGTACACCGCCAGCACATGCCCGCGCAACAACGAGTAGCCGAAGTACACCAGCGGATAAATCACCCACAACCCGATGTGTCGCAAGCGCAACGTGCCTTTGCCGACACAGCACCACCAATAGCCCAGAAACAGCAGCGGCATGACCACGTGCAGGAGCTCATCGGCCAGCCATTGCCAGCCTTCGGGGTGCCATAAATGGCGCAATAGCAGGTTGTACCCGAGGGCGACCACGGCAATGCTCACGGTAACGCCGCTACTGACCCACGGCTGGAGAAACCAGCGACGCGCGGCCGACTCACGGGACGTCAGTTCACAGGTCAGTACCGTCGCCACCAGGGTATTGCTCAGCACGGTGAAGTAGCTGAGAAAACTCACCAGGCCGCCGATCAGGCTGGCTTCGATACTCCAGCGCGCATAGAAAATCAGGTACATCTGAATGCTCAATCCCGCCCAGCCGAGGAGGCTGGCCACGGCAACAAAGCGACGCCGCGCCACAGACTGGTTGAGCATGTTCAGAGCGGACGCTTGGTGCGCATCAACTTCACGTACAAGCGTTCGACCTTCTCCCGCGCCCACGGGGTTTTGCGCAGGAAGGTCAGGCTCGACTTGATGCTCGGGTCACTCTTGAAGCAGCGGATATCGATGCGCTCGGCCAGCCCCGACCATTCGTAGTGTTCAACCAGGGCGTTGAGGATCTGCTCCAGCGTCACGCCGTGTAGCGGGTTGTTGTTCTGTTCGGTCATGCCGGGGGCCTTCAAGCGAAGTAGGAATTGGAAGCCGCGCACCTTAGCCGAGGGGGTGGTCCGGTGGAAGGGCTCTGTGTGTTCTGCGTTTAAATGTAGGTGACCCGGGCGATCTTTTTCTGCTCACTGTTACCAATCCCGAAAGAATGCATATCGGTAAAAGCTCTTTCGCTATTTGTAACAGAACATTATCCTTGCGGCCGTCATTGCTGAAACGCTTCCGCCAGCCGCTTCGTTCCTGTTGTTTTCAGTTCATCCCCAGAAAAAGATCAAGAATTTCTTCCCTATGCGTTATTTTCAAACCTCACGAGACAGCGCTGTCTCTACGACTATTGCCAGCCGAAAAGCCCTGAACCTCGTCGGCGGATTCACCGCACTGGGCTTGGTCACCTGCGTTCAGGCGACCCCGGCTTTCGATAGCGATTCGTCGTGGATGCTCGGTGACTGGAACGGCACGCGCACCGCGCTTGCGGAAAAAGGCTACGACTTCAAAGTCGATTACACCGGTGAAATGGGCAGCAATCTGCACGGCGGCTACGACGACGATCGCACTGCCCGCTACAGCGACCAGTTTGGCCTTGGTACACACCTGGACCTGCAGAAAATCCTCGGCTGGAACGACGCCGAATTCCAGCTGACCATCACCGAGCGCAGCGGCAACAACATCAGCAACGACCGCATCAACGATCCGCGGGTTGGCGGCTTCACCTCCGCCCAGGAAGTCTGGGGCCGTGGCCAGACCTGGCGCCTGACGCAGATGTGGTATCAGCAGAAATTTTTCGATGAGCAACTGGACATCAAGGTCGGTCGTTTCGGTGAAGGTGAAGACTTCAACAACTTCCCCTGCGACTTCCAGAACCTTGCTTTTTGCGGCTCTCAGGTCGGCAACTGGGCAGGCGACATCTGGTACAACTGGCCGGTGAGCCAGTGGGCGATGCGGGTCAAATATCACCTGACACCCGAGCTGTACGCGCAGGTTGGCGTGTATGAGCAAAACCCCTCGAACCTCGATCGCGACAACGGCTTCAAGCTCAGTGGCAGCGGCACCCAGGGCGCGGTCCTGCCGGTGGAACTGGTGTGGACGCCCAAGCTCAATGGCCTGCCGGGCGAGTACCGCGCCGGTTACTACTACAGCAACGCTGACGCGAAGGATGTCTACAAGGACAGCAATGGCCAGCCCGCCGCCCTGACTGGCGAGGCCTACCGCAGCGCGTCGAGCAAGCACGGCATGTGGCTCGGCGTGCAGCAGCAACTGACCAGCGTTGCCAGCGACCATTCGCGCGGCCTCAGCGTGTTCGCCAACGGCACGATGCACGACAAGAAGACCAACGCCATCGACAACTACGTTCAGGCGGGCGTGGTCTACAAAGGTCTGTTGGATGCCCGCGCCAGGGACGACATTGGCTTCGCCATGGCCCGGGTCCACGTCAACCCGGCCTACCGCAAGAACGCCGAGGCGAGCAACCAGGCCCGCGTTGTTTTCGACTACGACGACCCGTCCTACCTGCCACCACAGGACACCGAATACAGCGCCGAACTCTATTACGGCGTACACGTCACCAACTGGCTGACCGTGCGCCCGAACCTGCAATACATCCGCCATCCCGGTGGCGTGGACCAGGTCGATGACGCGCTGATTGGCGGGATCAAGGTCCAGTCGTCGTTCTAAAACTCACATAAGACTTTTGTGGCGAGGGGGCTCGTCGGATCGCCGCACCGCCCCGTTCGACTGCGAAGCAGTCGTAAATCAGACATCGCGGACTGTTTGGCAACCCGCAGTGAATGGATTTGGGGCGGCTTCGCCACCCAGCGGGGGCAAGCCCCCTCGCCACAGAGTCCCTCGCCACAGAGGCAGCGCCTGCAAGGGTGGTATCACCCAAACGGGTTTTGTCTGAACCATGCCCGCACAAGATCGTCATCTACAGTGAACTTGTACGGGACTACTTGAAACATCACGGAGAATCACACTATGAGCACTGATGGTGCCTTGAGTCGAAGCCGTCTGTTGCCGACGCTGCTCGGCATACTGCTTCTGCTAATGGGCCTGGCCATGCTGGCCGGGGGGATCAAGCTGAGCATGCTCGGCGGCTCGCTGTACTACCTGCTGGCCGGTATCGGCCTGGCCCTGACCGGCGTTCTGCTGATCGCCGCGCGCCGCGCTGCGCTGGGCCTCTACGCACTGGTGCTGTTCGCCAGCACCGTCTGGGCCCTGTGGGAAGTCGGCCTCGACTGGTGGCAACTGGTGCCTCGTCTGGCCCTGCTGTTTGCCCTCGGCATCGTCATGCTGCTGCCATGGTTGCGTCGTCCGCTGCTCGTTGCAGGCGCGGCCCCGATCGGCACTGGCGCCCTGAGCGTGGCCGTGGTGATTGCCGGTGCCGCCGCACTGGCCAGCCAGTTCACCCATCCTGGCGAAATCAAAGGCCAACTGGACCGCGACAGCGTACCGGGCATGACCAACACCGCCCCGGCCATGCCCGACGGTGACTGGAACTCCTACGGCCGCAGCGCCCACGGCGACCGCTACTCGCCACTGGCACAGATCACCCCGCAGAACGCGCACAAACTGGTAGAGGCCTGGTCCTACCGCACCGGCGACTTGCCGGGGCCGAACGACCCGGGTGAAACCACCGCCGAAAACACCCCGCTGAAAGTCAACGGCATGCTCTATGTGTGCACGCCACACAGCCAGGTGATCGCCCTGGACCCGGATACCGGCAAGGAAATCTGGCGCTTCGATCCGAAGCTCTCGACGCAGAACGCGGCGAACTTCAAGGGCTGGGCACACATGACCTGCCGTGGCGTGACGTACCACGATGACGCCGTCTACGCCTCCGAACAGAGCCCGACCGGCAGCGCCAGCGCGGCACCGGCCAACGCCTGCCCACGGCGTATTTTCCTGCCGACCGCCGACACCCGCCTGATCGCCCTCAACGCCGACACCGGCAAGATGTGCGAAGACTTCGGCGACAAAGGCCAGGTCGACCTGCGCGCCAACATCGGCGGCTTCACCGCCGGCGGCTACTATTCCACCTCGCCACCTGCGGTCACCAAAGACCTGGTAGTGATTGGCGGCCACGTCACCGATAACGTCTCCACCGACGAGCCGAGCGGCGTGATCCGCGCCTTCGACGTACACACCGGCAAACTGGTGTGGAACTGGGACAGCGGCAACCCGGACGACACTACGCCGATTGCCGAAGGCGAGATCTACACCCGCAACTCGCCGAACATGTGGTCCATGTTCGCCGTCGACGAAAAACTCGGCATGCTCTACCTGCCGATGGGCAACCAGACCCCGGACCAGTTCGGTGGCGATCGTACGCCTGAATCGGAATTGCACGCCGCCGGCCTGACCGCCCTCGACATCGCCACCGGCCAGGTGCGCTGGCACTTCCAGTTTACTCACCACGACCTGTGGGACATGGACGTCGGCGGCCAGCCGACCCTGATGGACCTGAAAACCGCCGACGGCGTGAAACCGGCCGTGCTGGCGTCGACCAAGCAAGGCAGCATCTACGTGCTGGACCGCAGCACCGGCAAGGCGATTGTGCCGATCAACGAAGTGCCAGTACCGCAAGGCGCTGTCGAAGGTGATCGCACCTCGCCGACCCAACCGAAATCCGACCTCAACCTGATGCCACCACCGTTGCAGGAACGCGACATGTGGGGCGTCACGCCGTTCGACCAGTTGATCTGCCGAATCGATTTCAAATCCATGCGCTACGACGGCCCGTTCACCCCGCCGTCGCTGCAGGGTTCGATCGTGTATCCGGGCAACTTCGGTGTGTTCGACTGGGGCGGCATCTCGGTTGACCCGGTGCGTCAGATTGCTTTCATGAACCCAAGCTACATGGCGTTCAAATCGAAAATGATCCCGGCCGCCGAAATCGCCGCCCAGGGCCCGCGCAAAAGCGAGACCGAAGGCGTGCAGCCAAACAAAGGCGCGCCATACGGTGTAGTTCTCGAAGCACTGCTGTCGCCTATGGGCCTGCCGTGCCAAGCGCCGGCGTGGGGTTATGTGGCCGCCGTCGACCTGACTACCCAGCAAGTTCTGTGGAAGCACAAGAACGGCACCGTACGCGACAGCTCGCCGGTTCCGATTCCCCTGAGCATGGGCGTACCAAGCCTGGGCGGCACCTTCACCACAGCCAGTGGCGTGGCGTTCCTCAGCGGCACCCTTGACCAGTACCTGCGTGCCTACGACGTAAAAAACGGCAAGCAACTGTGGGAAGGCCGCCTGCCAGCTGGCGCGCAAACCACACCGATGACCTACACCGGCAAGGACGGCAAGCAGTACGTGCTCGTTGTCGCCGGCGGTCACGGATCGCTGGGCACCAAACAGGGTGATTATGTGATTGCTTACAAACTGTCCGAGTAAGTTTCAACGGCAGTAAAACAAAGGCGACGCCCCCACAGGCGTCGCCTTTTTTTGCGGCCGCAAATTTCGATACACCACGGGACCCTGTGGGAGCGAGCCTGCTCGCGATGGCGGTCCGCCAGTCACTACAAGGCTACCTGTCATACCATCATCGCGAGCAGGCTCGTTCCCTCATTTGATCCTGTACCGCCTATGGTTCAACTAACCTGTCCCCTTGCTGAACACACCGTCGAAACATCCGCTTGCAGAAAATGACCGTTGAAACCACCGCCAACCTGCCCCATCTAAGACTCATACCCATTGCGCAGGTGCCCAAATGAGCGACCAGCAAGAATTCCCCGAAGCTCCTACCGAGTACGCCGATCCGGAAAACGCCACGCACCACGCCACCGGCAAAGGCCTCGCGCTGCCAGGCCAGAATCTGCCGGACAAGGTCTACATCATCCCGATCCACAACCGGCCGTTCTTTCCGGCCCAGGTGCTGCCGGTCATCGTCAACGAAGATCCCTGGGCTGAAACCCTCGATCTGGTGGCCAAGTCCGAACATCATTGCGTGGCCCTGTTCTACGTCGACACGCCCTTGGAAGACCCGCGCCATTTCGACACCTCGGCCCTGCCGCTCTACGGCACCCTGGTCAAGGTGCACCATGCCAGCCGCGAAAACGGCAAGTTGCAGTTCGTCGCCCAGGGCCTGACCCGTGTGCGCCTGAAATCCTGGCTCAAGCACCATCGCCCGCCCTACCTGGTGGAAGTCGAATACCCTCACCAGCCCACCGAGCCTACCGACGAGGTCAAGGCCTACGGCATGGCGCTGATCAACGCGATCAAGGAACTGCTGCCGCTCAACCCGCTGTACAGCGAAGAGCTGAAGAACTACCTCAACCGCTTCAGCCCCAACGATCCATCGCCGCTGACCGACTTCGCCGCCGCCCTGACGTCTGCAACCGGCAGCGACCTGCAGGAAGTGCTCGACTGCGTGCCGATGCTCAAGCGCATGGAAAAAGTCCTGCCGATGCTGCGCAAGGAAGTCGAAGTCGCGCGCCTGCAAAAGGAAATCTCCGCCGAAGTTAACCGCAAGATCGGCGAACATCAGCGTGAGTTTTTCCTCAAGGAACAGCTCAAGGTCATCCAGCAGGAGCTGGGGCTGACCAAGGACGACCGTAGCGCCGACCTCGAACAGTTCGAACAACGGCTGACCGGCAAGGTCCTGCCCGCCCAGGCGCAGAAGCGCGTCGAAGAAGAAATGAACAAGCTTTCGGTGCTCGAAACCGGTTCGCCCGAGTATGCGGTCACCCGCAACTACCTTGACTGGGCGACTTCGGTGCCATGGGGTGTTTACGGCAAGGACAAACTCGACCTCAAACACGCGCGCAAGGTGTTGGACAAACATCACGCCGGCCTTGATGACATCAAGGACCGCATCCTCGAGTTCCTCGCCGTGGGTGCTTACAAAGGCGAAATCAGCGGCTCCATCGTATTGCTGGTAGGCCCGCCGGGCGTGGGCAAAACCAGCGTCGGCAGATCCATCGCCGAATCCCTCGGCCGGCCGTTCTATCGCTTCAGCCTCGGCGGCATGCGCGACGAAGCCGAGATCAAGGGCCACCGTCGTACCTACATCGGCGCGCAACCGGGCAAGCTGGTACAGGCGTTGAAAGACGTCGAAGTGATGAACCCGGTGATCATGCTCGACGAGATCGACAAGATGGGCCAGAGCTACCAGGGCGACCCCGCCTCTGCACTGCTCGAAACCCTCGACCCGGAACAGAACGTCGAATTCCTCGACCACTATCTGGACCTGCGGATGGACCTGTCGAAGGTCTTGTTCATCTGCACCGCCAACACCCTGGACTCGATCCCCGGCCCGCTGCTCGACCGTATGGAAGTGATTCGTCTGTCCGGTTACATCACCGAAGAAAAAGTCGCCATCGCCAAGCGTCACCTGTGGCCCAAGCAGCTGGAAAAAGCCGGCGTGTCCAAAGGCAGCCTGAGCATCAGCGACAGCGCCCTCAAGGCCCTGATCGACGGCTATGCCCGTGAAGCCGGGGTGCGCCAGCTGGAAAAAAACCTCGGCAAACTGGTGCGCAAGGCGGTGATGAAACTGCTCGACGAACCGAAAGCGGTGATCAAACTCGGCCCCAAAGACCTCGAAACATCGCTCGGCAAACCAGTATTCCGCAACGAGCAGGTCCTGTCGGGTGTCGGCGTAATCACAGGCCTTGCCTGGACCAGCATGGGCGGCGCGACCCTGCCGATCGAAGCCACGCGCATCCACACCCTCAACCGCGGCTTCAAGCTCACCGGGCAATTGGGTGATGTGATGAAAGAGTCGGCGGAAATCGCCTACAGCTACGTCAGTTCGAACCTGAACTCATTCGGCGGCGATCCGAAGTTCTTCGACGAAGCCTTCGTGCACCTGCACGTACCGGAAGGCGCCACCCCGAAAGACGGCCCGAGCGCCGGCGTAACCATGGCCAGCGCCCTGCTCTCGCTGGCGCGTAACCAGCCGCCGAAAAAAGGCGTGGCGATGACCGGCGAACTGACACTGACCGGGCATGTGCTGCCGATCGGCGGGGTGCGCGAGAAGGTGATTGCGGCGCGGCGACAGAAGATTTTCGAGTTGATTCTGCCGGAGGCGAACCGAGGTAACTTTGAGGAACTGCCCGAGTATTTGAAAGAAGGGATAACCGTGCATTTCGCCAAGCGCTTTGCGGATGTGGCGAAGATATTGTTCTGACTTCGCCATCTGATTGCTCCCTCGCAAAGGGGGAGCATGCTCCTGAACGTGCAGGAGCTAGCTGCTCGCAATAGGCGTTAACGATAACGCGCTCTTTTCAGATTGGCATGCCGCCTAAAGATCCGTCGTCGCAACGACGCCCGGAGCGGGTGCGCTCCTACACATCTTCTTTAACTATCGATAGCAGTTGCACCCTGCCCAGCAGCCTTCCTTCTGCACATCTGAATTCTCGACTGCTCACTTCCTAACTTTATAAGCATTCACAGAAGAGCACCCAGTAACTATTCCATATCAATATAAAAAACTGTCAAATATACCAGTAGTCGCCTCACCTATTAAGTCTCCATACTCCAAACCAGATTTAAACCAAAACGGAGATACACATGACAACCCCGAACGGACTTACGGTAAGACTGGCGAATGCTGTAATGACAATTGAAACTAAGGACACCACCAACGGTATCTCAAAAAACCTTCCAACCATCACCACAACCAAGATCAATTTCCCACCGAGCGTATTCCCCAACTTCTTTATGGCGATAGCTGACAACAACGGCCTCACCAACTCAAGGAGTCTATATTTTAAATATGAAAACAACGACTTGAGTTTTGACGGCTATTCGGAACGCTACGTCACCGAAGAAGGCAACGAGTTTACCTTTTCGTACACCACCCTTGAGAGTTCAGTTTCTTTTGACCACACGGAAACATCACCGGGTAAGCACGAATTCGCGATAACGGCCTTCAAGGTTCTGGCGAAGGAAACCCGTTCTGGAGAAACTCGAGAAATTACGGGCAGGGGTTACGCTTTTGTCCGTTATGTTGATCGTGGCTGGCGCACTTCTTCGTGAGAGAAGCGCCACAAGAGGCGCGGAACCAACACACACTGACAGGCTGTCGGCGCATCAGTACGACGGCCTTCTTATTCAGAGCCAAAAATACAACTGAAATACCCCATACAAGCGGTCAAGTCTGGCAGGCTATTACTTTTGCGCATTCAAATATTTTTATTTCGCTAGTTATTTACACCGCTCGACGGCCGCGATATCTCAGTCCTGGCAGAGACGCTGACACACCGATTAGCAAGTCACTTGAAACCCTGCCAATTCAGACAGTACCTCCAGCCACTCACGCTCGATATAGTCCCGGCTCAATCATTTTTACGTGACACAATCCGGAGAGCCAACCATGGATATCAAATACCGACGAAGCCTTGTTAATGAGTACATTAACGACGACATCAAGTTTCACCGTTGCTGCCTGAATAATCACTTGAATGCCACCCTGCAGAATCGTGAAAACTTCGAATCAGAAGAGTTTTTCGCCAGCATCGGAGGCGGGGAAATCGTCGCCATTTTCAAGGCAGGTGAGGAAGGTACCCCGCTCGACCGGGCCTTTGATATCTATATGCCGAAGGACATTAAGTCGGGCACCCACCCAATCAATACTCCGGGCCAGTTGATAGAGGTCGTTTATACCGAGAACTACCCGAGCTACAACAGCCATTGGGCTTTGCAGGGCGACATCGAATTGTTGGTGAACACTGAAAAACAACGGTACTCCGGTACAATCGTTACGCTGTTCAAGGACCGGCAGGGCCAAGAATTTACCTGCGAAAGCGAATTCTGTTTTTCTCTTGCAGATTAAGTTCATTAACGTCCACTTCTCTTCCTCGCGAGCAGACCCACTTCAATGGGAATATCGCCATCCCGCTGGGTGAGTTCGCTCGCAACCATGTTGGTTGATTGTCACACTTTGTCTCATCTTCGGTTATGCTCGCCGTTCGTCGCCAATTCCGGAGCGCCTGATTTGATGTCCCCACGCCGTCTGCTGCTGCCCATAGGTCTCGCCCTGCTGACCGCTTGTGCCTCTCAACCGAAACAAAACGTGACGGTCGAAAAACAAAGCGGGTGCCCGGTGAAACTCACCAGCGGGCAGACCCTGATCCTTACCCTGCCAAGCAACCCGAGCACGGGTTACCGCTGGGCAATCCAGGACTCCGCCGGTGGCGTCTTACACACATTGGGGCCAGAGGTTTACCGCAATCCGGAAGATGCCGGCATCGTCGGTGCTGCCGGTGTATCGACCTGGCGCTTCCAGGCGTTCGCCAGCGGGACCGGGCGCTTGCGCCTGACCTCGCAGCAACCCTGGGCACCGGAAGTGCTGCCGGTAGAGGTTTTCGACTGCGCGATTTCGGTGAACTGACCATGGGCTGGCTGATTCTGGCGCTGATGGGCGCGGTGACTTTTCTCTATGGCTTGAGTGTGCATGCCGATTTGCTCTGCCTGCTGGTCAAACCCTTGCCGGTGCTGGCCTTGCTCGGCTGGCTGCACGATGCACCTCCCGGCGATTATCGACGCTGGATCAGCCTCGGCCTGATCTTCTCCCTGCTCGGCGATGTGTTGCTGGCGTGGCCGGGGGATTTGTTCGTGTTCGGTCTGGGGGCGTTTCTGGTCGCTCACCTGGCTTATCTGAAAGCGTACTTGAGCGATTGCCGGCGTCTGGCGGTGCTGCCGCTGATTGTCGCCCTCGGTGTGGGTGCCGTGCTGCTGGGGATTCTGATCAACCATGGATTGGGGCCGTTGTTGATTCCGGTGATCGTCTACGGCCTCGCCATCAGCGCGATGCTCTGGCGCGCGTTGGCTCGCTTGGGCACTGATGTGCCCAAGCGCTCGGCGTTGCTGGCGGCTGGTGGTGCGGTGGCGTTTGTGTTCTCGGACAGCGTGATTGGCATCAGCCGGTTTGTGGTGCCGTTTGATGCGGCGCCCTATGTGATCATCCTCAGCTACTGGCTGGGGCAATGGGGGATTACTGCTTCGGCGTTCTCTCAGAAACCGCGTTGACCCCTGTGGTGAGGGGCTTGTCGGATCGCCACAATTGCCCTCTTGGCATTGCATGCGCGTAAGTCAGGCGGTTTATCAGACAACCCGCGCATCCGCGCGCCAAGTTGGCTAAAATGCCGGCCTTTTCCACCTACGCCGCTGGAACCGCCGTGAGCAAAGAACCCGATCGCCTTTTCGCCCAGCCTTTGGCCCAGGTGCCTGACTTCGCCTTTAACGAGGACGTGGTGCGGGTGTTCCCGGACATGATCAAGCGCTCGGTGCCGGGTTATCCGACCATTGTGGAAAACCTCGGCGTGCTCGCCGCGCAGTTCGCCCAGCGGGATAGCGTGCTCTATGACCTCGGCTCGTCCCTTGGCGCTGTGACCCAGGCCTTGCGCCGACATGTGCGCACCGACGGTTGCCGCGTCATCGCTGTGGATAACTCCGTGGCCATGGTCGAGCGCTGCCGCGAGTACCTCAACGGCCAGGACTCGATGTTCCAGGAGTTGCTGCCGGTCGAGGTCATCGAAGGTGACATTCTGGCCCTGGCGTTTCAACCGGCATCCGTGGTGGCGCTGAACTTCACCCTGCAATTCATCGCCCCCGACCAGCGCACTGCATTGCTGTCGCGCATCCGCCAGTCGCTGTTGCCCGGCGGCGCGCTGATCCTCTCGGAAAAACTGCGCTTCGAAGACGAGCAGGAACACGCGCTGCTGACTGACCTGCACATTGCCTTCAAACGCGCCAACGGCTACAGCGAACTGGAAATTGCCCAGAAGCGCAGCGCCATCGAAAACGTCATGAAGCCCGACAGCCTCGAAGAACACCGCGAACGCCTGCTGGCCGCCGGGTTCTCGAAAGTCGTGCCGTGGTTCCAGTGTCTTAACTTTGCCTCGTTGATTGCCTTGCCATGATTGATCTGTCCCCCCTCGCCCGCCGTCTGGCAGGCACGCCGCTGGCCGAATGGGCCAACACCCTGCAAGCACAACTCGACAAGAAAATGGAAAAAGGTCATGGCGACCTGGAGCGCTGGCAGAGCGCGCTGGACGCCCTGCCGAAGATTCAGCCGAGCGAAGTCGACCTGCTCAATGGCTTGACGCTGGACACCGATTGCAGCGACGAGACCCGAGCGCAAATGCGTACCGCGCTGATGGGCCTGTCGCCATGGCGCAAAGGGCCGTTCGACCTGTTCGGCGTGCACGTCGACACCGAATGGCGCTCGGACTGGAAATGGTCGAGGGTCGCCCCGCACCTCGACTTGAAGGGCAAGCGCATTCTCGATGTCGGCTGCGGCAACGGCTATTACATGTGGCGCATGCTCGGCGCCGGCGCCGACAGCGTGATCGGCGTCGATCCGAACTGGCTGTTCTTCTGCCAGTTCCAGGCGGTGCAGCGTTACCTGTCCGAGCCGAATGCCTGGCACCTGCCCTTCCCGTTCGAAGACCTGCCGCCGAACCTTGAGGGTTTCGACACGGTGTTTTCCATGGGTGTGTTCTACCACCGTCGCTCGCCGATCGAGCACTTACTGGCGCTGAAGGATTGCCTGGTCAAGGGTGGCGAGCTGGTCCTGGAGACGCTGGTGGTCGAAGGCGATAAACATCAGGTGCTGGTGCCGGAAGACCGTTACGCGCAGATGCGCAACGTTTGGTTCCTGCCGTCAGTGCCGGCGCTGGAGTTGTGGTTGCGTCGTGCCGGGTTCACCGATGTGAAGTGCGTGGATGTCAGCGTGACCACGGTCGAGGAACAGCGCGGGACAGAATGGATGAAGTACCAGTCGCTGAGCGACTTTCTTGATCCGGAAGATCACAGCAAGACCATTGAAGGGCTGCCGGCACCGATGCGGGCGGTCATCGTGGCCCGCAAGTAACCCATTCTCCAGATCAATGGAGATCAAAATGTGGGAGCGGGCTTGCTCGCGAAAGCGGTGTGTCAGACAACAACCATGTCGACTGACACACCCTCTTCGCGAGCAAGCCCGCTCCCACATCAGTTCAGTGTTCAGTCTGAAGATTTGGCTCTGCGGGCCTTGAAGAACTCGCTCAAAACCGCCCCACACTCCTCCGCCAACACCCCGCCTTCATACAACACCCGGTGATTCAAAAAACCCTGGGTAAAAAACTGCCCCTGGCTCTGCACAATCCCAGCCTTGGGCTCCAGCGCGCCGTACACCACCCGCGCAATCCGCGAATGCACGATCAGCCCGGCGCACATGCTGCACGGCTCCAGGGTCACGTACAGCGTGCTGCCTGGCAGGCGATAGTTGCTCACAGCCTGGGCGGCAGCGCGAATGGCGACCATCTCGGCGTGTGCACTCGGGTCGCTGCCACTGATCGGGCAATTGAAGCCTCGACCAATGACTTCACCGTCCTGCACCAGTACCGCGCCCACTGGCACTTCACCGAGGGCGGCGCCTTGGGCAGCCAGTTCCAGGGCCTCACGCATGAAGTCGCGATCACGGCTGCGGTCGATGATGGCGGCGGGCCGAATCTGACGCATCACGCCACCTCGATAGCGGCCATCAGGCCGGTTTCCATGTGGTCGATCACGTGGCAGTGGAACATCCACACTCCCGGGTTATCCGCCACCAGCGCCACCTGGGCACGTTCGTTCTTGCCCAGCAGATAAGTGTCGGTGAAGTACGGAATGACCTTGTGCCGGTTCGAGGCAAGCACCTTGAAGCTCATGCCGTGCAGGTGAATCGGATGCTGATACTGAGTCATGTTCTTCAATTCGAAAATGTAGCTTTTCCCCTTTTCCAGCTTGGCAATCGGGCGGTCGGCGCAGGTCTTGTCGGTGATGTCCCAAGCCTTGCCGTTGATCTGCCACAGGCTTGGCGGCTTGCCGTTGTCGACGTTTAACGACACCGAGCCGACCCACTCGAAATTGAAGTTGAGTTTCACTGCATTGGCCAGGTCCGGCTCGGCGACCGGGTTGGCCGGCAGCGCCGGCGGCCATTCGGTTGGCGCATCAGTATTGGCTACCGAACGGAAGGTGCCCAGGCGCACCGGCCCGTTGCGCAACGCCAGCTCTTCACCGGCCGGCGGCGCCTTGATCGCCAGACAAATACGCATGCCCGGGCCGAGCCAGTATTCCTTGCCCAGTGGCCGCGGCTCGATGGGGTTGCCATCCAGGGCGTAGATCTGCGCTTCGACACCGGGGATGTTCAGGCGATAAGTCAGGGTGTTGTCGAGGTTGAGCAGCCGCACCCGGGTGATCTGCCCGGCTGGCAGCTCGATCACCGCTTGCGGGACGCCGTTGATACTCGATAGACGCCCCGCCGTACCGCCACGGGCCGCTTCGCGGGGAATGCTGAACGCGACAAAAGCGCCTTCTTCATCGACGTGCCAGCTCTTCAGGCTTAACGTTTTCTCGTACTTGAAACCGGTAGGCTCGCGCTCTTCGACGATCAGCGGACCGACCAGCCCGCGCCCCAGTTCTTCACTGCTGTTCACGTGCGGGTGATACCAGAAGCTGCCGGCGTCCGGCACACGGAATTTGTAGTCGAAGTACTCACCCGGCAATACCGGAAGCTGTGAGACGTAAGGCACGCCATCCATCTCCAGCGGCAGGCGGATGCCATGCCAGTGGATAGTCGTGGCTACCGGCAGATGGTTGATGAAACGCACCCGCAGCCAGTCACCCTGACGCGCCCGCAACTCGGTGCCCGGCGCCGACGGCCCGAACGCCCAGGCCTGAGTCTTGTGCCCGGCCACCAGTTCGACATCCAGCGGTGCCGCGATCAGCTCATAGTCGTGACCCGCGTTGGCGTCGGCCATCTTGCCCAGCCAGTACCGCGACGCGCCCCCCGCACCGACGCCAACGACAACAAGACCGGCCAGGCCACCGAGGATTTGGCGACGGGTAAAGGACATTAACTCAACTACCTCTCATATCGACTGCAGGCCCAAGGGGCCATAAAAGGCGAATACGATACACCTGCAATTGCGAAACAGTAAGGGCGGGGCGGCGGATGGCCGCAGGGTTGTTCGAAACCACCCGCTCATCCGCGATACATATGTAGTGCATTTCCCTTGAGCGAATGAGCCATCTTCAACGGCCGTTTCTCAAGGATGAACAGAGCATGAATTCCCCCGAAACTCGCCCGCTGCCAAATGCCGCAGACAAGGCGGCACTCAAATCCATCGCCGCAACCGTCGTACTCTCCTGCCCGAGCCTGCAGGACACGGCCCATGAAATTGCCAAAAACCTGCTGAAAAGCCAGGGCTTGGCGGATGTCGATCCGGACCTCGTTTACTTCCATCGATTCAAGCTTGCCCAGAGCAGCGCTACGTCGTTCACCGGCTGGGAGCACACCGATGAAAAGCCCTACGAGTCCCTGACCCTGACTCAGTTGGTGATCCAGCGCTTTCGCGTCACCGACCAGGACAATGCCGATCTGCTGGACCTCTACGGTGGTTTCTATACGGCCGGGCCGAACGCCAAGGATTTCACCCAGAGCAACGAAGTGCGCCTGCACGGCAACGAGGTGCTGAAGGCGTTCTGGAAGATCGACTTCAGCACGCTTTACCACGAAAAACTGACCGCCTTCTGGGACGGGCACTGCGACGATTTCCGCACGCTGGCCAAGTGCAACTTTCTCAGTAACGCGATTCAGGCCCTCGCCCAAAAGCATCTGGCCGGCGATGACTTCCAGTGCGTCGTCGACGCCGTCATAGGCCCTGTCACCTGGCCCGTCAGCCTGAAGGCGCTGCAATCGGCACATCCGGTGAACCACGATGTGCGCGCCCTGGATGTCGACGGTCATGTGGCCACCGACGCGTTGCGAATCGTCGATGCCAAGGGTCGGCAAATCCTTTATCTACCCGGTAGCGCGAAGGTGTTTGAGGTGATGGAGAACGAAGCGGCCATGCATTGGTGGGTGCTGGAGCAAATGAACGAGGATGGACCGCGCCAGGCGTTCATGAGCCACTTTGCCTTGGCCGATCGTCACGAGATAACCGAAAACATTACCGACCTCATGACCCAATTGGTGGACACCTGGGGCAAATCAGAGCATCACCTGATCAACCAGAAAAACCAGCTGGTCAGTGGTGATGCGTTTACCTGGCTGCAGGATTCGGCCAGGAACGCCATGTTCGCCGAAGCCAGCCTGTCACTGACCTCCAACAGCGATGTACGCAAGAAATTGTGGATCGGCTACCTGAGCGCCGGACTACGGGTATTTGGTCCGTTGGCCGCTGTCGGTTGGCCGATGGCGCTGCCAGTGATTGGTGCCAGCATTGCCAACACAGGCCTGAACATTGACCAGGCCATTCACGGCAAGACCTCTGCCGAGCGCAAAGAAGGCATTATCGGCGCAATCCTCAGTGCTATCGATGCTTTGTTCAATGTGCCATTCCTCAAAGGCAGCGGATCACTGCTGGAGGTGGGTACCGAGGTTGAAGCAGCCGAGGCCGCTGAAATGGCCGAGCTGAAGCAGTCGGCAGCGCCAATCGATACAGCAGCGCCGCCGCCTATTGAAACATCCTTGCCGGTGCCGCCTGAAACGGCTGTCGCGCCTGAGGTGCCCGCCAAATATCAATGCAATGAATTGCTCGAAGACCTGACTCCGGAGAGCACACCAGGAAAATTCCGCGGGATCTACCGGCTCGACACTGACCCCTCCTACGCCATCCTCTTGAATGACAATCCCTATTACGTACGCTACTTCGCAGACTCCAGGGGCGGTGGCTACTGGGCGATCGTTGACCCGCAAAGACCCAACCAGTTCGTTCACTCGTTGCCGGTTCGCCTGAATGCCGAAGGACAGTGGGAGCGGATGCGCTCACTCAGGCTCAATGGCGGTGGCCAGTGCGTCGGCAAAGAGTGCGCGGTCGACATTGAGATGGAAGCGCGCGAGCCACTGCCGCCCTTGCCCGAGCCACAACCCTCGACATCGCGTTCCTGGCGTCACGTGACCACTGTGTACGATGCCGAACCAGCACAGCAGCTATCGCTGAAAAAGTGGGCGCTGAATCTGCGCGAGACCCATGTACGGATAGCACCCGGCGGCGCTATACAGGATCCGTACGCACAGTATTTCCTCGGTAAACGCACCACTCTGTTCACTGCCGCGCGGAAATTTTTCAGCGATCTGCCCTGGGCCAACTTGCCTCCACGCCCGGCAATACCCGCCGTCACGGCCGACATGCCAATGACCGAGCTGATCGATGGCATTTTTGAAGCATCCCCCGGTCTGGTCGTGGGTGAAAGCCTGGATCGCATCACCAGCATGCGCTTGATGATTGAAAACATGCCGGCACTGGCCAGGCACGCCAAGACTATTTACATGCGTCGCCTGCTCAATGATTTCGCTCAGGTCGAGCTCGATAGTTACTTCCAGACCGGAGAAATGCCCAATGATCTGAGGCGCTACCTGACCAACCTTGGCACCGACCCGACCGGTCGATTCAATGAGTTGGAACTGGTTCAGGTGGCCAGACAGCACGGCGTGCGCGTACAGGCTCTGGATTGTGTGACGAGCTACAAAATGAACACTCCTTTGACACCGATTGAGGAGCAGATGATCGCCAATCACCTGGCGCAAACCATCATGACCGCGGACGAACTCATCAACATTCCCGGTAAATGGATTGTGTTGACCGGCGCCGAAAACACCAACACCTTCAGAGGCGTCGCAGGCGTCAGCGAACTAAGGGGCGGCATTGGCTTGCGCATAGAGGAAGTCAATCCCGGTGAAGCGACAGGCGTCGCTATTGATTCGGGTATCGACGTGAATCGAGGCCCGCTTCCCAATGGTGGTCAAATGCGCGGCGACCAAGACACTCTCTTCGCTGACCTGTGCCTGAAAGTGGACGCCCCGCCGCTGACCTGGCACCCGCATGAGCTGGAAAACCTGTTGCATCGTCGGGGCATGTACCTGTTCGAAAAAACGGCAGGAAATTACCAGCTGGTGCATCGCAGTCACGCGGGCATGCTCGTTCGCACGCCGGTGCAACAACGGGTTGACGGGCGTTTTTTCATTCACCGGCCGGCATGGCCCATGGTCAGCGACATTGCGTTCGCCAGCGTGCCGCGACTGGCAGAGCAACTGAGCCAGATGGGCATGAGCCTGCAAAGCCGCGTTCCCGTTTGAAAGGGTTTCCAACAATGCTCAAGGACGACACTGTGAACTCCACTGAAAACGCTGTACTGCCCGATGCAAGCGACCTGCGGGCTATCAAATCGCTGGTTCCCGCACTGGTTGAAGCCTGCCCCGATATGTACGAAATGGCCCGGGGCATCGCCAGTGACATTCTGCTCAAGCATGGCATCACCCACCTTGAGCCGGAGCAGGTTTATTACCATCGTTTCCACCTTGCCCAAAGCAGTTCGAAAACCATTACCGGCTGGGAACACCTCTACGAGAAGCCCTGGCAAAGCATGACCCTGCCCCAGTTGGTCATCCAGCGTTTCAATGTCCAGGACCAGGACAACGCCGATCTGCTGGACCTTTATGGCGGCTTCTACAGCGCCGGGGCAGATGCAGGCAATTACAACGAAACCAACGAAGTGCGCCTGCATGGCAACGAGGTATTGAAGGACTTTTGGGCGATCAATTTCGCCGACCGCTATAAAAACAAAATCGCCTCGTTCTGGAAAAAATACGGCAAGACTTATCGGGCATTGGCCAAGTGCACATTTCTTGCCAAGGCCATGGAAGACCGCGAAGGCGGCCGGTTGTCCGACGAGAACTTCAAAACCGTGATCAAGGCCGTCGCCAGTAATGTGAGCTGGCCGGTGACCCTTCAGATGCTGGAGTCAGAGGCACCCGTCAGCAACGAACTACGCGTGACCCTGTTGAAAGTCGGTGACTTTGTCGCCACCGACATCCTTTGCATCATTGATCAGAGCGGCCGCCAGATTCTGTACGTCCCGGGTGAGATCTGGGGCTTTCATGCCCTGCAAACACCGCGCGATCTGCACTGGTGGATCTTGTCCGCGATCAAGGACTCCTCTGATCGCCAGCGCTTCATGGCGCACTTTCAAGTGGCTGACCACGACATCACGCAAGACGCGCCGACGCGCCAGCTGTCGAAGCTGGACTGGCTAGCCAGCGTAAACCCCGTGATCAAGCCGGTTTCCAGCCTGGTTGTGTGGTTGTTTCGCGAACCCCACAGCGAAAATGTCGGACTCACCCATGTACTGGACTTGTTGTTCAACGCCTGGCACTCCAATGACCATCATCTGATCGACCATGCCAGCGACTCGGTGAACCAGGATGCCTTCACTTTCCTGAGCGATGCGGTGCATGCCCGCATGATCAGCGACTGCAACTACATGCTGCATTCCAACGGTGACCTGCGCAAAAAACTCTGGGTGGGCTACCTCAATGCCTTTGGCCGTATGTTCGGCCCTCTGGCGGCCGTCGGCTGGCCAGTGGCCCTGGCAGTGGTCGGCGCGGGCATCGCCAACGTCGGCTTGAACATCGACCAGGCCATCAACGGCAAAACGCCCGGCGAGCGTAAGGCCGGCGTAACCGGCGCCATTTTTGCGGCCATCGATACCTTGTTCAACGCCACGTTCATCAAAGGCAGCGGGCGGTTACCGGAAATTGCCGAGGCTGATGCGTTCTTCGCCCCCGAGGAACAGTTGAGCGAAAGCGCCATCGCCCGCGCCGCGATCCCCAAACTTGAAGAGATCGTCCCGCAACGGATATTGCCGCCTGAACCCCAAGACTATCTCGATGCCTTCAAGACAGAGATTAGCGAAGCGACCCGCCAGGACTTCGTTGATCAGAAAATGCGCAACATCATTCTGACCCCCTCTGGCAAAACCTACATCTATATGCGTCGCGCCGGCCAGGATGGCTTCTATCAGGTGCGTTATGTCGGGCAAATGAAGCGTTGGGTGATTATCGATCCGGCCAATCCGTACTCGTTTTATCGCAATGTTCCAGTGCGACAGAACGAAGCGTTGCAATGGGAACCTGTTCCCCGCTCGGAGGCGGGGACGGGACTCAGTGGCGGAGGCAAAATTTTCGGGCTCAAGCCTTGGGGACAAAGCCCTTCACCCCTGCCCAAGGTCGAAATAGCGCCGACCTCCTATGAACTGCCGGAACAATCAAAAGCGGCAATGACAGCGCTAGCCGAGGGCCGAAGCGAAACCTTCCCGCTGGACGCCACAGACGCCAGCGAGCGATCGTTTCAGGCTTTCAGGGACTTGCGTCGCGGTCTGTACGATGACGCCATCACCTTCTATGCCGACCCGTCCTTACCGCCCCGGCCTGCCATTGCAACCATCAAACCCTCCACAGCGAGCAAAGACATCGTCAAGCGCCTGCTGGCGGACGCACCGGGCCTGGTGCTCGGACAGGAAAGCGGCAGCATTGGCGGCCAGCAACTGCTGATCGACAACATGCAGATATTGGGCAAACAGAAGGTCAAGACGCTTTACCTCGACCGGCTGCTGACCGACATCCATCAGGCCGATCTGGACGTCTTCCATGACACGGGCAAAATGCCAGAGCCGCTCGAACGCTACCTTGGCAAACTCGATGTGAACAAGGGCACCGATCTGGCAGGGCGTTACGGCTACCAGCAATTGGTCAGGACCGCGCAGAAAAACCATATCCGCGTTCAGGCGATCGATTGCGTGGCGAGCTCCAGATTTCCCCGAATGGAGCACACGACCTTCACCAGCAGCCACAAAATGAAGAACTACTTTTCGGACACCATCATCAGCATTGATCAGACAGCCAGAGGTGCGCACAAATGGGTGGCGCTGGTGGACGAGACGCGAGTCAATACGTTCGATGAGGTGGCCGGCCTCAGCGAGCTGACAGGCACACCGGGGCTGCGTATCGAAGACGTACCCGTCGGCAAAACCATTAGCCTTGAACAGGATCCCGGCAAAAGCCTGCTGGATGAGTTTGATCGTCCATTGGGCAAAGTCAAAAGCGATTGGCGTCTGCGCCTGCACGGCCAGCCACCCGTCACTACCGCCCGCACAATGGAGCAGGCCCTTCCCGATACGGGCATGTTCACCGTCCAGGACGTCGACGGTAAACCCCAACTGACTCACCGCAGCAAAAGTGGCGCCCTGGTGACAACCGACATTCAAAAGGACAGGGGCGGACTGTTCATCGTCCATCCGCGATGGTCGTTGAGTGGCCGTCACTTCGACAATATCGAGCTACTGAGCGATGCCCTGGAAGAGCAAGGCATGACCCGAATCCGGGTGCGCATCGATCCTCAGGCCAAACCGGGCGAGGCGCTGGGTGACGGTGAGACTGTCGCATCACCCGACGTACCCGTGACCCTGGATCCCGCCTTGCCTGCGGCAAAAACACCGCTGGTGACCTCCCCCTATGATGTCGCTCTGCAATGGCGGGCCGATTTGAAAAATGTAGCGGCCGGGCTCGAAGACGACCTGCTGATCGACAGCATAGGGACCAGGACCCGAACCGAGGCCTTCGAGCATTTCAAGGCCGTCAGAAAGCGCCTGTATGAAGAGGCTGCGCGCTTCTATGCAGACCCTCAACTTGCGCCGCGACCTGATATCCCGTCACTGGATCCGCACATCGCCCAAGGTGATTTTATTCGCACCGTTTTCGAAGAAAGCGAGGGACTGGTCATCGGCGAAAGTCACGCCGACATCGGCAGCAAGCAGTTTCTGATCGACAACATGCAGGCTTTGGCCGAGCAGGATGTGAAGACCCTGTACATGGAACATCTGCTTACGGATTTCCATCAAACAGGACTGGATGCCTTCGCCGAAACGTCGGTCATGCCCAGGGACGTGGAAACTTACCTGACAGAACTGGACGCCGGCCAACTGACGGATCCTCTTGAGCGATACACCTTTCTCGCCGTGGTCCGCGAAGCCAACAAACATGGCATTCGCATCCAGGCCATCGATAGCGCGGCCAGCTATCGGGTGTCGGGTATGGGGGTGAGTGATGTGACAGCACGGCTTAAAATGATGAATTTCCATGCCCGAATCATCATCCGCGCCGATCAATCAGCGCGCGGCGCCCACAAGTGGGTGGCTTTGATGGGCAACGCTCACTCCAATACCTTTAAGGGCGTCGCGGGGGTCAGCGAACTGGAAGGTGTCCTGGGGGTGCGCATCGAAGATGTGGCCGAAGGTTTGTCCACCGGTATTGAACCCGACCCGGGTAGAAGCTTGCGCAATCAACCGGGTAAATCCGAAGGTTTCGTAAAAGGCGATCTACGTCTGCAGATCGAGACTCCATGGTTACCGAAGACTGAAGCGCAGATCGACACATTGCTGTCTCGTCCGGGCATGTTCACCCTGAAACGTGAACCCGGTAACACTGGCATCCAGATTGTTCATCGCGGCCGCAACAACATCGTTACGTCCACACCGATCATCAAAGAGTCCGGCCGTTACTACATTGAGCGCCCCTCGTGGCCCTCGGTCGATGGCAAACGCTTTGAAAGCGTGGCCGCACTTCTGCAGGCACTCAAAGAGATGAAGCTGACCTTGGCCGGCTGGTCAAAACCGCTTTGATTGCGGAACAGGAGAATGCGGTCGACAACTGTAGGAGCGAGCAGGCTCGCGATGGACTCAAGAGCACCACGGGGAATCCGACTCCCCGCGTGATCGTTAACGACCATCGCGAGCAGGCTCGCTCCTACAGGGAAACGCGTATACCGACGTACTTCTGTATGCTCCGAAACGCCATCAAAAACATAAAAAAAAGCCGTGTGAAATCAGATTTCACACGGCTTGTTTGTGTCAGCGCTCAAGTCACCCGAATGGGTGCAGGATCACTCCCACTCAATGGTCGCCGGCGGCTTGCTCGACACGTCATAAGTCACGCGGGAGATGCCTTCGATTTCATTGATGATTCGGCCGCTGACGGTTTCCAGCAGTTCGTAAGGCAGGTGAGCCCAACGCGCGGTCATGAAGTCGATGGTTTCCACGGCACGCAGGGCCACGACCCAGGCGTAACGACGGCCATCGCCAACCACGCCCACCGATTTCACCGGCTGGAACACTACGAATGCCTGGCTGACCTTGTGGTACCAGTCGGCCTTGCGCAGTTCTTCGATGAAGATGTGGTCGGCGCGACGCAGCAGGTCGGCGTATTCCTTCTTCACTTCACCGAGGATGCGCACACCCAGGCCCGGGCCCGGGAACGGGTGACGGTAGACCATGTCATACGGCAGACCCAGTTCCAGGCCCAGACGACGGACTTCGTCCTTGAACAGCTCGCGCAGGGGTTCAACCAGCTTGAGGTTCATTTCTTCCGGCAGGCCGCCCACGTTGTGGTGCGACTTGATCACGTGGGCCTTGCCGCTTTTCGCGCCAGCCGACTCGATCACGTCCGGGTAGATGGTGCCTTGCGCCAGGTACTTGATGTTGTCCAGTTTGTTGGACTGGGCATCGAATACGTCGATGAAGGTGCGGCCGATGATCTTGCGCTTCTTCTCCGGGTCGGCTTCGCCGGCCAGGTTGTTGAGGAACTGGTCCTCAGCGTTGGCGCGGATCACCTTGACGCCCATGTTCTCGGCGAACATGGCCATAACCTGCTCGCCTTCGTGCAGGCGCAGCAGGCCGTTGTCGACGAATACGCAAGTCAGCTGGTCGCCAATGGCCTTGTGCAGCAGCGCGGCAACCACGGACGAGTCCACACCGCCGGACAGGCCGAGCAGGACGTTGTCGGTGCCGACCTGGGCGCGAACCTGGGCGATGGCGTCTTCAGCGATCTTCGACGGAGTCCACAGGGCTTCGCACTCGCAGATGTCGAGGATGAAGCGCGACAGGATGCGACCGCCCTGCTTGGTGTGGGTCACTTCCGGGTGGAACTGCACGCCGTAGTAGCGACGCTCGTCACTGAACATGCCGGCAATCGGGCAGCTCGGGGTGCTGGCCAGGATGTGGAAGTCTTCCGGCATCTTGGTGACCTTGTCACCGTGGCTCATCCATACGTCGAGGCCGAACAGGCCGTCGGCGTCGATGTGGTCTTCGATGCCGTCGAGCAGGCGGCTCTTGCCGACCACGTCTACGCGGGCATAACCGAACTCACGCAGCTCGGAACCTTCAACCTTGCCGCCCAGTTGCTCGGCCATGGTCTGCATGCCGTAGCAGATACCGAAGACCGGTACGCCCAGGTCGAACACGGCCTGCGGGCAGCGAGGGCTGTCGGCTTCGTGGACCGACTCCGGGCCGCCGGCGAGGATGACGCCTTTAGGCGCGAATTCGCGGATCGCATCTTCATCCATGTCGAACGGATGCAGTTCGCAGTACACGCCGATTTCGCGCACGCGGCGGGCGATCAGTTGGGTGTACTGGGAACCGAAGTCGAGGATCAGGATGCGGTGAGCGTGAATATCGAGGGCCATGATTCAGTCTCGTCTAAGTCATTCAGAAACAGTCGTGATTCAGAAACAACTCGGGGCTGAATAAAACAGCCCCGGTTGCTTAGCTTGTTGCTTGAAGGCTCAACCTACGCGGTAGTTTGGCGCTTCTTTGGTGATCTGTACGTCGTGAACGTGGGACTCGGCCATGCCAGCGCCGGTGATCCGCACGAACTCAGGCTTGGTGCGCATTTCTTCGATGTCGGCACTGCCGGTGTAACCCATCGAGGAACGCAGGCCGCCCATCAGTTGGTGAATGATGGCGCTCAGGGTGCCCTTGTACGGAACACGCCCTTCGATGCCTTCCGGAACCAGCTTCTCGGCACCGGCCGAGGAGTCCTGGAAGTAACGGTCGGAGGAGCCTTGAGCCTGGGACATGGCGCCCAGCGAACCCATGCCGCGATAAGCCTTGTACGAACGACCCTGGAACAGTTCGATCTCGCCCGGTGCTTCTTCAGTACCGGCGAACATCGAGCCCATCATCACGCAGGAGGCACCGGCGACGATGGCCTTGGACAGGTCACCGGAGAAACGGATGCCGCCGTCGGCGATCAACGGTACGCCGGTGCCTTCAAGGGCAGCGGCAACGTTGGCGATGGCACTGATTTGCGGCACGCCGACACCGGCGACGATACGGGTGGTGCAGATTGAGCCAGGGCCGATACCGACCTTGACTGCGTCGGCGCCAGCTTCGGCCAGGGCCTTGGCGGCAGCGCCGGTGGCGATGTTGCCGCCGATCACCTGCACTTCAGGGAAATTCTGTTTGACCCAGCGAACGCGGTCGATCACGCCTTTGGAGTGACCGTGAGCGGTGTCGACCACCACCACGTCAACGCCGGCAGCGACCAGGGCGGCAACGCGGTCGCCGGTGTCTTTACCGGTGCCGACGGCAGCGCCAACGCGCAGACGACCTTGATCGTCCTTGCTGGCCAGCGGGTAAGCCTTGGCTTTTTCGATGTCGTTGACGGTCATCATGCCTTTGAGGGCGAATTTGTCGTCGACGATCAGCACGCGTTCGATGCGGTGCTTGTGCAACAGCTCACGAACGTCGTTCTTGTCGGCGCCTTCCTTGACCGTGACCAGACGCTCTTTAGGCGTCATCACTTCACGGACGGTGGCTTCCAGACGGTTCTCGAAACGCACGTCACGGGAAGTGACGATGCCGACCAGGTCGCCATTGTGCAGTACCGGAACGCCGGAGATGTTGTGCATGCGGGTCAGTTCGAACAGTTCACGCACCGTGGCATCGGCCTCGATGGTGATCGGATCCTTGACTACACCGGCTTCGTAACGCTTGACCTTGCGAACTTCGGCAGCTTGCTGCTCGATGGTCATGTTCTTGTGGATGATGCCGATACCACCTTCCTGAGCCATGGCAATTGCCAGACGGGCTTCAGTGACGGTGTCCATGGCAGCGGAAACCAGGGGGATATTCAGCTCGATGCCACGGGTAAGGCGGGTCTTGAGACTGACTTCGTTAGGAAGCACCTCGGAATAACCGGGCACTAGGAGAATGTCGTCGAATGTCAGAGCTTCTTGGCTGATACGCAGCATCGCGGGGGCTCCCGAGCGGGAAAATGGAAGCGCGCCATTATAGTCAGACACCCTCTCGGGTTCAATGTAAAACTCTATCTATTATCGATGCAGTGATCGACGGGGTATCTGACGCCAAATAACATGCAGGAGCGAGCCTGCTCGCGATGAACCTGAAGGCGGCGTTTGTTTCCAGACAACACGCGTTATCGTTCACGTCTATCGCGAGCAGGCTCGCTCCCACAAGATCATCAGAGTTCGACTTTGACCCAACTGACGGGCTGATCGAGCCAATCGGCAAACTCGTCGATAAAGCTCTGTTTGAACCCGGCCTCGGCCCAGTTATTGAAAATGAACCCGAGGTTGGAGAACCCGCATTCCTGCAAAAACAGAAAGCCGTTGATGTCATCTTCATGCCCGCATTCGGGGCAGGTGAAGTTGTCCGTGCGGCCCGGCATCCAGTCTTCCAGGCTTTCGAACAGTGCCTCGCCGATTTCCTTGCGGCACTCGGCGCAGCCCGCTTCCTCAAGAAAACCTTTGGCCGGCGTATAAATGCAGCGCTTGGTGACGATCTCCAGGCCGTTGACCGGCTCGCCGAACGGCAACGCCTCCGGGCGCAGGACCACCGCGCGGGCACCGTCGCCGATGGCGTGGGCCATGCGATTGCCGGTGCGGCCACAGGTGCTCAGTTCTTCCTCGATGATGTTCTTGCGCACCAGCCAGCGCACCACAGCCCGAGCCCGGGGTTCGTGCACCGGCAGGGTGGAGATTTTCGGGACGATGATGCTTTGGGAATTCATGGGTACAGGCCTGGGGCTTTCATAAAGGGTAGTCGATCAACAACCCCTGTAGGAGCGAGCAGGCTCGCGATGGTCGTTAACGATAACGCGGGGGGCTGGTTCCCCGCGGTGCTCTTGAGTCCATCGCGAGCCGGCTCGCTCCTACAGTAAATTGTGGCGACCCCATAGAAGTTATAGGCCCGCCAGAGTGGTTTTTACAACTCTACAACCACCGCCTGCGCAGCACGGGTCGCCTTGGCGCGCGCGGCTTCGATCGACTCGTCGCGGGCCAGGGCAACGCCCATGCGGCGCTGACCATTGACCTCAGGCTTGCCGAACAGTCGCAGCGCGGTATCCGGCTCGCTCAACGCGGCGCCCAGGTTGGCGAATGCGGTCTGGGTCGACTGCCCTTCCACCAGGATCACTGCCGAAGCCGATGGCGCGAACTGACGGATCAAGGGAATCGGCAAGCCCAGAATCGCCCGTGCGTGCAGGGCAAACTGCGACAGGTCCTGGGAGATCAGGGTGACCAGACCAGTGTCATGTGGACGCGGCGAGACTTCACTGAACCACACCTGATCACCTTTGATGAACAACTCGACGCCAAACAGACCGCGACCACCCAGGGCCTCGGTGACCGCTTTGGCCACGCGCTCGGATTCGGCCAGGGCAATCGGGCTCATGGCCTGCGGCTGCCAGGACTCCTGGTAATCGCCCTTCTCCTGACGATGGCCGACCGGCGCGCAGAATGTGGTGCCGCCGACGTGACGCACGGTCAGCAGGGTGATTTCGTAGTCGAAATCAATGAAACCTTCAACGATCACCCGGCCTTTGCCGGCGCGACCGCCTTCCTGGGCGTAATCCCAGGCCTGCTTGACGTCATCAATGCTGCGCAACAGGCTCTGGCCTTTGCCCGATGAGCTCATGACCGGTTTGACCACACACGGGAAACCAAGGTCTTCGACGGCCTTGCTGTAGTCCTCGAAGGTGTCGGCAAAATGGTACGGCGAGGTTGGCAGGTCCAGCTCTTCGGCGGCCAGGCGACGGATGCCTTCACGGTTCATGGTCAACTGCGCAGCACGCGCGGTCGGAATCACGGTGAAGCCTTCGGACTCCAGCTCCACCAGGGTTGCGGTGGCGATGGCTTCGATTTCCGGCACGATGAAGTGCGGCTTCTCGGCTTCGATGACCGCACGCAGGGCGGCGCCGTCGAGCATGTTGATCACATGGCTGCGATGGGCAACCTGCATGGCCGGCGCGTTGGCGTAACGGTCCACGGCAATCACTTCAACGCCCAGGCGTTGCAGCTCGATCACCACTTCCTTGCCCAACTCGCCACAGCCACACATCAATACGCGGGTCGCGGTGGGCGACAATGGAGTTCCGATACGGGTCATCTGAAGGTCCTCAAGAAGCGGATCATCGAGGGACGCGGCGCCTGGCACACTTCCCATGGGAGAAAGCGCGGCATTTTACATGAACCGCGGGGTTTGGCTTCAGCTGACGATGGCCTGTTTGCGCAGGCGCCAGGCCATGATCAGCCACACCGCCGTGACCCCGGCGAACTTCGACCCCAGGGCAGTGAGGATCACTCCGGGGGTCAGCGCGTCGATCATGCCGAAGAAAATGAAGGTGTCGATGGGGATGCTCAGGGCCGAACTTATCCACAGGCGGTCGTGCAGTGGGCGTTTGGTGATGCTGAATACCAGCCAGTCGATGCACTCGGACACCGCGAACGCCGTGGCGCTGGCCAGGGCGATAGAAGGATCGGAGGTGATATAGGACAGCACCAGCGCCGCCAGCATCGCCACCAGGGCGCCATGGCCGAAGCGGGTTTGCACCATGTCGCGCAAGATGAATACCAGGCCGCCCCAGGCCGACCAGATGATGTCCAGGTGCGGGGCGGTGGAAAAGGCATAGTTGATCAGCACGACGCTGCCGATGTAAGCGATCAGGAAGAGCATGGGGGTACCTGTCAATTTGGCGCACAGGGTACTTCAGGGGGTGGGGGTGGACCAATACCCGGTGTGGTGCGATGCATTGCAAAGATCAAGAGCCACCCCCTCACCCCAGCCCTCTCCCCCAAGGGGGAGAGGGGGAAAGGGAGCCGATCTTCGTGCTGTTCCAACCTGAGTTTGGCTTGATATCTCAGGTCGGCGTAACCCCAGCATCCAACTTAATCAGTTCCCTCTCCCCCCGGGAGAGGGTTAGGGTGAGGGGCTTTTTGTGCTTCTCAACCTGAGATCGACTCAATATCTCAGGCCGGAGTAACCCCAGCATCCAACTCGATCAGTTCCCTCTCCCCCCGGGAGAGGGTTAGGGTGAGGGGCTTTTTGTGCTTCTCAAACCTGAGATCGACTCAATATCTCAGGTCGGCGTAACCC
>NZ_JBWKOF010000008.1:241744-247852 GCF_059415945.1 Pseudomonas sp. GW821-FHT09H03 | reverse complement strand
CCCCAGCATCCAACTCGATCAGTTCCCTCTCCCCCCGGGCGGTCCGACGTTTCGGGAGGGTTAGGGTGAGGGGCTTTTTGTGCTTCTCAAACCTGAGTTCGACTCAATATCTCAGGCCGGCGTAACCCCAGCATCCAACTCGATCAGTTCCCTCTCCCCCCGGGCGGTCCGACGTTTCGGGAGGGTTAGGGTGAGGGGCTTTTGCAGTTGAGTCAGGACTTCGAAGGCAACATCCAGACCAGCCCACTCGCCTTCGCCCGCTCATGACACAACCCCAATACCGCCCGCCGCTCGTCATTATTCATGCGACTCCAGCGGGTGATCTCCTCGACCGTGCGCTGGCAGCCTGTGCAGATATCATCGTCGTCCAGCGCACAAATATTCACGCATGGCGATGCAACCGGGCGCTCAGTGATGGTCATTCTTGTTGCTCAACCAGATCCCGGGCATAACGCTGGGAGTTATGCACATAGTGCGCAGCACTGGCCTCAAGCATCTTCTTCTGCCCGTCGGTCAATTCGCGCACCACCTTGCCAGGCGAGCCCATGACCAGCGAACCGTCGGGGATCTCCTTGCCCTCGCCGATCAGCGAGTTGGCGCCGATGATGCAATTCTTGCCGATTTTCGCGCCGTTGAGGATCACCGCATTAATGCCGATCAGGCTGTAGTCGCCGACGGTGCAGCCGTGAAGCATGGCATTGTGGCCAATGGTCACGCCGGTGCCGATGGTCAGCGGGAAGCCCATGTCGGTGTGCATCACCGTACCGTCCTGGACGTTGCTGTTCTTGCCGATCAGGATCAACTCGTTGTCGCCCCGCAGCACGGCGTTGAACCAGACGTTGGCGCCCTCTTCCAGTTTGACCTTGCCCACCAGCACGGCATTGGGCGCGACCCAGCTCTGTGGGTGGGTTTCGACGCGGGCGTCGCCCAGGCGGTATTTCATCTCGTTGTCCTCAGGGCTCAGGCCGGCTTTTATTGGTAGCGATCAGGTTCAGGCCATTCGAACGATGGCTCAAGTATGGATAAAGCTTTTGGGAGGCTGGTGCAGGCTGATTTTCGCGTCATACAGCAGGTTGATCAACTCGACGATCATGATCGCCGTCAGCCCCCAGATCTTGTACTCGCCGAAGCGATAGCTGGGCACATACCAGCTGCGGCCCTGGTAATCGATGCGGTGGGTATGTTCACGCGGGTCATTGCAGAAGAACTCCAGCGGTACACTGAACACCGCGGCGATCTCGGCATCGTTGGCCCGGTACTCGACGAAGTCCGGAATCACGCCCACATAGGGCGTGACCATGATGCCATGCAGGGAAATCAACGGGCTGAGCGGGCCGATCACTTCCACCAGGCCCGGAGGCAGGCCGATTTCTTCCTCGGCTTCGCGCAGGGCGGTGAAGACCAGGTCGGGGTCTTCAGGGTCACGACGCCCGCCGGGGAAGGCGACTTCGCCGCCATGGGTCGAGAGACCACTGGCACGCAGGGTCAGCACCAGTTCGGGCTTGTCACTGCGGGTGATGGGCACCAGCACCGCGGCCTCGGGAAAACGCAGGTCGGTCTCCAGCGTGTGCGGAGTGTGGTTGCTTACCCGATGCAGTAGCTCGTCCAGCATGAGTGTTCTCGATCAGTGCCTTACCCTGCATCATGCACCAATCATTGCGCTCGCCCAAGCCCCCGAACAGGCGCATGTCGCGAAACGACAACTTGCCGACAGACACCGGTGCACGCCAAGATAGGCGCAGCATTCAGGAAACCAAGCATGAAATTTTGCAGCCAGTGCGGTAATCCGGTGACCCAGCGCATTCCCGAAGGCGATTCACGCCTGCGGTTCGTCTGCGACAGCTGTCATGTGATTCATTACCAGAACCCCAATATCGTTGCCGGCTGCGTGGCGACCTGGGGTTCGAAGGTATTGCTGTGCCGCCGCGCCATCGAGCCACGGCGGGGTTACTGGACCCTGCCCGCCGGTTTCATGGAAAACGGCGAGACCATCGAACAGGCGGCAATTCGCGAAACCGCCGAGGAAGCCTGCGCCCGGGTGCGCAACCTGAGCATCTATACCCTGATCGACGTACCGCACATCAGCCAGGTGCATGTGTTCTTCCGGGCTGAACTGGCGGACCTGGACTTTGCGGCCGGCCCGGAGAGCCTGCAAGTGCAGCTTTTCGAAGAAGCCGACATCCCTTGGTCCGACCTGGCTTTCCGCACGGTGGGTCGTACCTTAGAATGCTTCTTCGCTGACCGGCGGACCGAGGTCTATCCCGTACGGTCCGAATCGATCCCGCCGCTCGCTCAGCCTGCCATCACTTAAAAAAACACCTATAAATATATAGTCGCGACACCTCTGGGGAATCGTTTCAATGCGCTGGTTGCTTGCCTTGCTCTGCTTGTCGTTCGTTGCGGTAACCCAGGCTTCGGCCACGGAAACCTACAACGGCAAAGTCATCGAGAAAATTCTGATTCTCAAGTCCGCCCATCAATTGCAATTGATCAATGACGGCAAGCCGCTCAAGACCTATCGCATTTCCCTGGGCAAACGTCCCAAGGGCCCCAAGCTGATGGAGGGCGACAAACGTACGCCGGAAGGTTTGTACTGGGTTGACTGGCGCAAGGTCAGCGACCGTTTCAACCTGGCGATGCACGTCTCCTATCCGAACATCAGCGACTCTGCCCGCGCCCGCCGCGAAGGCGTCGAGCCCGGCGGCATGATCATGATCCACGGTACCCCGGACACCGAGGACACCCCTGAAGACCTGTTCCATACCCTGGACTGGACCGACGGCTGCATCGCCATGCGCAACATGGACATGCGCGAAGTCTGGAACCTGGTGCCGGACGGCACGATGATCGAAATCCGGCCGTAATGCTTACGACCGTTGGTCGCCCTCGAAAAAAATAAATCAAGAGATCGCAGCCTTCGGCAGCGCCTGCAGGGTGAATACCATTGCCCCCTGTAGGAGCTGCCGAAGGCTGCGATATTTGCTTTAAAAACCCCCTCCCCTAATACCACTTCAAACCAAGACCTTTCCACGCAGCCAAATGAGGCTGGATTTACTGCGCCACCCGCTAGCCCGGTGCGTTGACATGGTATTCAAGTGGTATTAGTTTTCGCTGCACTCACGGGCGAAAACACTCCAATATCCGCCGCGGACACCAGCCATGAACGACCTCCAGGCCCTAAAGCCCGACGACACCCAACCGACGCCGCTTTACCTGCAACTGGCACGCAATCTGGAAGCGGCGATCCATGCCGGCCAGTGGAAAGCCGAACAGGCCATGCCTTCGGAACGCAACCTCAGCGAATTGCTGGGCATTTCCCGCGTTACCGCCCGCAAGGCACTGGAAGTGCTGTTCGAACAGGGGCTGATCCGCCGCAACCAGGGTTCCGGCACCTTCATCACGCCGCGCCTGGAGCAACCCCTGTCACGCCTTTCGGGCTTCAGCGAAATGCTCCGCCTCAAGGGTTTCGTACCCGGCTCACAATGGCTGGAGCGGCAAATCACCCTGCCCACCCACGAAGAACTGATCCGGCTGGGGCTTTCGCCCAACGACAAGGTTGCGCGCCTCAAACGCCTGCGCAAGGCCGATGACACGGTGATGGCGATCGAGATGAGCACCCTGCCCGCCTCGATCATTGCCAAACCGCAAGCCGTGGGTGACTCCCTCTACGAATACCTCGACGGCATCGGCAAACCCGTGGTCCGCGCCTTGCAGCACATCCAGGCGATCAATGCCTCGGACGAGTTCGCCGCGCTGGTCGGCATCGCCCCCGGCACCGCCATGCTGCTGATGACCCGGGTTGGCTATCTGGAAGACAACACGCCGATCGAAGTCACTGACACTTATTGCCGCAACGACTACTACGACTTCGTTGCCGAGCTTCGTCGTTAAACCGAGAGCCCATCATGTCCGAAGACAACATCCTCACCGCCCACGGCTGGGTTCGCGGCCGACTGGTCCACGAACACGGCAAAGTCGTGTCGATCGAAGGCGAGCCCTGCGATCCGGCGCAAAACGACCTGCCCTATCTGCTGCCGGGCTTCATCGACCTGCACGTTCACGGTGGCGGCGGCAAAGACATCATGGAAGGTGCATCGGCCTTCGAAACCATCACCAGGACCCACGTGCGCTTCGGCACCACGGCACTGCTGGCCACCACCATGACCGCGCCGAGCGAAGAGATTTGCGGCGTGCTCAAGGCCGTCGGCGAATTCTGTGAACAGCGGCCGAAAGGCTGCGCCCGGGTGCTTGGCGTCCACCTTGAAGGCCCGTACATCAATCCGGGCAAACTTGGTGCCCAACCGAATTTCGCCCACACCGCGCTGCTGGCCGAAGTCGAAGAATACCTGGCGTTGGCGCCGATCCGGGTGATCACCATCGCCCCGGAAATCGCCGGTCACGATGCCTTGATTCGCAACCTCAGCAGCCGTGGCGTGCGTATGCAGATCGGCCACACCCTTGGCAGCTACGAGGAAGGCGTGGCCGCGCTGGAGGCCGGTGCCAGCAGCTTTACTCATCTCTACAACGCCATGAGCCCGTTGCACCACCGCGAACCGGGCATCGTCGGCGCCGCCCTGGCCCATGCCCGATTCGCCGAGCTGATTCCCGACTTGCTGCACGTGCACCCCGGCGCCATCCGCGTCGCCCTGCGTTCGATCCCGTGCCTGTATTGCGTCACCGACTCGACCGCCGCCGCCGGCATGCCCGACGGTGAATACAAGCTCGGCAGCCACACCGTGACCAAATGTCTGGGCGGCGTGCGCCTGCCCGACGGCACCCTGGCCGGCAGCACCCTGACCATGGATCAGGCCCTGCGCAATCTGGTGAAGATCGGCCTGCCGATCGCCGAAGCTTCGCAACGCCTGTCGCAATTCCCCGCCGACTACCTCGGCATCACCGATCGCGGACGCCTGCAACCCGGCGCCTGGGCCGACTGCGTGCGGCTCGATCGCTCACTCACACTGACCGCCGTCATGGTCGAAGGAGAAGACATTGACTTCAAAAATGCTTGAAGAGGCGCTGTCCTCGTTCCAGGCCGTGCAGGCTCAGCTACAACAACTCGACCTGCAGATGATCGAGATCGCCGGGCGCCTGCGCCGACAGCCTCCGCAAGTCGCCATGACCGTGGCGCGTGGCAGCTCGGACCATGCCGCCAGCTATTTCGCCTACCTGACCATGCAGTTGCTGGGCATTCCGGTGGCGTCGTTGCCGATGTCGGTGGTCACCATGCAGCAGGCACCCTTGAAGGTCAGCGGTCAGGTTGCGTTCGCGTTCTCGCAATCGGGACAGAGCCCGGACCTGGTGAACAGCTTGCGTCTGCTGCGCAAGCGTGGCGCCTTGAGCATTTCCCTGGTCAATGCCGAAGACTCGCCGCTGGAAGCCGCCTGCGAATTCAGCCTGCCGCTGTGCGCCGGCACCGAAAGCAGCGTCGCTGCAACCAAGAGTTTCATCGCCACCCTCAGCGCCAGCGCCCGTTTGATCGGCCACTGGAAAGAAGACGCCGAATTGCTCGAAGCCGGACTGGCCTTGCCTGCCGGCCTGCGCGATGCCGCGCAGCAGGATTGGAGCCCGGCCATCGAGGCTTTGCGCGATTGCCAACGGCTGATGGTGATCGGCCGTGGCGCCGGATTCGCCATCGCCCAGGAAGCGGCGCTCAAGTTCAAGGAAACCTCGGCGATCCAGGCCGAAGCCTTCAGCAGCGCCGAAGTCCGTCACGGGCCAATGGCCTTGATCGGTGACAACTACCCGCTGCTGGTCTTCGCCCCACGGGGTGCCGAACAGGCCGGCCTGCTGAGCCTGGCCGCCGACATGCGCCAGCGCGGCGCCCGAGTCCTGCTGGCTGCACCGGACGATGTGCTCGAGCGCGACTTGACCCTGACCCGCGCCGAACACCCGGCCCTCGACCCGATTCTGGCCATTCAGAGTTTCTACGTGATGGCCGCCGGCCTGGCCGTAGCTCGCGGCATGGACCCGGATCAACCGCGGCACCTGAGCAAAGTCACGCGCACCCACTGAATCGAATGACGATTTGAATGACCTGCAGGAGCGAGCATGCTCGCGATGGACGTTAACGATTACACGGAAAACCTGACACCCCGCGACGTTCTT